>JAJPHW010000168.1 GCA_021325035.1 Terriglobia bacterium
AAAAATGAATGGAGCCCAAACGTTTTGGGCCCCTAAAGAACGAAGTTTCCCGATTAGCTTTCTTGCGTCGAAACCCGCGAAGGCCGGTGGAACATTTCCACCGTAGCCGACTCTTTCTCTGCACGCCGCGATAAACCGCTCTCATATGCCGCGCCAACAAACGCCTTAAACAATGGGTGCGGCTCAAGCGGCTTCGACTTGAACTCGGGATGAAACTGGCATCCGATGAAGTGGGGATGATCGGGCAACTCCACCATTTCTACGTAAGTTCCATCCGGCGTAGAACCAGAAATTCGCAATCCCGCCGCCGTCAATGGCCCTTCATATTCACGGTTAAATTCATAGCGATGCCGATGGCGTTCGCTGATCTCCGATTCGCCATAAATCTTGTAAGCCAGCGTGTTCGGCTCAATTTTGCACGTCCAAGCGCCCAGGCGCATGGTACCGCCAAGTTCCTCGACGCCTCGCAACTCGCGCAGTTTATAAATCACACGATGCGGTGTTGCAGGATTAAATTCGCTGGAATTTGCATCAGCCAGACCAACTACATTGCGGGCAAATTCTATGCATGCAGTCTGCATTCCCAGACAAATTCCAAAGTACGGGACTTTTTTCTCGCGCGCATAACGGATCGCGATCAACATGCCTTCGATGCCGCGCTTGCCGAAACCGCCGGGTACAAGCAAGCCGTCGTAATTTTGCAACTGCTCCTCGGCTGCCCGCCCGCCCGCTTCCAAACCTTCCGCTTCAATCCAGTTCACCTGCAATTTGAGATTGTGCGCCAGCGCGCCGTGAACCAACGCTTCTTTCAACGACTTGTACGAATCTTCGTATTCGACATACTTGCCGACGATGCCGATCGTGACTTCAGCTTTCGGGTTATAGACGCGCTGCACAAGCTCTTCCCACTTGTGCATGTCACGATCTTTGGCTTCGATGTGCAGATACTTGAGGGCTAGCGTGTCCACACCTTCTGCCGCGAAATTCAGCGGCACTTCGTAAATAGACGCCACATCTTTTGCCGTGATCACTGCTTCCTCCGCGACGTTACAAAACAGCGCGATCTTGCCTTTCATGTCCTTGGGAAGAAATCGGTCCGTCCGGCATAAAAGAATGTCGGGCTGAATTCCGATGCTGAGCAATTCTTTCACCGAGTGCTGTGTGGGTTTGGTTTTTAATTCCTGCGCAGCTGCGATGAACGGTACCAGCGTAACGTGCATAGACAGCGTGTGCTCGCGGCCCAGCTCCTGCCGCATCTGGCGGATAGCTTCCATAAACGGCAGTGATTCAATGTCACCGACCGTGCCGCCAATTTCGACAATCGCTACGTCCACATCGTGTGCGACTTTCTTCATCGCAGTCTTGATTTCATTGGTCACGTGCGGAATTACCTGCACCGTCTTGCCCAAATAATCCCCGCGGCGTTCTTTGGCGATGATCTGTTCGTAAATGCGGCCAGTCGTCCAGTTGTTGTCGCGCGACAACTTTGCGTGGGTAAAGCGTTCGTAGTGGCCGAGATCGAGATCGGTCTCCGCGCCGTCGTCGGTGACGAAAACTTCGCCGTGCTGAAAGGGCGACATAGTCCCAGGGTCAACGTTCAAATACGGATCGAACTTCATCAGGTTGACCTTCAACCCGCGGCTCTCCAGCAGGCAACCGATCGAAGCCGCCGCCAGTCCCTTACCCAAAGAAGACACAACTCCACCCGTTACAAAGACGTACTTTGCCGACATCTGCTCATCACCTCAAATTGTTTTGGAAAGTTGTGCAGGCTGGGGTGCACAATCAATTATGCCAGAAAAAGTTTAGGACGAAAAGAAAAACCAGAAAATGGAGCCACAGTTCAACGCAGCCAATTCTCACGTCGCAGATCGCCGACCCTGGCAAATTCTTTTTCGTTGTCCGTGATGATTGTGTGTCCCAGTGCCAACGCCTGCGAGGCAATGAGCATGTCATTGCCGCCGATTGGTTTGCCTGCACGTTCAAGCCCGGCACGAAGCAATCCGTAAGCTACATCTGCCGGTGCCTCGAACGGCAGAACTTCCAACGCTCCCAGTATCGCTTCAAGCTGCGCAGACAGCCGTGGCGAGTTTTTCATCGCAGCCCCGTAACGCAGTTCGGACGCGACTATGATGCTGGTACACACTTGTCCCTCGCCAACCTTGCGAATATGCTCTGCCACTTTTCCTTGTGGGTTGCGGACCAGATCAGACACGATGTTGGTATCTAAAAGATAGCGCATGCGTCAGAGATTCACCGGATCCGGCGAGACGTCATGGATGGATGGGAAGTCTTCGTCCAGCTTCCCCAGGGTCGCCAGTACAGCCATGAGGGACTTCGGGGGAGCGGGCTCGATAATAAGCCGGGTGCCGTCCTTTCGCATGACGGCGTCTTCACCGGGAAATTCGAACTCACGCGGTATCCGGACCGCCTGGTTTCGGCCGTTGCGAAACACTTTGACGTGACGTTCCAAGTTTACGGTGGCCTTCTTTGGTAGATGCTTTGGCATATGCCTTAGCATATGCCAATACGGCCTCGGTGTCTACAACATTCGTACGTGTTTACCACGAGGTCTTTTTGGCCCCCGCTCAACTATTTGCTCACCAAGATGGGCCGGTCTATCTGTGTCTTCAGCACGATCGTCGCCTCGGTCTGTTCAACACCCGGAATTTGACGTAACTGTTCCGTCAACATCAATAAGTCTTCGGTTTTGCCGACGCGCACTTTTAGCATCATGGCCAACTGCCCAGCAACAGAGTGACATTCTTCAATACAAGAAATTGCCAACAATCCATCGAGCAATTCAGAACAGGGCCGCGTCGCACGCACACCCACAAAGGCCGTCACGCCTAAACCGACGGCGGACGCATCGAGATCAATCGTCCATTTACGGATGACTCTTTCCTTCTCCAGCCTACGCAGCCGCTCGTGCACAGACGAAGGCGCAAGCTTTACCAAATGCGCCAGGTCTTCTAGGCGACGGGAGGCGTTTTCCTGCAAGGCATCAATGAGGGCGAAATCTTTTTTGTCCAAGTCCATATTGGGTCTATTTTAAGCCACGTTTCCGAATATATTTCGGAATTATCAAATAATTATAATAATTATTTCAGCATATGTGCATATCACCATAATCTAATTCGACAAGGAGGTTCCATCATGCAAGCTCTTATTGTCGTTGATGCCCAAAACGAATTTTCCGCCAAAGGAAAGCGCCCGGTTCCCAATCACGCCGAAGCCCTTAAGCAAATCCAAATGCACGTCGAGCAAGCCCGCCGGGAAAAACGCCCTATCGCCTGGATTCGCCATCACAACCGCCCCAACGAATCGTCCGCGTTCATGCCGGGCACTTGGGGAGCAGAGCTTTCCCCGGGACTCGGCGAAGCCACGGGTTTCGGCCCGGAAAAATCGTTTACCAAAGACGTATTTGGGGCGTTCACCGGAACTTCGATTGAAGAATGGCTGCGTTCTCTGGGCGTTAGCAGCCTATTGATCGCGGGCTTCTATGCGCACATGTGCGTTTCAACCTCTTCCCGCGAGGCGCTGATGCGCGGCTTCGATGTCGCGATTGATCCGCTTGCGGTCGGATCCTGCGATCTGGAGGATGAAATATTGGGCCGCCAATCCGCCGACGAAGTCCGCCGTTCTGCTTTGCTCCACCTGAAGCAGATGGGCGTGACGATTTTGCGGGAAAAAACCGCAGAGAAGAGCATCGCTTAACGCGCGGCATACTTCGATAGCAGGCATTTTTCCCGCCTGAAGTTTGAAATGCCTTGTTTTCATGTACTTACAATGATGTACCAATGTGTAAATTTTGAGCCCTTAACTTGTTGATTTTGTTTGACTTATATTCGCGAGTTAAATCGAGTTAATAAGCGATTAGAGAAGGCGGAAGTGAGCAGGAGGGAAAATTCCCTGCCTTGCGCTCGATTTTTGCATCCTGGCGGCTCCTGAACGCAGTGCGAGGCATTCCTGAAAGTCATTCAACCGACGAATCCGAGAAGACACATCAGAGAATAAATTGCTCAATGCCAATTTAAGGAAATTTTGGTGGACCTGGTCGGGATCGAACCGACGACCTCTTCCATGCCATGGAAGCGCGCTCCCAGCTGCGCCACAGGCCCACATTTGAAGGGAGCCGAACCAGTGAACGATTCGGCCTCATCAATTCTCGCCTACATAGCTTTCTGAGTCAAACTTCTGCGTCAAACATGTTGAGATGGAAGCCCTTCCGCGTCTCAGAAAGTTTGCCAAAGCGGGGAAAATCAGTATTCTTAAATGGAATCTAACCGATGAAGCGAAAAAGCACACTCGGCTGTTTATCAGCGGCGGTTCTTACGTTTGCGGCCGCGCTCCATGGTCAGTCACCGGCGCCACAGTCTGCCGAGCCTGTCGCTTATGCTTCGGTCAACCAGCTCAATCAGTTATTGGAACAGTTGCAGAAATTCTCCGACTCGTCACAGGCTGATTTGAGCAAGCTACGCATTGAACACTGGAAAACGGACTCGAACACGCGCAAGCAAACCCAAGGCAATGTGGATTCGCTCACGCGCAATCTGCACGACGCGTTGCCTGAAATGATTTCCACTTTGCGCAGCTCGCCGGAAAATTTGGGAGCAACCTTCAAGCTCTATCGGAATCTGGATGCGCTCTACGACGTCTTTGGTTCGGTGGCGGAGTCCGCGGGAGCCTTCGGCTCAAAAGATGAATTCCAATCTCTCGACAATGATCTGAATGTGCTCGAACAATCGCGCCGCGCCTTCGCGGACCGCATGGCAGATTTGGCTTCCACAAAAGAAAACGAGATTGCGAATCTAAGAACGAAGCTGCAACAAGCGCAAGCGGTGACTCCCGCAACTCCAGTGAAAAAGACCGTTGTGGATGACGCGGCCCCTGCCAAAAAACCTGCCACCAGCAAGACAGCCAAGAAGAAAACCGTGCCCAAACCGCCGGCTTCTGATGCGGCCAATTCCACGGCAACCCCTGCATCCAATCCGAACCAATAAATCGCGCAATCGTAAGTAATTGATAAATAAACAGTTGCATACATGGAACTCTTGCATGGTTCCCGGGGTCTATATCAACGTAGGTTCGTTTCGTTATCACTTGCGTGACCGCAGCGGGCATTACTTTTAAGGTTTCGCAAAGAGCAGCGCGAATCTATAATCGGAGGTAGTCCGGTGACCGTAATGGCGGGAACAACCAGTTTGGGCGACCTCGCAAATGCAATTGCAGTTCGGTCAGAGGAATCTGCCATTGTGGCGGAATTGCAAGCGGGATCCGAAGAAGCCTACGCCTGGCTCATTAAAGAATTCCACCAACCCATCTACAGTCTTGTGTATCGGATTTTGTCCGACCCGTCAGATGCCGCCGATACCACGCAGGAAGTTTTTCTAAAGGTCTTTCGCGGCGTGCGTCACTTTCACGGCAAATCCAGCCTGAAGACATGGATCTACCGCATCGCACTGCATGAGGCATCGAACCGGCGCCGCTGGTGGTTCCGTCACAAGGCCAAAGAAACTCCGATTGATCCCACGCAGGAAAATGCCACCGATGAATCCGGCTATGCGCTTCCGCTGAAAGAATTGATGGATGGCGGCGAATCGCCATTCGAAAATTTTGCGCATGAAGAAGTGCGCGCGCGGGTGGAGCAGGAGTTGAGGCAAATTCCGGAACCCTATCGCACGACTGTGATTTTGCGCGACATCGAAGAAATGTCGTATGAGCAGGTCGCGGAAATTACAGAAGTATCGCTGGGCACGGTGAAGTCGAGGCTCACGCGCGGAAGAGAAGCTTTACGTCAGCGGCTTGTAGAGTATGTCCGGCAGGCAGGCCCTGAGCTGGGATTGAAGTCTCCACTTGAACGCAAATCGAAACGGGCTGCGGCCACGGGCTTTGCCGCAAAACCGGGGATTGAGGTGGCGTCATGAAGTGTACTCAGGCCCAATCTTTGTTTTCGCCCTATCTTGACGGAATGCTTACGGGCAAGGAAATGCTCGGGCTGACCAAGCATTTACGGGAATGCGAATCATGCGATCAGTCATATGTGAGTTTAAAGCGGACGCAGCAGTTGTTGACCAAAGTGGGGCCACGCAAAGTTCCGGCTGATCTGGAATTGAAGTTGCGTCTTGCCGTTTCGCGGGAAGCAGCACAGCAGAATCTTCGCTTGCATGCATTGCGAATTCAATTGCGTCACGCCATGCAAGCGTTCATGGTTCCCGCCAGCGCAGGTTTGGCTGCGACGGTCGTACTTTTTGGCGTGCTCATGGCCTTCCTGACTCCGCCCTTGCAGGCAAACAATAGCGATGTTCCGTTGGTGATCCAGACCGCGCCGCAGTTTCAGCAATCTGCGTTCGGTACGCCGGTAAACAGCATTAAGGAAGACTCACTGGTGATTGAGGCCTATGTAGATTCGAACGGGCGAGTGGAGGATTACCGCATTCTTTCGAATCCGGATCAACATGAAGATCTGCCGGTGCCGATTAAGAACATGCTGATCTTCACGACGTTCCGCCCGGCGACTTTGATGGGGCATCCCACCTCTGGGCGGGCCGTGATGTCTTTTTCAAAAATCAACGTAAAAGGGTAGGTTGATTCCTTCGCGTCGAATGATCCCATGCAGGCTGAAAGACGGCTTGCATGAGCGTCTTGGCCATCGCGTATAATTTTTCCTCTTTTGATTCGCAATTACTGATTCGCAGTTACAAATATTTCAGGGAAATGTGACGCTATCATGATCCCATTAGGCGCAGAAGAGACAATCCCCGCTCCTCAACCTGTTCTTGCGCCGCTCACCAGTGCAGCGATATTCCTTGTGATGTCCATCAAGCCGGGGCGCGAGAGCTATGCCACCGTGCGCTCGCTCTGTGCCGATCTTCCGGGAATTTTCCGGGCCGTTGATTTTCGCCGCATCGAAGGAGGCCTCTCGTGCGTCGCGGCATTCGGATCGGAGGCATGGGACCCACTCTTCGGCAAACCCCGGCCCGCCGAACTGCACCCATTTCGCGAGATCAAGGCAGGAGAACGGCACGCCGTCTCGACTCCTGCTGACTTGTTGTTTCATTTACGCGCCAAACGAATGGATTTGTGCTTCGAGTTGGTCACCCAAATCATGCAGCGGATTGGCGGGGCCGTCTCCGCCGTGGACGAGACCCACGGCTTCCGCTACTTCGACGATCGCGACCTTCTTGGATTCGTGGATGGAACAGAAAATCCGCGGGGCGCAGCGGCGTTGAATGCCGCGCTGGTCGCCGGAGAAGACCCTGCGTTTGCGGGTGGAAGCTACGTGATTATTCAGAAGTATTTGCACGATATGGCCCGGTGGAACGCCCTCTCTACGGAAGAGCAAGAGCGGATCGTGGGGCGCCAAAAGCTAACCGATATCGAATTGAGCGATGAGGTGAAACCATCTTCCGCGCACAATGCCCTGACCACGATTGTGGAGGATGGCAAAGAGGTCAAGATTCTCCGTGACAACATGCCCTTTGGGAAACCCGGTCAAGGCGAGTTCGGGACCTATTTTATTGGGTACAGCCGAACGCCAAAAACAACCGAACAGATGCTTCAGAATATGTTTATCGGAAAACCACCGGGCAACTATGACCGGCTCCTGGACTTTAGCCGCGCCGTGACAGGAAGTTTGTTTTTTGCGCCGTCGGCAACGTTTCTGGAGAACTTGGAGGATGAGTAACGTAGCAGTAAGAGCGGTGTGGTTTGTACTTCACACTCGAATGCGGAGATGATTTCTGATTCTAGATCGCCGGAGACGTTTGTTGGCGAATTCAGTGGTTCCCACTCTTGCGCAACGAACGCGCAAGAATGGGCCACCCATCCATTTGATGTGATGCACGCAAAACCGGCGGCTTGTGTGGGCCACCCGTCATTCAGGCCGTATTTGGCTTGAGTGGGGAGTAAGAAAGCTAGATTCAACGAATGCTAGCGGTTTGTGCAGTTTGTACTTCACACTCGAATGCGGCGATTATTCTGATTCTAGATCGCCGGAGACGTTTGTCGGAAAATTCAGTGCTTCCTAAGAATTCTAGTATGAACGATGCAATCGAACATGCTCATCGTTTGTGTTATTCAGGAAAGTTCGATGAAGCCTTAGCTCAGTTCAAAGGTCTGGAATCGGACAGCGTCGATGCGGCTGATAAGGCGGGTTTCTTGCTCGACCAAGCAACCTGTTATTCGGAGTTAGGCAGGATGGAGGAAGCTCGGGCCTGCGTCGCAAAAGCCAAGCCACTCATCATAGGCGATTTAGAAGCTTCCGTGCAGATCGATCTGTTTGCAGCTAAATTATTCATGAAGGAAGGGAACAATGAAGATGCTATTGAGGCTCTTTCGTGTTTACTAGGTACATATGCTGAATGGTTAAGCACGAAACAAGGTGAGAGTCTCTATCAAGAGATACAAACAGAGCGCGCGTTTACTCTAATGCATATACCACGCTACGAGGAGGCTCGGCCAATCCTAGAAAGCGTAGTTAAGTTCCCGTTGGACAAGGAAATCGAAGCATGTGCGCGCTGCCACCTCGGTCGCTGCTATTTTGAGTTGAAAGAAGACTCCCTAGCTAAAGAACAATTCTTAGAAGCGAATCGCATCGGTGTGCCAGAAGATTGGGAAGCTAACTTCCATTTCCACTTTGGCTACACGCTTTACAACCTGCGATCGTTTAAAGAAGCAAACCGGGAATTCGTTTTATGCCTGCAATCGGGACCTCCCGGCCCACCAACGTCTTTGACGTATAAGATGCTCGCTGCAACAAGTCGCAAGTTGGGCGAGTTCGCTCAAGCACGCCTCTTCGACAAAATGGCTGAATCTTAAAAGATCAGTATGATTCCAGGGCGAGGGGCTGGCCCATGCAATGCTCGCGGATTTTCTTCTCGCATCTTAATCTACTGGGGATGCCCCATGCTTCGCGGTTTTCGAAGCGTGGGCACCACGGCCCTCGAAGCAATCAATTCCGGAAGTATAAATCGGGGCCTTATTAGGAGACAGGAAAAACCGGTTTATCGGGTTCATCGTGCCCACCCTTCAAAAACCGTGAAGGGTGGGGCATCCCCTTTTAATGAGGCTACAAAGAATGAGAATTTCAAAGCTGGGCCAGCACTGCAAAACCGGCGGCTTGTGTGAGCCACCTGTCCGCCCTCGCGTTGACCCTCCTTCGATAACCTCATAAACTGGCTCTAACATGTTGTGCGTATCCCGGAGGTTCGTCTGACCCTGCGTTTCCGTCTTGCGCTTGTACTGGCATGGGCTGGCATGATTGCAATGCCGCTCGCGGCCCAGAACACATCGGCCGTCACATTGGACACAAGCGAAACCCTCTTTTCCATTCTCGCGGGAATGAACGCCTGCGGATACGACGCGGAGCTGGCTGCCTCCGATCCGCTGCGTATGCAAGTCCGCGCGGAAATTGCGAAGAACGTAAAAGCTTCGGCAGCCGCCAACGATGCCAGCCAAACGCTGTGCCAGTTCTATACGGACCATCAAGCGTCGGACAATGGACGCAACCTTGCCCAGTACGTATCGCTCGCGCTCTACACAACGCCTCCGCCGGAACTATCCATCAAGGGCAAAGATACTGATTTACCGCCGGATGCTTCCGGCGTGGCTGGATTTCTGCCGTTTTTACAGAAGTTCTATACCGAAGCAGGGTTGCATGCGATCTGGATGACGCACCGGGCTGCTTATGCCGAGTTGACGCAGCGTTATCACGAGCCGGTTTCGAAGATGTTGTTCGACACTGAGGTCTATCTGAAATTGCCGTCGGCGGGCTATCTTGGCCACAGCTTTACGGTCTATCTCGATCCTTTGGGCGCTCCCGGCCAAACTAATGCGCGCAATTATGGCGCAGATTATTTTGTCGTCATTTCGCCGGGCAAAGAGACCTCTTTAAAAATGGAGCAGGTGCGGCACACTTACCTGCACTACTTGCTGGATCCGATGGCGCTCAAGTATCCGGACTCGATCAAGAGGCTCGACCCGCTGCTCGAAACGGTGAAGAATGCGCCCATGGATGCGAGCTTCAAAAGCAGCTCTTCCCTGCTTGCTACTGAGTCGCTCATCCGGGCCATTGAAGCCCGCACTTCCGGCTCGAGCAAAGCGCCGGAAGCGGAGCGTCAACAGGCGGTGCAGGAATCCATGGAACAGGGCTATATTTTGACGCAATACTTTTATGATGCCCTGTTGCGTTTCGAAAAAGACAACGCCGGATTCCGCAATGCCTATGGCGTCATGCTGGCGAGCATTGATGTCGGCAAAGAGAAAAAAACGGCAGAGCAAATTCAGTTTGCCGGCCAAGCTGATCCGGAAGTCTTGCGGCTGGCGCAGCCGATGCAGGGCAAATTGCTCGTCACGGCGGAACAGCGGTTAAGCGCGGGAGATGCCGCCACGGCACAAAAATTAGCACAGGAAGCTTTGGACGCAAAAAACGAGGATTCGGGGCGCGCCTTATTTATCATGGCCCAAGCTGCCACCATGGAGCGTGACATGGACGGGGCGAAGAAATACTTCGAGCAAACGCTCGGTGTTTCGCATGAACCCAAGCTGGTGGCGTGGTCTCACATTTATCTGGGAAGGATTTTTGACTTGCAAGAGGAGCGTGAAGCGGCGTTGGACCATTACCGCGCGGCGCTGAGTACGGGCAGCGCGATGCCTGAGGTTAAAGCAGCGGCGGAACGGGGCATTCAAAAGCCGTATGAGCCTCCAGTACCGGCGCAGCCCCAGCAGTAAGAGTTGAACTGTATATTTCTCCGTTCAGCATAAAATGCAATACGGAGCATACGAGGAAATTATGAATCAACTATCTCTGGCAGCGGTTCTCACGTTAACGGCAGTTTGTTTTGGCCAGCAGACGAGCACGCCTGTGGCCACGCAAAGCACACCAGTAGCGACAACAGCAGCCGCACCACAACAAGGGAAACGGCCTCCACAAGCAAAAACGCAACCGGAGTTCGATGCGTACAAGGCCGCTGCTGCCAATACCGATCCGGCGGCGATGGAGAAAGCCTCGGATGATTTCGCCGCGAAATTCCCTGACAGCGAATTACGCGTGATCCTCTACCGCGCCACCATGCGTGCCTATCAGAATGCGAACAATGGCGACAAGATGCTCGATGTCGGCCACAAAATCCTAGCGATTGACCCCGATGATCCGGAAGCTTTGATTGGGGTAGCGGAAGTCCTGACCGAGCGCACCCGCGATACCGACCTGGATAAAGATCAACGCTACGACGAAGCCATGAAGGCAGCCCAGAGATCCATTCAAACCGTGGATACTGACATCATCATTCCGCCGGGAACTTCACAGGAAAAGGTGGACGAGTATAAAGGATCGCTCCGATCGACCGCCTATTCCATCATTGGAGCGATTCAATTAAATTCCTCGAAGTACGCCGAAGCTGAAGCCAGCTTTCACAAGTCTATTGACGCATTCCCTTCTTCGCCTGATCCGGTTGTAGTCTTACGTCTGGCCATCGCCCTCGACAAACAAAACAAATATCCCGAAGCGCTGAAAGAAGCCAATCGTGCCGTCGAATTGACGCAAGACAACACGCCCTCAGGCACTTTGGCCCGTCGAGAACGTGACCGGTTGGTGCAGTTGACCGGCGGTAGCGCTCCAAATGCTGCGCCAGCCGCGGCACCGACTGCTCCCGCAAAAGCTCCTGGGGCGTAGAGGGTCTGGATCAATTAACGCCCCATATGAAGTCGCATGACAATGCGAACTTGCAACGCGAGTTGGGCCATCGTTTTGTCCGCGCGGAATTGCTGGATCAAGCCCTAACCCACACGTCCCACGCGCGTGAGGCGGAAGCGGCCCAATCCCTGGAGCCTTCCGCTGATCAACTCGTTGCAACGAGTGACAACGAGCAATTGGAGTTTCTTGGCGACGCCGTGCTCGGGCTGGTGACCACGGAAGAACTGTGCCAGCGTTTTCCGCATTTCCGCGAGGGCAAGCTGTCCAAATTGCGGGCCCATCTTGTCAGTGAAAAACACCTCATTCAGGTAGCGCAAGAACTTCAACTTGGCTCTTACCTTCGCCTCGGCCGGGGAGAGGAAAAAAGCGGCGGTCGAAATAAGACCGCCATGCTGGTGGATGCTCTCGAAGCTTTGCTGGCAGCGCTCTATCTTGATGGCGGACTGGAAGCTGCCCGCAATTTTATTGTTCGCAGAATCGTAGCTCCCGAGTTGGACAAAATTGCCGGGGAAGGCGGAGTCATGCCGGTCACCGACTACAAGTCAACTTTGCAAGAGAGGCTACAGGCCCACTCCCGTCCGCAGCCTACTTACATACTGGTCAAGGAACACGGGCCAGAACACAGCAAGACATTCACGGTAGAAGTTCGTTTGCAGTCCGCTGTGGGCAATTTCCCTGAATTTGTAGGAAAATCTGAAGGAAACACAAAAAAGAACGCCGAGCAGGGCGCCGCACGGCAAGCGCTCGAATACCTCGCTTCCTTACCGGCGTCGGAGCAAGAGGTTACGAGGAAATCGCGGTCGAAGTAATTCGCATCTGATATTGCTGGAACAACAACGCAGCACGGTCTAGTAACATAATGCTGTAGCCATGGAAGCAGCACATTCACCCGCGCAATCAGGATGGCCCGGAGCGACACAGGCGCTTCTGACGACCGTCATCATAGCGGTATTCGTGGTTACGTTTATTGTGCAGGCTTTCCAGATTCCTTCGCCCTCGATGGAAAACACGCTGTTAGTCGGCGATTATCTTTTAGTCGATAAACTGCGCTATGGGAGCGGGTTCTTTGATCAGCTTATGCCGTACCATACGGTGCAGCGCGGCGACATTATCGTGTTCCATTATCCCGTGGACCCGACCCAACATTTTGTGAAGCGGGTCATTGGCGTGCCGGGAGATCATCTGCGACTTATTAACCGGAAGGTTTACATCAACGGCAATCCGATCACGGAAAATTACGTACACTACATTTCGAACCAGCATGACCCTTTTCGTGATGATTTCCCCAAAGTCAATATTCCCGTCCCCGGGCTGGATGGAAAATGGTGGCTGCAAATGCGCAAGCTGGTGGATGACGGGCAACTCATCGTCCCCGATGGCTACTACTTCGTCATGGGCGATAACCGCGATGATAGCCAGGACAGCCGGTATTGGGGGTTTGTGCCCCGCGCCAACATTGTCGGGAGGCCATTGGTAATCTATTGGTCAGTAAAATCGAACAGCGATGATATGCCGTACGCTCCCAGTCCGGGTGATAAACTACTGCATCTCGCCTATGCGGTGACTCACGTAGTACAAATTACGCGGTGGAACCGCACCTTGCGCATCATTTACTGAAGATAAAAATTAAGGAAACATCTGTGGCCAAGAAAGTTAAGCAGGAAGAAAAACCGCGCGAAACTCCAGTCGAATTTTTGACTTCGCTCGCGTCGGTCCTCGTGACTGGTTTATTCATCATCACATTCATTTTCCAGGCCTTTGAAATTCCATCGAGCTCGATGGAAAACACGCTGCTGATTGGCGATCACGTATTCGTCAACCGCGTGCGTTTCGCGCCTCCCAGTCAATGGGTGGGCCCGTTGCTTCCCTACCGCGACATCAAGCGCGGAGATATTTTTGTATTTCTGTCTCCCGCGGAACCCGGCCTTTATATTGTGAAGCGGTGCATCGGCCTGCCCGGTGATCGAATTCATCTGCGCGATGGCGCGGTTTACCGAAATGGCGTGAAGTTGGACGAACCGTACGTCATTCACAGCTCTAACGATGGCTACAACCCTTATCGGGACAATTTCCCCGCGGTGTCTCCTTCGGATTTCTACAATGTTTCTCCGCAATGGCAGGAGGAGCTTTCCAAACATATTGAAGGGGAAGACTTAGTCGTACCACCGAATTCTTATTTTGGCATGGGCGATAACCGCGACGTGAGCCTGGATAGCCGCTTCTGGGGCTTTATTCCCCGTGAAAACGTGATTGGGCGCCCCATGTTCATTTATTGGTCGTTCGAGACCCCGCCCCTACAGTATTTGCAAACCGGCATTGGCGACAGAGTTGGGTTTATGGCAAAAGTGATTCTACATTTCTTCGATGAAACTCGCTGGCGCCGCACTCTAAGGGTGATTCGTTGAGTTTTTTGCCATGGCGATTTTGGCGTACGAAACGTGGCATTCTGATACTGGTCTCGTTTCTACTTCTCATTCTGTTCTTCGTTCGTCCCGGCGTCAAAGCTCTTCATAACCGGATTACGGCAGAAATCAGCCTAGCGGTTGGCCGCCAGGTGGAAATTTCTGATGCTACGTTCCGCTTGCTGCCACGCCCCGGCTTTGATCTAAATAATTTTGTCGTATATGACAATCCTGCATTTGGTGCGGAGCCCATGCTGCGCTCAGCGCAGGTCACCGCAGATTTGCGGTTCATCTCATTGCTGCGGGGAAGACTGGAAATTTCCCGTCTTAAACTAAACGAGCCCAGCCTGAACTTGGTGCGTAACAGTCAAGGGCACTGGAACCTGGAAGATCTTCTGGAGCGCAATGCTCAAATTCCAGCTGCGCCGACCAGCAAGGCAAAGACCGAGCGCCGTCCGGGATTTCCTTATATTGAGGCCAGTCAGGGACGCATCAACTGTAAGCTGGGCCAGGAAAAAACTCCTTATTCACTGACTGACGCAGACTTTTCGCTATGGCAGGATTCAGAAAACTCCTGGGGTATGCGCCTGAAGGCCGTGCCGCTGCGTACGGATCAAAACGTCAGCGATACTGGACTTCTAACAACTGAGGGCACCTGGCAACGATCGACCGCTCTGCGAGAAACACCGTTGCAATTCCAACTTCAGTGGGACCGCGCGCAACTTGGGCAGTTCACCAAACTGATTCGCGGTTATGATGCGGGCTGGCGCGGCACTATCAGGCTGAACGCAACTCTCACGGGCAATCCCGGAAATTTGCACATAGCATCCACTGCTTCTATTCGGGACTTTCGCCGTTTTGACATTGTGAGCGGGGGCGAATTGCGGCTGGCTGCGAGCTGCACAGCCACATACAGTTCTGGGGATCATTCCATCTCTGATTTGGATTGCCACGCGCCGGTTGGGTCCGGAGCAATTTCTGTCAATGGAAATATTGCGAATTTGGCTGGGATGCGCCGTTACGATTTGAATTTTGCGGCGCAGAAGTTGCCAATGCAATCGTTGGTGTCGCTGGCAACTCACACAAGGAAAAACATTCCGCAGGACCTTCGTGCTGAAGGGACGTTAGATGCCAGCTTCAAACTTCAGCCCGAAGATGACCGGGATGGCAAGATATGGCAGGGTGAAGGAAGTACGAACCAACTACGATTCATTTCAAGTTCGGCGAATGCGGACTTTGTGTTGGGCAATGTACCGTTTTCGTTTGCTCCAAGCGCTCAAACTCAACACAAGAAAAGTACTGCAACGTCAGCTGCCGCCGAAACGCGCCTCAACATCGGGCCATTTCACATTTCGACGGGACGTCCAACCCCGCTTAGTGTTCAAGGATGGGTTTCGCGCACAGGCTATGGGTTTACTCTTCATGGCGATACGCAGCCCCAACAATTTCTCACCGTGGCTCAATCTGTGGGATTTGCGGTGCCCAAACCTGGCGGCAATATGAAACTTAAGAACATGCAAATTGCCGGAACATGGTCGGAAATGCAGCCGCAGAGCAGCATCAAGAATTAAGCCATCGAAGGTATGTTATTTTCTAACTGCTTATAGAAACGCGAGCCATTATGCCCCGATACGAATATCGCAATATTATGCCGTCGCCTGCGGCGGAAAAAGCTTTTACGACCTGGATTGATTCGCTGGACCGTGAATTCGGCAACCCGGACCCTGCCCATCGCAGCGACGTTGTGCGCAATGCCTTGCACGAGCTCTATCTCGGCCAGCCTTATTCGGCGCCGGGTGCAAATATTGGCCTGGCTGCGCAGACGATGATCCACTCTTTTGACCCACGCAACGCCTCATTGGAACCGGAATACTATGGTGACGTGGATGGCGCTAAATACGCCGAGCGCAAACCGCTCATCTGGTTCTGGATGATGTTTGACCGCTCACCTGCCGGCCTGAATCACTGGCTCGGATTTCGGGTTCGCTATATGCTGGCGCGGCACATTTTCAAGCATGTGGGAAAAAACGTGAAGATATTTCACGGAGTGGAAGTTTCTTACGGTTACAACCTGACAGTAGAAGACAATTGCACCATCCATAAATATGTGCTGCTCGATGATCGCGGCGAAATCATTATTCATGAAGGCTCTTCGGTTTCGGATTACGCGAATATTTACTCGCATGCCCACGATCTCAACGATGGCATGATCGTCAGCAACGAAAAAACTGAAATTGGCCCGCGTGCGCGAATCACCTATCACGCCACGGTGATGAGCGGAGTAAAAGTTGGTGAGCACGGAATGGTCGGTTCTATCGGCGTCGCGGCCAAAGATGTCGCGCCTTACATGATTGTCGGTGGAGTACCGGCCAAACCGCTGAAAGTGAAATCTATCGCGCCGGAAGAAGCGAAAAAGGCGTTCGAGAAGAAGTAGCCTGCATACTGCGCGAAGCCTGCGTTCGCGGGCGGAGCGCCCGCGCCATAGGGGTTGAATAGGGCGTGTTAGTATCGAAATCAGCCTGTAATGACGCTACAACATGTCAACATTTTGTTTCAGCTGATCGCTTTTGTCTTTGCGATTAGCGTGCATGAGTCCGCTCACGCGTGGATGGCCAATCTGCGCGGCGACCCGACTGCGCGCATGTTGGGACGCGTCACCCTGAATCCCCTCAAGCATATTGATCCCGTGGGAACAGTTTTGTTGCCGCTGATTGCGGCTTTTACTCACTTCCCGGTCATCGGGTGGGCGAAGCCAACACCTGTCAATCCTCGGAATTTTAAGAACCCGGTGCTCGATGATGTTCTTACGTCCGTCGTTGGCCCTGCCAGCAATTTTGCCGTCGCAACCGTCGCAGTGACCCTGCTGATGATCATCAAGCACACGTCGGCATTCGGTGCGCAAGTTGTTTATGGCATTCCGCAAGGATTTGTTTCGCTGCAATCCGATTCGTTTCTTGTTCCCGCGTGCTTGCTGCTCTATCAATTCATGGTTGTAAACATCGTGCTGGGCGTTTTTAATCTCATTCCCGTACCTCCATTGGACGGCAGCCATGTTCTACGACATTTTTTGCCGGCCAACCTGCTTCGTATTTACGACACGGCGGGGATCTTCATGCTGATGGCTTTAGTGTTTCTTGGAGGCGGCCTTCTGGGCAGGCTGATTTACCCGGTCATCGGGATCTTTGATGCAGTGCTTCTCGGGGTTTGATGACTATTTCTACTCCTCGTAAACGTGTTCTTAGCGGCATGCGCTCGACGGGCAAGCTGCATCTTGGCAATTTTGTCGGCGCGCTCGAAAACTGGGTCAAGATGCAAGACCAGTACGAATGTTTCTTTTTTGTGGCTGACTGGCATGCTTTGACCACCGATTACGCCGATACCTCGCGCGTGAAACAGAATTCGCTGGATGTTGCCATTGACTGGCTCGCTGCGGGACTCGACCCTGATCGCTGCACGATGTTCATTCAGTCGCATGTGCCACAACATGCCGAATTGCATCTGCTTTTCTCGATGATCACGCCGCTGGGCTGGCTGGAACGCGTTCCGACTTACAAAGAGCAGCGCGAAAACATCACGGAAAAAGACCTTGGCACCTACGGATTCCTTGGATACCCACTACTGCAAGCGGCGGATATTCTGATTTATAAGGGCGATTTCGTGCCAGTCGGTGAAGATCAGGTCGCGCATATCGAACTGACGCGTGAAGTAGCGAGACGCTTCAATCAGTTCTACAAAATCAAGGGCAAAGAAGTTCTTCCTGAGCCGCAGCCGCTGCTCACGCCAACACCGAAGCTTCCGGGTACCGATGGCCGCAAGATGTCGAAATCGTATGGCAATACGATCATGCTTTCCGATCCTGAGCCGGTCGTTCGCCAGAAACTCAAGACCATGACGACGGACCCGGCGCGCGTGCGCCGGACAGATCCGGGCAACCCGGATGTTTGTCCCGTGGGCGATCTGCACAAGATATTCAGCGACAAAGCGACCATGGCCAAAGTGTACGAAGGCTGCCGCTCCGCAGGCATTGGGTGCATCGAGTGCAAGGGCTGGGCCGCAGATGCACTGGTTCAGGTGCTTAATCCCATGCAGGAACGCCGCAAGAAATATGAGGAGAATCCGCGCCTCGCCTGGGATATCCTAGAAGCTGGCTCGGCGAAGGCACGCGAAGTTGCGAATGCGACCATGGAGCAAGTTCGCGAAGCGATGCACATGTCGCTGAATGCGCCGCCGAAGTAGTTCTTAAAATGGCTGAACCCATCAAAACAGCGACCGAAGAACTTGCGCCGAAAAAACAAGCTGAGAGCGACTTCCCTTTCGCGGTCAGCGTCGGCCTGGTTTACGAAGGCCCGCTCGACCTGCTGCTCGATTTGATTCGCAAGCAGGATATTGACATCTACGACATTCCCATTGCGAAGATCACAGCACAATATCTGGCATACGTGGAGAAGCTGCGAGAGCTCGATGTAAATATTGCCGCGGAATTCATCTACATGGCGGCGGTGCTGATTCACATTAAATCGAAGATGCTGTTGCCGCGCGACCCGGCGGTTTCGTCGGAAGCGCAGGATGATCCGCGCGCTGAATTAGTGAATCGGCTGATTGAGCACGAGAAATTTAAGTCTGCGGCGCAAATGCTGCATCAGAAGCAACAAATTGAAGACGCGGTGTTGTCAAACCCGGCGCTCAAGGATTTTATCAACGCTGAAGGCACAGAGCCGGAACTCGCCGCGGACGTGATCGATCTAGTTAAGACGTTCCAGCAGATTCTCGACCGCGCGCGCACGCGCCCGATGATTCAAGTCGATGAGGAAACCGTTACTGTCGGGCAGATGATTGATTATTTGAAACGGCGTCTATCTTTCGAAGACAAGCCTGTCCGCTTGAAGCAGATGTTGCGCAATATCGAATCGCGGCAGGCTTTGGTCTGCATGTTTCTGGCTCTACTCGAACTGGTTCGTTTGCAGGCGATTCAACTCAGGCAAGATCGCACTTTCGGTGAAATTTTGCTTCGCAAACACGAAGGATTTGAAGCCGTCATGGCAGAACAATCGGCTGTACGCGATGATTGGAGATAAATCTGGCTACTGATAATTGGCTACCGGCAACCAACTCTATGAGCCTCAAAGCAAAACTCGAAGCGATTATTTACGCGGCAGAGACGCCCATCACGCTCGACCAACTCACGCAATTGACCAAGGAACCCGCGATCACTGAAGTCGGCAAAGACGATAGCAATGATGCGAAGTCGCGTGTGCGGGCTGCGTTGAATGAATTGATTGCCGAGTATGCGAGCCCCGCTCACGGGGTAGAAATCCGCGAAGTTGCCGGCGGCTATCGCATGTCCACCAAACCGGAGCAGCACGACGTAGTTCGTGCTTTTGCAAAAAGTTTGAAGCCTCCAATCCGGCTTTCATTGCCGGCCCTGGAGACACTAGCCGTCATCGCCTACAAGCAGCCGGTCACTGTGCCCGAGATTAGTGATATTCGTGGAGTGGACTCCGGCGGCGTCATTGCGACTTTGCTCGACCGCAAGCTCATCACCACCGCGGGACGCAAACAGGTGATTGGAAGGCCGATTCTTTATAAGACCACGAAGGAATTTCTGCTTCGCTTCGGCTTGAAAGATGTGAATGAGTTGCCGAGCATGGAGGAATTCGAGAAGTTGGTTTCGGAATCATTTGAGAGCGATCTTCTTCCACTCGATGGCGGCGTAGCCGATGCAACGGGTGTTCCATCCGCCGAAACGGCAATCGAAGAAAGCATCGAAACTGAAAATAACGAAGACGCGCCTCGCAACGATATTCATCTCGTTGCCTCCGGATCCACAACTGACGAGCCTCAAGAGTCTGAAGGGTAGGAACTTTCCATGCCCGCAGAACGCCTGCAAAAAATCATTTCCGCCGCCGGTATTGCATCCCGCCGGAAATCCGAACAGCTCATTGCCGGAGGATTGGTTTCAGTTAATGGCAAAGTTGTCACTGAACTTGGCACGAAAGCCGATCTTGAACACGACCATATCCGTGTCAACGGCAAACTTCTCCGTGGCACGGAGCGACATGTTTATCTGTTGATGAACAAGCCGAAAGGCTATGTCACAACTTTGAACGACCCAGAAAAGCGTCCCACCGTCATGGACTTGCTGCGCGGTGTGAAAGCCCGCGTTTATCCTGTGGGGCGTCTGGATTATGCCAGTGAAGGATTGCTATTACTCACCAACGACGGGGAGTTTGCGAATTATCTAATGAAAGCTGCGTCGCACGTGCCGAAGACTTACATGGTGAAAATTTCAGGAACACCTGCGAATGATCATCTCGATCGTTTGCGCGAAGGCCTTACTATCTCGACCGAGCGCGCTGGAAAACGGGTGCGGACGGCTCCGGCGCAGATCAAAGTAATTCGCGAGGGGGCAAATCCCTGGTATGAAGTCACGCTCATTGAAGGCAAGAACCGCCAGATTCGGCGGATGTTTGAAGAGATCGGCCATCATGTGGAGAAGATCAAACGCGTGCGCTATGGCCCGCTGGAGTTGGATGTGCATCCCGGAAAATATCGACAACTCACATTGAAAGAAGTTGCGAGCCTTAAAGCCTCGGCAAAATAACTTACTTCTGGCACTTCGGGCAGTAGTGACTGCTTCTCCCCGCAATCACTACACGCTTGATTGGCGTCCTGCAAACCAGGCACAGCTCGCCTTCGCGACCATAGACGCGGTGTTGCAGCTGGAAGAATCCTTCTTCACCGTCTGAATCCACGTAATCGGAGACGGTTGACCCGCCAAGTTTGATCGCCTCGCGCAACACTTCCTGAATGGCCGGATGCAGCCGCGCTAAATCATCTTTTTTCAGCGAAGCAGCTTTTCTTGTCGGGCGAACACCTGTACGAAACAACGATTCGTCTGCATATATGTTCCCCACACCGCGAAGCAATTTCTGATTGAGCAGTGCGCTTTTAATCGGCGTCTTTCGCCCTCGAAATAATGGAATGAAATCTTGGAGCGAGACATCCAGAGGCTCTTTACCGCCCGGTTCAAATCCATAAGCAACACTCAGCCGCCCAAGACGCCGAGGATCCACAAAGCGCAGTTCCCTGCCCGATTTCAGAGTGGCAACCAGATGCGTGTGTTTAGCCAATTCGTCGGTGGGATCATTCACCAACATTCGTCCGGTCATGCCGAGGTGAACGACCCATTGGGCCTTTTCAGGGTGGTCACCCTTTGCTGATGATTTCTTCTTTGCGGACGGGGGCGTCCGCACCACACGATCTAAATCAAAAACAATATGCTTTCCGACGCGTTGGACGTCTGCGATCCGGCTGCCCTCAAGCACTTTGGCGATTTCCTTTGCTGGAGACTTCAACGGCTCGGGCTTGGATCCCAGCCATACCGATTCGATGACGTCTCCAATAACCCGCTTTGCCAATCCGCGGGCAATGGTTTCCACTTCAGGAAGCTCAGGCATGTGAGATAGTGTACAAGCGTGTTCGGAAGGTCACGGAACTTTGATGTTTGAGTACGCGTAAAAGAATCAATGCCTATGGAAGAAATGCGCGAGCGCCCCGACAGTAAGCCTGAAATTGTTGCTTTGCTTGCGATTGCGAGCGCAGTTACGCTCCTCCATCTGCTCACGAACAATCGCTATGGCATTCACCGCGATGAATTCCAGGTTCTTAGCGATGCGATGCATCTGGATTGGGGATTTGTGCCCTATCCTCCTCTGAACCCTTTTCTTACCAGCATCGGCTTGCATCTCTTTGGGCTTTCCCTCGTAGGACTAAGACTATTTTCGGTCATTGCTTGCGCAAGCGTCATCGTTGTTACCGGGCTTATGGCATATGAGCTTGGCGGAGGCCGCCTTGCACAAATCTCCGCAGCTCTCTCAGTTGCCTTGTCGGGACTTTCGCTGTTTGAGGGCACGGAATTTCAGTACACAACGTATGACTACTTGTGGTGGGTACTGATTGCATATTTCGTGATTCGGTTGCTGAAAACAGAAAACCCGCGCTGGTGGCTGGCGATTGGCGCTGCGGCAGGTTTGGGACTGCAATCGAAATATACGATGGCGTTTTTGCTCTGCGGCGTTTTGGGCGGCCTATTGCTGACCCGTGCGCGACGATTTTTACTCAGTATATGGTTTTGGGCCGGGGCCGGTCTGGCTCTTCTGATTTTTTTGCCGAATCTTCTCTGGCAGGTGCGTCACGACTTTATCTCATTGCACTTTCTTCATCACATTCACGCGCGCGATGTGGGTCAGGGACGCGCTGACGGGTTCTTTGTGGATCAAATCCGCATTTGCACGAATTTCTTTGCCCTGCCGTTATGGATCGCCGGCTTAATCGGCTTTCTCCGCGACCGGCGTTACCGCATGCTCGCCTGGATGTATTTGATTCCACTTGCCCTCTTCATTGTTGGAAAAGGACGCGGTTATTACCTGGGCGCGGCCTATGCATCGCTGATTGCCATGGGCGCGGTTGCGGGCGAGCGATGGGTTCAGTCGTTGTCGAAAGTACGAAGAAGCATCGCGGAATCGGTGTTTTTCGCCGGGCTTATTGCTTATGGGACTCTAATGATCGCCATCGTTGTCCCCCTTGCGACGCGAGGACCGCTCATGAATTTTGCTCTGAAAAATAATGGCGATCTTCGCGAAGAGATCGGATGGGATGATCTGCTTAAAACTGTCGCTGGTATTCGCGATACGCTGACGCCAGAGCAGCAAGCAAGTTTCGGCATTATCGTCGGCAACTACGGGGAGCAGGGAGCGGTTGAGATTTTGGGACCGGCTTATCGTCTTCCCCCGCCTATTAGTGGAACAAATTCGGCTTGGTTTCGACGCTATCCCACTCCAGCGCCCACAACGTTAATCGTGCTGGGCCTATCCCGCGAGTACACGCAAAAAACATTCTCCGCCTGCCGCCTTGCGGGTCATTACGTCAATCACCTCGGCGTCAAAAACGAGGAAAGCAACGTGCATCCTGATATTTGGCTGTGCGGTCCTCCCGTCCAGCCGTGGCCGGGTTTCTGGAAAGATTTCCAAGATTTCGGGTAATCACGCACGTTGCTCTCATTCTCCGTGCGCGGTATCATTATGAGTACACATCTCCGTACGTTTATCCCTGAATTTTAAGTTTTTTACAGTTGTAAGTGACGAGTGTGTATGGCCCGCAAAGCGGCGGTCATCCGTGCCGCGCGATCTTTTTTGAGGGAGTCCGCATTTGAAACAAGGCAGCAGCGCAGTCGTTGTCGGCGCCCAGTGGGGCGACGAAGGCAAAGGCAAAATTGTTGATGTACTTTCGGAGAATTTCTCCGTTGTGGCCCGCTATGCCGGAGGCCACAATGCCGGCCATACCGTCATCATCAATGGCAAGAAATTTATTTTGCAGTTGGTACCGTGCGGGGTTCTGCGCGCCGGATGCCGTAGCATCATCGGCAATGGCGTTGTGCTTGACCCTATGGCTTTTCTCAAAGAAGTCGCCGCGCTACGCGAAGCTGGAGTTCCGGTTGATGGCCATCTCTTCGTCAGCAATCGCGCACATGTGATTCTGCCTTATCACCGCATGATTGAACTGGCCTCGGAAAATGCGCCTGGCCGCGTAAAAATTGGCACGACATCCCGCGGCATTGGCCCCGCTTACGAAGACAAAATGGGGCGACGTGGGTTGCGCGTCGCTGACCTGCTCGATCTCAAGCTACTCAAAACCCATATTGATAACGCCTGCCGCGAGAAGAACATGATCGCGCACGCGCTCTTTAACTCCGAGCCGCTTGATCCCGATAAGATGTACTCCGAGTACGCGGAAGCATCCGCGAAGATCGCCCCTTTCGTCTGCGACACAGCTTTATTGCTCAATAACGCTTTGCGCGCAGGCGAATCCATCATGTTCGAAGGCGCGCAGGGCACTATGCTCGATATTGATCACGGCACTTATCCATTCGTGACTTCATCGAGTGCAACTTCCGGTGGCGCAGTCATCGGCACAGGCGTCGCGCCTACTTCCATCGGCGCCGTCATCGGCGTGACTAAGGCCTACTGCACCCGCGTCGGAGGCGGCCCCTTCCCTACTGAACTTCTCGATGCTACCGGCGACCTGATTCGCGCCCGCGGCAACGAATACGGCGCCGTCACTGGACGTCCACGCCGTTGCGGATGGCTCGACCTACCGCTGCTCCGTTATTCCAACATGATTAACGGAACTTCCTGGCTTGTCGTGACCAAACTCGACGTACTCGACGAACTCGATGAAATTCCAGTTTGCGTCGGTTACAAGATCAATGGAATAGCGACAGACGAAATTCCTGCCCATGCCAGCGGATACGACAAAATTGAATGCGTCTATCGTTCGCTGCCGGGATGGAAGACGGCTACGCATGGGGTCACTCACTTCGACAAACTGCCAAAAGCGACGAAAGACTATCTGGCATTTGTGGAGAAAGAGAGCGGCGCCCAGATTGGCGTGGTCTCCAACGGGCCGGACCGGAATCAAACTATTTTTTTGGATGAGTTCTCGGTCGCGTTAAAATCGCTGACACAACGCAAGGGCGCAAAAGCGCACTAGCGAATCATTTCGAGGGAGCAAGTCTGGAATGGTCGTGCTAGCCGTTACGTGGATGGCAAAAACTGGCCGCGAGTCTGAAGCTGCCGCACTGTTTTCGAAACTTACCGAGGAATCCCGCAAGGAACCCGGCTGCGTGATGTATCAACTGCACCGGCACAAAACCGAGCCGCGACGCTTTTTCATATACGAGCAATATAAAGACGACGCTGCGTTGGAAGCGCATCGCGCCTCGCCGCATTTTATGCAATATGCCAAGAAAGAGTTGCCGAAAGTCGCCGATAGGATTGAAGGCAACCTTTACGAACCATTAAATTGATTGCGATTTGTGCCGGGTAATTCGTTACGAATTACCCGCACAACAAGATCAACTTACTTGTCCGCCATCAATACGCCGCCGGACGCATAACTTTCCTTCGACACTTCATGGAAGGCGACTACAACCGCTTCCCGTTTTGCGCCTGCGTCTTCGACCATGGCATCGGTAATGCGCCGCGCCAGCTTTCTCTTTTGATCAGCAGTACGTCCAGCAAGCATCGTAATTTGCACGAGAGGCATACTTGCTCCTAGATAGCCAGCTCGTAGCCGGCAAAGAAGAAGCTCAATTCAAAGCGGGCAGTGTCTTCAGCATCCGAGCCGTGAATTGCGTTGTACTCGATGTTTGTCGCCCACTTCTTGCGGATCGTTCCCTCTTCCGCTTGAGCCGGGTTAGTCGCGCCCATCAACTTGCGCAGATCGGCGATGGCATTCTCTTTTTCCAGCGCAAGGGCGACAATGGGCCCACTCGACATAAAGTCCGTGAGTGAAGAGAAAAACGGACGGTTGACATGTACCGCATAAAATTGTTCAGCTTGATGTTTGGAAATTTCCAGCATCTTCATGGCAAGAATGCGGAAACCATTCTTTTCGAACTGCTCGATAATGTCGCCGATCGCATGCTTCTTCACCGCGTCAGGCTTAATAATGGTAAAAGTCCGTTGCAAAGTCATAGTTCCGTTGGATTCCTTTTTTAATTTTTACAGAAAAATGTGCCGGCGCGGAATCAGCTCACGCCTTTGCTACCGTTCCTAAAACTGACATGAGTGTTTCGCCAATGGTTGCAGGAGATTTCGCTACTCGAATTCCTGCCGCTTCCATCGCCTTGATCTTTTCTTCGGCCGTTCCCTTGCCGCCGGAAATGATCGCGCCTGCATGGCCCATGCGGCGTCCGGGCGGCGCGGTCTGTCCGGCGATAAAGCCAACCACTGGCTTCTTCATATACTTCTTAACGTATTCGGTGGCGGCTTCTTCTGCGTTGCCGCCGATTTCGCCGATCATAATTACGGCTTCCGTCTGCGGATCTTTATTGAACAGCTCCAACGCATCGGTAAAGTTTGTCCCGATAATCGGATCGCCGCCAATGCCAATCGCGGTGGATTGCCCAACGCCTCGTGTCGTCAACTGATAGACCGCTTCGTAAGTCAAAGTACCTGATCGGGAGACGATTCCGACAGAACCTTCTTTGTGAATCCGTCCGGGCATGATGCCGATTTTGCATTTCCCGGGAGAAATAATGCCTGGGCAATTCGGTCCAATCAATCGCGACCGTCGCGTCTGCAAAAATTCCCAAGCTTTCACCATGTCGAGCGTTGGAATTCCTTCGGTAATGCAGACAATGAGTTCGACTTCTGCGTCCGCCGCTTCCATGATTGCGTCCGCGGCAAACGGTGGCGGAACAAAAATCATCGAACAATCGGCGCCAGTTTTTTCGACGGCTTCTTGTACAGTGTTAAAAATTGGGAAACTTTCGTGCGTGGTGCCGCCCTTGCCGGGTGTTACACCGCCGACAATCTTTGTTCCATATTCTGCGCAAGCTTTTGCATGGAACGTGCCTTCGCGGCCGGTAAGTCCCTGCACAATCACTTTGGTAGATTTATCAACTAAGACGCTCATTGATCTTTAGCCTCGCGCCGCAGCGACAACTTTCTCCGCTGCATCTTTCATGGTTTCGGCGACAATAAAATTCAATCCGGATTTCTGAAGAATCTCCCGCCCCTGCTCAACGTTGGTTCCTTCGAGTCTTAAAACGACTGGAAGCTGGATCTTTGTTTTGTTGGCCGCTTCCACGACGCCGTTGGCCAGCGTATCCACCCGCAAAATCCCGCCGAAAATATTGATCAGCACAGCTTTTACGTTCTTGTCGCTTAGCAGAATCTCGAATGCGTGCGTGACCTGCTCGGCATTGGCTCCACCGCCTACATCCAGAAAATTGGCTGGCATACCGCCTGCATATTTGATGATGTCCATGGTCGCCATTGCCAATCCAGCACCGTTGACCATGCAACCCACATTGCCGTCGAGCTTGATGTAGTTCAAGCTGTATTTCGAAGCTTCGACTTCCAGCGGATCTTCCTCGCTCACATCGCGCAGCGCTTTTAAATCCGCGTGGCGGAACATGGCGTTGTCATCGAAATTCATTTTGGCATCGAGTGCGAACAGCCGTCCGTCACTGCACGTGATAAACGGATTGATTTCCATCAGCGAAGAATCCGTCTCTTCAAATGCCCGGTACAAGCCAGTCATCAACTGCACAGCTGGATTGATCTGCGCCGGCTTCAATCCCAGGGCGAAAGCCAGCTTCCGCGCCTGAAATGCCTCGAGGCCTAATCCCGGCTGAATGTACTCCTTCAAAATTGCATCGGGATTCTCTTCCGCGACCTGCTCAATCTCCATTCCGCCAGCGGCGGAAGCCATGAACACGGGTCTCGCTTCGGTGCGATCCAGTACGATGCCGAGGTACAGCTCTTTTTCAATGGGCAGCGTTTCCTCAATCAACAATCGCTGCACAATCTTGCCTTCCGGGCCTGTCTGATGCGTGACCAGATTCATTCCCAGCATCTTGCCCGCAAGCTCGCTGGCTTCTTCGACGGATTTGGCGATTTTGACGCCCCCGCCCTTACCGCGGCCACCCGCATGGATCTGCGCTTTGACCACAACTCCGGTCGCGCCGGCGTTGAACAAATTCTGCGCGGCCGCAACAGCTTGTTCGCGTGTCTCTGCCATCTCGCCGCGTGGCACTGGAACTCCATACTTCTTCAGAATCCCTTTTGCCTGGTACTCATGAATTTTCATAATGGTTCCTGATTCAGGTCTTGCTTTTCAATTGTTCGGAAGGCGCATGCTGGCAGGTCGCAGCAGGCAGCGAACTTTTGATTCTATCGGAGCATGGCGCATTGGGCAAACCCAGTTTTCGAGTTGGCTTCGATTTTAAGTAAACAATGCTAATCTGAACGCTCCATGATCCTCGACGCCCTTCAGACGGTGGTTGGTAAACATGAGTCGCTCTCCCGCCACGTTGCGCGGGCTGTTATGTCTGAAGTTCTATCTGGTCAATGCACAGACTCCCAAATCGCCGCTCTACTCATTGCGTTACGCATGAAAGGCGAGACCGTCGAAGAAATAGTTGGTTTTGCCGAAGCCATACGTGCCGCCGCGGCACCGCTTCCAGGCATCGCTGCGACGGTTAACGCCAGCGGAACCGGACGCGATGCGCTCGTGGACACCTGCGGTACCGGCGGCGATGCCAGCGGAACTTTCAATATTTCCACGGCTACTGCTTTTGTTGCCGCAGGAGCCGGGGTTCGTATCGCCAAACATGGCAACCGCAGCGTGACTTCAAAATGCGGCTCAGCCGATGTGATCGAATCTCTGGGCGTGAACTTGTCACTTTCTCCTGAGCAAATTTCTGTTTGCCTCGACAAAATAGGCATCGCCTTTCTGTACGCCCCTGCAATGCACTCTGCCGTGAAGCACGTACAGCGCGCCCGCCAGGAACTGCGCATGAGAACTGTTTTCAACCTGCTCGGCCCGCTGACCAATCCAGCAAAAGCTTCGGCCCAGGTTGCAGGAGTCTATTCTCTCGAATTGGTTGAAAAACTGGCCGAGGCCCTCAGCATGTTGGGAGTTCGCCGTGCCCTCGTCGTTCACGGGCTTGATGGACTCGATGAAATCACCATTTCAGCACCCACGCGAATCGCGGAAGTCCGAGACGGAAATATCCGTACTTATGAAGTCACACCCGAGGAATTTGACCTAAAACGCGCCCCGCTGGAAGAAATCGCCGGAGGGGACGCTAATATAAACGCACAAATTATTCGGGAAGTCCTCAGTGGGGAGAAATCTCCGCGCCGTGATGTCGTTGTGTTAAACGCGGCCGCGACACTGGTTGCCGCCGGCAAAGCGAATCATCTTTCTGAAGCGATGCCGATTGCAGTCCAATCCATCGATTCCGGTGCAGCAAAAAAGAAACTCGAAGCATTGATCGATTTCACAACTTCCTCTTGATTGAGTTCAATTCGCCTTCCGCCCAGCTTCTTTTTTCAATTTCTCAATCTGCTGCAAGTGATTGGGCCCGTGTGCGGCCATCCTTTCAACAATCTCCGCCACATTCATCTCTCGCTTGAACTCCGGATGATAAGCAGCCTTGCTTAAGTCTTCGACC
Source organism: Terriglobia bacterium (assembly GCA_021325035.1). Classification (GTDB taxonomy): domain Bacteria; phylum Acidobacteriota; class Terriglobia; order Terriglobales; family Acidobacteriaceae; genus JAJPHW01. The sequence goes on from JAJPHW010000168.1 coordinate 29,123, forward strand.
TTAATCTTTCGCAATAACTGCAAATTCGCGTGACGATTCAGGCCATAGAGTGCAATCAACTCAGCAGGCGTCGATTGCATGTATCCCAAATTCTTCGCCCAGTCGTCCTGATCGATCGGGGCGATCTCTGGCTTTTTGTCAGCGAGCATCTGGCGCACACGATACGCCAAAACGATCTCCATGTCTGCGAGATGGGCCAATATCTCCAAAATGCACCACTTGTTGGGCGAAGGCTTATAACGCAAAGTTGCATCGGGCAATCCTGCAACCGCGGCTGCAATTTCCTTCGGACTCTTCTCTGCCTGAGCCAAATGTTTTTTTAGCTCCGTCTCCGTCATTGCACCCCCTGTTTTACTTCACCGATTTCATAAGTGTTGTTGCTGGTATCGCTCTCTGGTACGCTTCCGTCATTGATGACAATTTCCATCGGTTTTGACGGCGCCTGAATCCGCAATGTCGCTTTCGACTTTCCTTGCACTTCAACCTTCTTATCAATCTGCCCTTCCTGCATTTTCAACGTCAGCGGCACTTCCGCCCCCGCTCCACCCAGATTCTCAACCGTAATTGTCACCAAATATCCGCTGCTTATAGGTGCAACATTTACATAGCTCACGCGAAAATCCGGCAACCCACGATCGTGATAGACCCAGTCATCGAAAAACCATCCGAGATCGCGCTTAGTTGTCTTCTCAAGTATGCGCTGTAAATACGTCGGATCTTTATCTTCGGTCGATTTGTAATCGAGGAGCGCCAATCGTGGGTCCGTGCCGAGCATGTCCCGCAACATCCACCAGATATACATCGCCTTCGTTTGCAGATACAAACCGTCCGGGCAATTGATGAGCGACCGCGCGTCGCCGCCCAGCTGTTTTTCGGCCGCGATCAGTACCCCCTGATGGGATTGCAAATAGCTCAGCGCCGCTGCCGGATTTCCCTCCTGCTCGATAAATAAAACCTGCGCAAAATGCGCCAGCCCATCCTGAATCCACGTTCGCGGCGATTTCACCGATATAAATGCCTTGGCATAAACAATATTCAACATCGCGTCATTCGTAATCGGAGATTTCAGCGGCATGAGCAACATGCCAGTCGTGACAAAAGGCGCGGCGTCCGGGTCGGGAAGCGAAAATATCCGCACATTTTCGGACCCGTGACTGACGGGCAACATTGGTTCAACACTCACGAGCGCATCACCATAAGTTTTAGCCGCCCGTTCCTGACCTGAAGCAAAGAACACAAGCGAGTGATCATCCGCCGCAAGCTTCTGATAGTCGGCGATAACGAACGTCGGCACGTCGATGCCAAGTCGTGGCAAATTGAACGCGCCTATTTTCGCAACATCTGCTTGCGCATTGATTGAGAACAGGCTCGGAGTCCCACTGAAATATATGTCCGATTTGCTCGTGGACTCGAAATCCAGGTTCATCGCAGCTTCAGATTCCCGCACCTTCCATCGCCCAATCGCCGCTTCCACGCTCGTCCCTTCCGACAAGCTCGCCGATTCCACCGCCACTGGATACCACGTCACATACCCAATCCCCCGCACTCCGGAAAATGATTTGCGAATCTCATCCCATTCACTGTGCTTGGCTATGTTTTCGGGTATGCCAATGCGCACCAGTCGCGTCGCATCCTGCACAATTACGCCGTCGTATCCGATCTCCAATTCAACCGTATTTTTCGGCGCCACAGGCGTCGGCAGCGCCACAATTGCCTCACTTAGCCCTCCTGTGTGATCAATATCCGAGGCGTAATTTTGCGAAGCAAAATCTACTGGTATGCCATCAACCTTGATGGACCGCCAATCGAGGCTCGAAGAAATTTGAAGGGATAAATTCTTCTGAGGAGTAAGGGAATCATTCCGCAGTATGATCTTCCCGCGAACCGCAAGCCGATGCTGCTCCGGTTCGATTCGTACATCAAGATCGTAATTTGTAAATGTGAATGCTTCGCGATCAACGGCGGCAGAAGCAAACAAAGGCCAGGCAAGAATCCAGAATATCCACAACCACTTCACGGTTTTCGCTTCCCGCGTTGTCGGACAATTTCATACAGCATAACGCCCGCAGCAACTGATACATTCAGCGACGACACTTTCCCAAGCATCGGAATTGAAACCAGGAAGTCGCATTTGCGCGCTACCAGATCATGCAACCCACGTCCTTCGGCCCCAAGCACGATCGCGCAATCCATGTTGTAATCCATCGCGTCATAAGGCTTCGGTCCACGCTCGTCGAGTCCAACCGTCCAAATGTTCTGCTCTTTTAAATCTTCGAGTGTCCTCGCAATATTGGTGACCTTCGCAATCGGCAAATGCTCGCTGGCTCCCGCCGATGCCTTGGCCACCAGTGCGGTCACGCTTGCCGCCCGCCGCTCCGGAATCACCGCGCCATCCGCGCCTGCCGCATCCGCCGTCCGCAAGACAGCGCCCAAGTTGTGCGGATCTTCAATTCCATCCAGCACCACAATCAGAGAATATTCGCCACGCTTCGCGGCTACCACATCTTCGAGGTCGTTATATTGCTTCGCCGAAGTTACCGCGACCACGCCCTGATGGGCATTGTTTCCCGCCATGCGATCGAGTTCATCGCGGCCAATAAAACGCACGGCGACGCCCTGCTTACGGCACTCTTCCACCACACGTTTCATACGGATGTCGTGCCGCTCTTTAGCGACGCCCACCCATGCAAACGCCCGCCCGCGCGCCTTCAGCGCTTCGGCTACCGCATTGATGCCATAGATGTAATTCATCGAATGTTCAGTGTAACGCCTTCTGCGCTTTGGCTGTCGTGATTGGCCCAGCTGCTAAACTTGAATGGACATCATGAATGAAGTTTATATTCTCTCCGCAGCTCGCACGCCCATCGGAAAATTCGGAGGGGCGCTGGCTTCTCAAACCACCGCCGATATGGGTGTAGTCGCCGCCAAAGCCGCCATCGAACGGGCTAATTTGCAGCCAGCACAAATCGAAGAAACTATTTTTGGCAATGCCCGCCAGGCAGGCGGCGGCCCCAATCCAGCACGACAGATTTCCATTCGTAGCGGAGTTCCCCAGGAAGTTCCGGCCTACACCGTCAATCAGGCTTGTGCCTCCGGACTTAAATCCATCGCGCTGGGTTTTTCCGAAATCGCCACTGGCGATCTCGATTGTGTTCTTGCCGGCGGCACTGAATCCATGTCTCGACTCCCCTTTTACTTGGATGGCGCTCGCTGGGGCTATCGCCTCGGCAACCAGGAAATCGTAGATGGCATGTATCGCGATGGCTTCTTCTGCCCGATGGCCAAGCTTCTCATGGGCGAAACCGCGGAAATCCTTGCCGAGCAGTATAAAATCACTCGCGAAGAGCAGGACAAATTTGCCTTGACCTCTCAAAGCCGCGCCGCTGCCGCGCTCGCCACTAACCGCTTCGCCGAAGAACTTGCACCGGTAAAAATTGAAACGAAAAAAGGCATTCAGGTCTTTGACCGCGACGAACACCCTTTCGCCGGAGCCACGCTGGAAAAGCTCGCCAAGCTCCCGCCAGTATTCTCCAAAACCGGTACGGTCAGCGCTGGAAATTCATCCGGCATCACCGATGGCGCCGCCGCAGTCGTGCTGGCTAGCGAAAGCTTCGTAAAGAAGAACAACCTCAAGCCTCTGGCACGTGTCATGGCCTTTACTTCCGTTGGCGTCGATCCCCGCATCATGGGCATTGGCCCTGTCCCTGCTCTGCGCAAAATGGAAGAAAAGCACAGACTCGCCGTCAAAGACTTCGATCTCATCGAACTCAACGAAGCCTTCGCTGCACAGGTACTTGCTTGTGATCGTGAACTTCATCTCGATCACGACAAGCTCAATGTCAATGGCGGCTCCATCGCGCTCGGCCATCCGATCGGATGCACCGGCACCCGTATCACAGTCACGCTTCTTCATGAAATGCTCAAGCGAAAAGCAAAACGCGGCGTTGCTACTCTCTGCGTCAGCGGCGGCATGGGCGTGGCTCTTGCCTTGGAAAATGCGGCCTAGGATATTACGCAAATATTACGCGGCAAAATTGCACCCTTTGCTACTGTAGAAACGTTAAGGAACTCTATGACTTCTCGATCTTCTTTTCTGCTTATCAGCTTTCTCTTTATAGTGGGTGCCGCGCTTTCCGCCCAAACCGAGTTCTCCGCCGAAGCCGTCAACTCCTTTGGTGGAACGAAGCAGCTCTCCAAGATTTTTGTGGACAAGGATAAGATGCGCATCGAGTCGCAGCTCACACATGAGTCCGGGCCGTCTATCATCGATCTCAGCACGCGCACCACGCGCATCGTAATCTCTGACCACAAGACTTACATGGAAGCGCCGCCCGGCGTAAGCCTTCAGCGCGGCTACGCTTTCTTCCGTCCCGCTGATGTCGAGAACGCCTGCGATCTCTGGCTGAAGCTGGTTTTCCGTCCGGAAAGTACTTGCCGAAAAATCGGTGATGTCACTATCAACGGCCGGGATGCGGTGGAGTATGAAGGCAAGTCTCCGGAGGGAGATGCCAGCCACGTCTGGATCGACGTGAAACTTGCTTTTCCCATCAAATGGGATAGCAAAGGCGGCTACGGCGAAGTGCGCAACATTCAAGAAGGCCCGCAAGCTGCCAATCTCTTCGAAATCCCCGCTGATTACACAAAAATCGAGGGCCTAAGCACCACCCATCATCACGCTCACTAAGAATCAACGGCACAACTTCTTGCGGTTCAGAATCTTTGGTATCCTTCCCTACGTTTAGCGCACTATTTTGCCAAGGAGCCTCATGAAAACTGCACCCCTCACCGGAAAATTTGCATTCTGGTCGCTACTCGCTTTGATTCTTTCGTCGGCGACGCTCTACGCGCAAAGCGATTTCTCCGCCGATATTGTCAACGATGCGAACAGCAGCGCACACAATGTAACCACCATCCATGTCTCCAAAGACAAAATGCGTGCCGATCCGCAGCAAGCCTCTGGGCATGGCAACGGCAGCGTCATTGTCGATTTCGCTACGGGCACGACTACGGTCCTCATGGCAGAACGCAAAATGTACATGCAAATGCCGCCGAACCAGGGCTTTCAGCGTGGCTTTACCCCCTTTCGCGTGGGTGACGTAGAAGACGCCTGTACCACCTGGCAAAAAATGGCCACCAAACCCGGCGGAAGCTGCCGCAAAATCGGCCATGCAACGGTCAATGGAAGAGACACCATCGAGTACGAAGGCAAATCAGCCGACGGCGAAATCAACCACGTTTGGATAGACCCTAAAATTGCCTTTCCCATCAAATGGGACACGAGCAAAGGCAGCTCAGGCGAATTGCAAAACATTCAAGTGGGTACGCAAGCGGCGAGTCTCTTCGAAGTCCCCGCGGGCTACCAGAAATTTGACATGGGCGGCATGATGCCGCAAATGCCTCAGCGTTAAAAATTATCTGGGGCGGACACTTTTATCCGCCCTTCTTTCATTCTCCGCGCAGCTTCTTCAACATCGCTACGGCGTTCGTATTGTTGGGATTCAAATCCAAAGACTTCTGATAATTCTGGATCGCCAAGTCCTTCTGGCCGTTGTTCATGTAGGCCTCTCCGAGACTGTCATAGACGTTTGACGACGTGGGATGCAATTCCACATTCTTCTGAAAAACCAGAATCGCATCCGCCAACTGTTTGCGCCCCATCAAGTTATAAGCATCCTGATTGATGGCGTTCTCCGAAATGGCTCCGCTCGAGAGCGCAACCGAAAATTGCTTCAGCGCAGCCGTTGCTCCGTCCGTGCGTAGAGCGCGCGCGAACTGTACGCCCGGCGAATCGTAGTTGTCATACTTCAGCCAATCGAACGCCGGCTGATCGCCACCCAAAGCATCGCTCACAATTTTCCGCGCAATCGAGAGTCCGTTTTCGCTATTCGCAAAGTAAACGACACCTGACTTCGCTTCCGGCAGGATGACGACATACGCCTTGAATACGCCGTTGTCACCCCAATGCCACAGCGATTCGCCCTGTGCGGTCTGTTGAATCCCCCATCCCAGTCCCCAAAAGAGAGTCTTCGATAATTCTTTCGGCACACGATCCGTACAGTTCGTACATGCCGGATCAACCGCAATTTGGGCGGTCTCCATTTCACGCAGTGTCGCCGGCTTCAATCCCTTGCCCGTTAGCACTGCATCTACAAAAACTGCATAATCCCGCACGGTAGTGTCCAGGCTGGCGGCAGCGTTGGCTTCCTTCGGTTTGAATAAATCCACTGGAGTGCCATCAGCGTCATGGCCCGATGCGGCCGTATCGTCAAAGTCCTGTCGCCACACGTAACTGCTGCTGGTCATGCCCAGCGGCGCAAAAACCGCTTCCTGCATGTAATCGTTCAGCGGTTTGCCGGTGATTTGCTCCACCACTTTCTGCAAATAAACCATCCCCTCGCCGGAGTAGCTGAAGCGCTCTCCCGGAGTGAAATAAATTTTCAACGGATCATTATTGCGCCAGTTGGGGAACCCGGTCCGATGGCTCAACGCGATGCGCGCAGTAATTTTTTGGAGGCGGTCATTCGTCTGCGGATCGCCTTCGACATATGGCTTGGACAAATATTTAGAGAGCGGCGCATCGAGATCAAGCTTGCCATCATCCACCAGTTTCAACACGCCATAGGCAAAGACCGGCTTGCTCAGAGAACCGATGTTGAAGACGGTATCGTCATTCACAGGAGTCTTCGTTTTTGTATCTTTCACGCCATAACTTTGCAGCCAGAAAGTCTTGCCCTCGCGGACGACGGCAATCTGCATCCCTGGAATCTCTGCCTCTTTCATCAGCTCAGGAATATCTTTTTGCAAGGCGGCCATAGCAGGATCATTGGCTGATGCTGGCTTCTTTTCGGCAGCAGCAAGCGGCATGGAAGCCAAACTACAAACGATCGCAGCATAAGAAAATACGCGGAGTAAATTCATACGTCCTCCAAATGTAAGCATTCTATGCCCGTCAGGGCTCTTCGGCAGGGCGGGGTTCACACACACGATACTTAGACGGACGACAAGGCGAAACGTGGGCACTGGTGCCCCAGAGCCTGCCCTGAGCAAAGCCGCAGGGTTAACCCTACTTTGGCTAACCTGGTGACGGGGGAACTTGAACTCTGCTGGAAGCGTCACGAAAGAGGCTGTCCCATCTTCGCGGGGTTCGAAGGATGGGACCACGAACCTCCAGAAAGTGTTCTCTCCAGTCTTTACATCCGGCAATTTATACTGCCGGGGGATGATTGGGTTGAGATCGTGCCTCCCACCTTTCGAAAATCACGAAGCGTGAGGCAGCCTCAGAAGAGAAGATGCATAGAAACAAACTGCGGCGATTGGGCGGGCCAGCCCCCAACTGGGAGAGAGAATCGTAATGGAGCTAACTCACAATTTGACTCGGATTGATAAGCGATGGGCAGCCGCTAACGGATGTTCATTGATTATCGGAACCATTGTTAGGGCTATGCTTTCAAATCCATCTGGTGTTACTCCCTTGAATGGCCTTCAGTATAGTCATCTAGTCTCTCAACTTATTCATATTTTATTTAACCCGATAGCCTATTGCGTTGCAGCTCTTCTTCTTGTGTTTAGAGTTGTCCAGCTTAGGTGCATAGGGTTTTGGAGCATCCTATTTTCATTTGTAATCGGAGGCCTGCTCACCTCATCCGTCGTGACACTTGTTAGTCCATATTAATGACTCATCTCCCATTGTCCCAGAATTAAAGCAGTGGGCGCACCTGTCGGCACTTTGATTGATATAAAACTCGCGTGGGATGTTGCGACGCATGCTTACGGAGCTGTGAAATGCAGGTGATTCTAAAATGAGCGAAAATAGTCCACTCTCAGTAAGGGACAGAATCTTTGGGTCTATAGCTGGTTTCAGCGGATTGTACTGTGTAGCCGTGATGTTTGAACTTTCGCTCCCCGGCGCCCGTGAACGCTTCGTCATTGCGCTTGCCATCTTTCTCGTTTCATTCTTGTTTGTCGAGTACAAGAAAGCAGTTGCCCTTGGCATCCTTGTATTCATTGCGCTGCGATTCGTGTGGGCGGGAATCGTTTTGCTGTGGCAGCATTAGCTCTTCAGGGAAGTAACTTATGTTTCGATTATTCTCCTGGATCATTCTAGGCACGAGGTTCTGCCGAACGAGGGGGAGCATTTTGCTTTCTCTATATACCACCCCTCCCGCTCGTTGACGCTCCCTCCCCACCCTCCTATACTTCTTTCATGCCTCTTTCCGCCGTAATCGTGGACGACGAGCAACTCGCCCGCGACGAACTCGCCTTTTTGCTCAAGGGTGCGGGCGATGTTGACGTCGTCGCCCAAGGCAAAAACGGAGTCGAGGCCGTGAGCCTCATCCGCGAGCACAATCCCGATCTCGTTTTTCTTGATGTTCAAATGCCCGGACTCGACGGCTTTGGCGTTATTAAGAAGCTGCTCGACCGCAAGCATCCTTTGCCGAAAATTATCTTCGCAACGGCATTCGACCAATACGCGGTCAAAGCCTTCGAAGTCAATGCCGTGGATTACCTGCTCAAGCCCTTCGACAAAAAGCGCGTTGCGCAATCATTGCAGAAAGCCCGCACCAAAACCGACTCCGCCGCCGGATCATCCGACAGGCTCGAAACTCTAGTGAAGATGCTGGAAGCGCAAAAGCCGCAAGCTTCCAAGCTTTTGCTCAAAGCCGCTGGCCGCCTCTTTCTCGTCAATCAAAAAGACGTCTGTTTCGCTTCCATCGAAGATGGCATTATCACGGTCGTGACTGCTGGCGTTTCGGGAATGGAAGGTCAATCCAACTGCCGCACCCTCGAAGAATTGCTCGACAGCCTCGAGCCGAACCTCTTCTGGCGCGCGCACCGGTCGTATTTAGTGAACATCAATCGCATTAAAGAAGTCGTCCCATGGTTTAAAAGCTCCTACCAGCTCCGCATGGACGATAAAAAGCAGACCGAAATTCCGGTCAGCCGCGCCCAAACCAAGCGCCTGCGCGAACTCTTCGGCCTTTAATTCCCTTCGTAGATTCCACTAGACTCTTAACGCTCTCTCTTGCATACCATACCAGGTATGGTATATTACCCTTCGATGAGCCACACCATTAAAGACAAAGAGAAATTGCTCTTACGAGCAAAACGCATTCAAGGGCAGGTCGCGGCCCTCGTACGCACCCTCTCGGAAGAACGCGACTGTTCGGAAGTTCTGCAAGTAATGAGCGCCACCCGGGGAGCCATCAACAGCCTCATGGCTGAACTTCT
>JAJPHW010000039.1 GCA_021325035.1 Terriglobia bacterium
AAAGCATGCCCAGAAAACCGCACAGTACAACAATGGTCGTTGCAAGGAAGAGACTGCGGCGGGAACTACTTGCCATTTTCGGATTATCCTTGGGTGCGGGCGTGGTCCACAGCCCCATCACCACATCTCAGCGCAGTATAACATGCAGTCTGTCGCCCTTTTGAACGCCACTTGTACCTAAGTAACCAACAGATTGCATGCGATAACTTGCGCTGCGACTACGTTTTAAGATGCGTTGGAGGGCAGGGAAGTTTCCATGATTTTACAAACAAACTTGATCTTCGCTCGTTGCTGTTGTTTATCCTGCCGCAGTATGATGCCTTTATGAGTTTTTCCGAGACCATCTTCCTGTTTTTTGTGGCATTGCTGATTTTCGGGCCCAAGAAATTGCCCGAGATTGGCCGCCAGGTCGGAAAGATTCTCAACGATTTCAAGCGCGCTTCCAACGAATTTAAGGCCCAGATCGAGTCGGAAATCGCCCGCGCCGACCTGGAAAACCAGCGGAAAGAGCGCGAAAAACAATGGCAGGACAAGCCGAAAAACACTGTCATGCTGCCCACTGCCCCGCCTGAGGGCACGGTTTCTGTTAATTCGGCGGCTCCCGAGCCGGTAACTGCGGCAACCCCTTCAAACACTCCCGCGGATGAAACCGTTATGGCCAAGGCCAACGCTGATGCCTGAAATCACGGCGACGAATCTTACAGCCGACGATGAAAAAGAGTCTCTCCCCGCGATGGGCTTCCTTGACCACCTTGAGGAACTGCGCAAGCGGATTTTCTATTCACTCATCGCGGTGGTGATTGGTTTTTTCGCCTGCTGGGGATATCACGAGTTCATCTTCGGCCTCATGCAGAAGCCGATCATGGATACCCTTCGCGCCAACGGCATGGCGGAAAAGCTTGTCTATCTCAATCCGACTGATGCTTTTAACTTGTATCTGAAGCTGGCCTTCCTGGCTGGCGTGTTTGTAACCTCGCCGTTCATTCTTTATCAAGTATGGCTGTTTATTTCGCCGGGGCTGTATCGCAACGAGAAGCGGTATGTGTTTCCATTCATGTTTTCGACCATTGGACTGTTTCTCGCAGGAGGCTATTTCGGTTACCGGGTAGTTTTTCCTGCGGCGCTGGATTTTTTAATCGGGTTCGGGCGGCAATTTACGCCCATGATTACCATCCACGAATACACCGACCTGTTTCTCAGCGTAATCCTGGGGCTTGGTCTCGTTTTTGAAATGCCGGTGGTGATTTTTTTCCTGGCATTGATGGGAGTCGTTACCGCCGGTTGGATGTGGCGCAACATTCGCTACGCCATTCTTGTGATTTTTATTATCGCGGCCATCTTAACGCCCACGCCGGACATTCTGAATATGTGCATCTTCGCCGCGCCCATGGTCGGCTTGTATATTCTCAGCATCGCCATCGCGTGGGCAGTGCATCCGAATCAACGAAAGGCTCGTCGGGCAAGACAGGAACAATGAAATCAGGATTTTGTGAGAGCAGACTGATGTTTGTAACTGCGGCTTTCTTGTTGTTGACGGCCTGTACGCAGAACAAAACCCAAACTCCAGACGCAACCAACAGCACGCCAGCCCAGGCAAGTATTCCCGTTATCAATGAGCCTTCCGGGCCGCCGCCGGCGTTCGACGCGCAGCGCGCCTGGCAATACACGAAAGATGTTGTAGGGTTTGGCCCGCGCCCCATCGGCAGCGAAAATCACAGAAAACTCGAAGAGTACATTCTCGGCCGCTTAAAGGGCGACGATGTCGAAGCGGACGCCTTCACTGCTACCACTCCGGAAGGTCCGCTGCCGGTGCGCAACATCATCGCGAAATATCCGGGGACGAAAGATGGAGTCATCATCATCGCCGGGCATTACGACACGGTTTACTCTCTTCGCAATTCTGGTTACGTCGGTGCCAACGATGGCGGCTCTTCGACCGCGGTTCTTTTAGAGCTGGCCAATCAACTGCGCGGCAAAAAACGTGACGGCTATAGCGTCTGGCTGCTATGGACCGATGGCGAAGAAGCCGTCAGGCAATGGCAATCGGGCGTGGACAGCGTTTATGGTGTCCGCCATCTTGCCGACAAGTGGCAGAAAGATGGAACGCTCAAATCCATCAAAGCATTTTTACTGGCCGACATGATTGGCGATGCGGATTTAAACATTGACCGCGATCTCGATTCCACGCCATGGCTGGAAGATATGGTTTATCAGGCTGCCACGAGGCTGGGCTATCAATCGCACTTCTTCGCTCGCAATGAGCCCATGGACGATGACCACACGCCGATGATGCAACTGGGCGTGCCCAGCGCCGACCTGATTGATTTTGATTATGGCTACGGCAACGTCTTTTGGCACACCCCGCAAGATACGCTGGACAAACTGAGCCCCAAGAGCATTGAAATCGTCGGCAGCGTGCTGTTAGAGACAGTACGCCTGCTGGATTCGGCAAATCTGCCAGAACAAACCCAGACAAAACCGCGAGCGTAGCCGCCAGCCGGAAATAGTGCAATGGGATGCTCACGAGAAAGCACCCGTGCTGCCATTTGCTGGCACGAGGACGCGATTGGGAGGGTGAAGTTGAGGCAAGAGTATTCCGGAGAAAATACGCGCTCCAGCGACGAGTTAAATCGATTTACCTTCCGAGAGTAAGCGGCTTATTTTCAGTTGATTGCGGGGGATTTCTTCCACAGCCCTTTCATGTTCATTCGTCACATGGGGAATGTTCGCAGATCACAAGGTAAAGCAGATTCCTCACCATTGAAGCTGTCAAGGCGAGGTCGGGGTCGGAGTAGGCAGAAGCGGCACGGACGCCGTACCTCGATGCTCACCAGTGGTAGCATGGTTTGGCTTAAGGGGGTAGCTGCCTTGTCTATTACGGTTTTTATGAAACAAAATCGCACTTGGTTTCAAAGTGTCTGCTACTGGGCGTGCCGGAACTCAAGACGAAGTTGGAACGGTTGGTGCGCTTCTTATGGGGCCTGACGGCGCGTTTATCACGGGCAGCGACTTCCTCATGGATGGCGGAGTGACGGCAGCTTATTGGTACGGCGAACTTGCGCCGAGGTGAGGATTTGGCGCTCAATCCGTTGCTGAAATCGTGGCCTTGGCAAAGAGACAATGAATGCGCCGCAACTCCCGCCGTGGGATCATAGCAACAATACCTGCCCCAATTTGTTCCACCTAGACGGAGGGTTATGGACTATCAGCTTCCACAAGTTGATGTTTGGACATTCGGTGGTTTGCGTAACGTATTAGTTCCTAATGATCCCTACGAACTCGGATCGGGGTTTTCACTCACAAAACCAAATGAACAACTCTTATCTCTCCGAGACACCCATTTGATGAGCGAGGATGAAATGGCGGATGGGGCTCGCGTCGGGGCCTATTTGTTGCATAAAACGAAACAACCACTTGATCGAAACATGATCGAAAATGATGCCCTGCAAGCCTATCAACACGGTCTGATGGCGTTTCAAATATTAAAACCTGTCCAAACTCTCGGATTCATCTTCCAAGGTGAGATTTCCGATAATCATTTACGAATCGCACAAACAAATTGGCGACATGGAACTGATGCAGGTATATGGGCAAACATGCGGATGTTCGACCAACCTTTACTAGAACAGGTCAGGGCACTGATTCCAAAAATATTCGGTGTCATGGATAGTGATGACGCGGAGAAAAAGAATTCAATTATTTTGTTGCAGCTTGCATTGGAACATCACCACCCGCTGATCGCAGGTCTGTTGAGCATCATGGGGCTAGAGGCCGTGTTCAACAGTTGGGATAGAAACGACTTCACTAAGAAACTCTGCTCATACTTGGGGTCGTCAACTCGGGCTTTCCCCAACTGGAACTCGCCCAACTACAAGCAACCCGAATACAAGATCGAGGATTTAGCGTTGCAACTTTACACGCTTAGAAGCAAACTCGCTCACGGTGTAGATCTGAGGAAAGCGGCGCGCGATCCCAAACATCCTGTTGACTTGGCGGAGAGTGTTTATTTGGTTCCACAACTGGAGCCGATGCCAAAGTCCATCATGCTAGCTCAATCCGCCATTTGCATTCATTGTCAGGTGCTAAGAAAAATGCTTGCGGAGCTTTAAAACCGGCTTCTCAGATTTCCGCTAGGCGGTGGACTCGCCTCTTGACTACCGTATCGAGAGGTGTCAATTTTGCGGACAAGAATGTCCGCGCCACACATACTTAGCTACTTACTCCACTGCATTCTTGGCAATCGCTTCTTTGTACCACTGGGCGCTGAGTTTGGGGGTGCGGACCTGAGTTTTGAAATCCACGTAGTGCAGCCCGAAGCGTTTGCTGTAGCCGTCCGCCCATTCGAAGTTGTCGAGCAGGCTCCAGAGGAAATATCCCTTGATGGGGTAGCCTTCGGTGGCGGCGCGATGCAGGTGCGTGAGGTGATTGCGGACGTACATCACGCGGTCGGTATCTTCGATGTGGCCGTCGGCAGTGAGCACATCGTCAGAGGACGTTCCGTTCTCGGTGATGTAGAGCGCCTTGGGGTTCCATATCTCGCTGACGTTGCGCACCGCCCAGTAGAGAACCTCGGGGCCGATGAACAGCCAGTTCGCCGAAGCCATGCGCGGGAATGAAGTGGGCCGGGGCACGACCTTGTAGCCGGAAGGCGAAGAATCGGCTTCGACGTATCCGGGCGTGTAGGAGTTGATGCCGACGAAATCGAGCGGGCTGCCGATGATTTTCATGTCGCCGGGTTCGACCTTGGGCGCGTTCGCGCCTTCGCGCTGGAGATAGCCGTCGGTATATTTGCCTTCGAGCACGGCGGTGAGGAAAGGCGCGTTTTCTTCGCGCTGGGCGAGTTGCGCTGCTTTGATTTGCTCGGCGTTTTCAATGACGGGAACAAAAACTTTTGTATTCTCGGCGAGGCCGACTTGCGTTCCGGCTTTAGCGTTGGCGCGAATGGCTTGCACACCCAGTCCATGCGCCAGCACGGCGTTGTGACGGATTTGATTGACTTGCGCGTTTGGCAATTTCAGGCCGGGGGCGAAGCGGCCTTCCTGATAGCCGAGATTTGTCCAGCATTCGAATTCGTTGATGGTGAAAAAGTGGCTGACGCGATCGGAGAGATGCTTGGCGACGTATCCGGCGTAGTCGGCGTAGGCCTTCGAAGTATCGCGGTTTTGCCAGCCGCCGGGGAGAGCCTGCGGCAGATCCCAATGAAATAGCGTGACGTAAGGCGTGATGTTGTTCTTGAGCAGTTCGTCGAGAACGCGATTGTAGTAATCGAGGCCCTTGGGATTGGGTGCGCCGCTTCCGTCAGGAAAAACGCGCGGCCACGCGATAGAGAAGCGATAAACGCTCACGCCGAGATTCTTGAGGAGCCGAATGTCTTCTTTGTAGAGATGGTAGGAATCGTCGGCCACGTCGCCGGTGTCGCCCTGGAAAGTCTTGCCCGGAGTGTGCGAGAAGGTGTCCCAAATGGAGGGCTTGCGTCCGTCTTCAGCGACCGCGCCTTCTATCTGATAGGAGGCGGTGGCGCATCCCCAGAGAAAGCCTTTGGGAAATTCGAGCAGCTTGGGCTTACCCACGTCGGCGAGAGCTTTTTGCCACGGGAGCGTGGTGGTGAGGGCGGTTGCGGCGGTAGTCGTGGCGAGAGTTTTTCCAAACTGGCGGCGGGTGAGGTTTTTCATGACAAGAAGATTACCATTGGGTGCGTTCTTAAAACGCGGCAAAAACTCGGCACTATCGAATGACTTGAAATCTCGTGTTGCTCTTAAGCTCTCCGCTTTGGGTCTCGACAGTAACGTTTCCGGTGCTCGCGCCAACGGGGACGATAGCCTTGATGTAGGTGTCCGAAATTACGTTGAATGTGGCGGTCGTCCCATTAAACGAAACGTCAGTCGCGCCGGTGAAGTCCTGGCCAAGAATCCCTATCGTTTGGCCGACCTTGCCGAAGGCTTGAACGAGGGCGACGAATGGCGGTAGGCCAGCAGAAAAGCTGAAGGCAGTGCCGGAGCCATATTCTTTCAGACCAGATGCTTCAGGCCCCCCCATATTCGGTGGTGCCGTAAAAGTTCCCATTCGTCGCCTGCAAAGGGGGCGCGTCAGGATTTGCTCCAGCGCCAGCATCGACCCCAAAGTCATACAGCAATGTCGGTCTCCGTCCGGGTGTGACGCTAAAAACTGTTCCACATCTGGCGGGATCGTAGCATCCCGAAAAGCCACCGCCCTCAAAATTTACTCCGTAAAGGAATTCATCTGTGCCTTGCACCAGTCCCGCATAAGGATGGAATCCATATACGTAGGGCGGCAAGTAACTTGAGCTGAAACTGACAAGTAAATCGAATCGGCCATCTGGCGTAACGCGAAAAACCGTTCCGTCCGAGAAGAGGTTCAGACCGCCCTCGGCTGTTGTTCCGTAAAAATTACCATCATTTCCTTTGATGAGAGGGCTTAACGGGAAGAAGCCATCGTATCCATCAAAGTCGTGCAGAGTGGTAAACTCGCCGAGCGGTGTAACCTTGAAAATCGTGCCATCGTATCCTCCTGCGTTTGTTCCTCCATGTGCGGTTGTCCCATAGAAATCCCCGTCGTTTCCCAAGACTAATCCAGCTGCCGGGTCGAGACCGTCGAGACATTTCGGCTGGCTGCAAAAGTTATGTACGGTCATAATCAGACCGGCAGGAGTAACCCTGAAGACGGTACCTGCCTCTATAGTGCCACCAGCGTATGTCGTTCCGTAGAAATTTCCGTCACGACCTTGGACTAATTGGCCGGTGGGATTTATCCCTCCGGAATCGGCTGATGATGCGAGGTGAAAATTGGCTAGGGTTCTTAAATCACCTTGCGGCGTGATGGAAAATATCGTCCCGCAGCCGTAGCCATAACCGTCGTTACATCGTGCAGAACCTCCGTAGGTCGTTAACCCGTAGAAGTTACCGTCGGAGCCCAAGACGAGTCCGCCTGGACTTGCTCCATCGACCGGATACCCCTGAAAACTGTATAAAGTCGATATCTGTCCCTGAAGGGTAATTTTGAACACCGTGCCGTTACCATGCGCTCCTCCGTACAGCGTGGTGCCGTATAGGTTGCCGTCCGTGCCCTGAACGAGTGGCGCTGCAGGATTGGAACCATCAGCAGCGAGGAAATTCGCGATCGTGGTAAACGTCTGTGCAGGAGCATTCGTCAAAGCGAGTACGAGTAGAATCGCAACCTGGAAATATCGGGAGTGTGCAGTCATGGCGAGATCCTTTCAAGCTGCAACGCAGATTTTACTACAAGGTCCGCACGTTTTTTAACTTGCTTGATGGCACCAGATTGAGAAGCTTTTTTGCTCTTTCTCGGCGTTTCATTTCTAATGCTTTTCTTATGCGAACACTCGGAACACTACTACTCACCCTGACAACATTTTTAGTTCCCACTTACGCGCAAACTTCTGACGCGAGCGCGCGGATTATTAACGAAGCACTCAAACCCTCGCCTATCGGTGACAACCTGCAACGGCTGACCGATCAAATTGGCGGGCGCGTGCCGGGCACTCCCGCGATGACGAAAGCCATCGCGTGGGGCGTGGATGCGTTCAAAGCGGCTGGCGGCGCGAACGTTCATACGGAAGAGTTCACCATTCAGGCTTCGTGGGCAGAAGGCGCCACGAAAATGGAAGTGGTTGCGCCCGAGCGTTTTGCTCTGCGCGTGAACTCCATCGCGTGGGCGCCGGCGCTGGCACCGCAGAGTCACGTGCCGGTCATCGATATTGGCTCCGGTTCAACTGCCGATTTCGCCAAAGCCTCAAACCTGGCTGGCGCGATTTTGTTGGTCCATTCCAACGAAATGTCCACATGGGATGACCTATTCGACGAATATGCACGGGCCCCGGGAATTATTGACCGTGCGGTTGAGGCGAAGGCGCTTGCGATTGCGTTTCAATCCACGCGTCCGCATGATTTGATGTACCGGCACACGAACGCGGTGAATGGCGAGATTGATCGCATCCCGATGGTGCTGGTTGCGCGAGAAGATGCGTCGCGAATGGCGCGGCTGCTGGCATCGGGACAGAAACTCTACGCGGATCTCTCGATTCCCAACCACGTCGGCGGGCCGATTAAAGCAGCCAATGTTGTTGCCGAAATCAAAGGCAGCGAAAAACCGGATGAGTTCGTGATCCTAGGCGCACATCTTGATTCGTGGGAGTTGGGCACCGGCGCGCTCGATAACGGCTGCAACGCGGCTTTAGTGATTGATTCATTGCGTGCAGTCAAAGCGTCTGGCTTAACGCCTCGCCGCACGATTCGCTTCATATTGTTTGCCGGCGAAGAAGAGGGCATGACCGGTTCGTTCTCTTACGTGAGGGCCCATCGCGCCGAACTTGATAAAGCCGCGGGCGTGATTGTCTTTGATTCAGGCATTGGAAGGGTTTCAGGGTTCTCGGTTGGAGGCCGCAAAGATGCTGTCAATGCGGTGAAGGAAATTCTTACCCCGCTTGCGCAATTCAATGCTGCCGGCGTGACCACGGATGCCGAATGGGGCACCGACAACTTCGACTTCCTAATCGAAGGAGTGCCCACGCTCGTGGCTAATCAGGAAGAAGGAAATTACCTCATCAACTATCACGCGTCGTCCGACACCTTTGATAAAGTGGACATCCCGCAGTTGAAAAAGCATACCGCCGAAGCTGCATGGGTAACATTTGCGGTTGCGAACTCGCCTGACCGCATCGGCCCGCGCCTGAATCACGCTGAAATCGAACAGACTCTGCATGAGACGCATATGGACGACCAGTTGAAGCCCACAACTCTGTGGCAGCAATGGCAATCGGGGCAGCGGGGAAGAGCGCAGTGAAATTGTTGTTCTTGGTCAGGACTCCCACCCTGTCGCAAAACGCGCGAAAAGGGTGGGGCACCCGGAGATGTGAGAGGTGAACCAGATCGAGCTGTGGGTGGCTTTTAACCTGTTTGTTGGCGCGATGCTGGTTCTCGATCTCTTTGTGTTTCATCGCCGGGCGCGAACGGCGAAACTCAGCGAGGCCCTTGGCTGGAGCGCCTTGTGGATCGGCATCGCCGTTGTCTTTGGTGCACTGATTTATTTCTGGCAGGGGCGGGCAACGGGGCTGGAGTTTGCGACCGGCTACGTAATTGAGCTTTCGCTCAGCGTGGATAATCTCTTCATCTTCATTTTGGTATTCACGCACTTTCAGGTGCCAGAGGAGTACCAGCATCGGGTTTTGTTTTGGGGCGTCATCGGCGCGCTGGTGATGCGGGCAATTTTCATTTTTGCGGGAGTGGGTTTGCTGCGCCGCTTTGAATGGATTATTTATCCCTTTGGGGCATTACTGATTTTTAGCGGCATCCGACTTTTACGCAGTCACGGCGCCAGCATTGATCTGGATAATAACTTTGTTTTGCGGTTGCTCCGGCGTGTTATGGCGGTGACCCCCGATTACCGCAAGCAGCATTTCTTTGTGCGCGAGCCGGCGCTTTCTGCAACGCCACTGTTTGTCGTCTTGTTAGTGATTGAATTGACTGACGTGTTATTTGCGACTGACTCGATTCCGGCGATACTGGCAATCACAAACAAAACCTTCATTATTTACTCATCCAACGCGCTCGCAATTATGGGATTGCGCTCAATGTTTTTTGCGCTGTCGGGAGTTATGAAAATATTCCATTACCTGCATTATGGGCTGGCAGTAATTCTGATTTTTATCGGTGCAAAAATGTTGTTGGCGCACTATTATCCGATTCCGACGTTGCTTGCGTTGGTGGTTGTGGCGGCTATTTTGCTGCTCTCAGTGATCGCGTCCGTGGTGCATCCAGCCGAAACCTGAACTACTCGAAACGAATGGAATCTCCAAGGATGATGGAATGTTTGAGAAAGTTTGCGTCATCGTGCTTGGGGAAGTCTGTACGGTAATGTGCGCCACGGCTTTCCTCGCGGGCTAGCGCTGATTTTGCCACGAGCAAGCCGACAGTTTGCCGGTTCCGCGTTTCGTAGGCTCGTCTCGTATGCGCATGCATTACTTTCGGATGGATATTTTCTAAAGCAGCAATCGCTTTTTTCAATCCTTCAGCGTCCCGTGCAATGCCCACGTGCTTCCACATCAAATCTTGAATTTCACGCTTAATCTTGTCAGATTCCTTGTCGTCGCCCGCTGCCGGGAGAACCCGGTTCTCAGTTTGGTCGCTGAAACCCGAGAAAGATTCTTCTTTCATGGCTTTGCCTGCGCGTGCTCCAAATACCAAACCTTCCAGCAGGGAATTGCTGGCCAGGCGGTTCGCACCATGGACTCCGGTTGCAGCGGCTTCGCCCGCAGCGTATAGACCGGTAATGCTTGCCCTTCCATGAAGATCAGTGTGGACGCCGCCCATCGCATAGTGCGCGGCAGGTCGAATGGGAATTAAATCGGCAGTAATGTCAATTTTGTATTGCAGGCAGGTTGAATAAATCCGCGGGAAGCGTAGTTTCATTACATCGGCATGAAGATGCCTGAGGTCGAGATAGACTACGGGATCTTTGGCTTTGCTGACCTCAAGTTCGTGCACGATGGCGCGCGCAACCACATCGCGTGGTGCTAGCTCGCCTAGATCGTGGTACTTGGACATGAATCTTTGCTGTTCCGAGTTGCGTAGATAGGCGCCCTCCCCCCGAAGCGCTTCCGAAAGCAGAAATCGTGGGGCATTTTCAAGGTAGAGCGCGGTCGGATGGAATTGAATGAACTCCATATCGCTGATTTCGGCACCGGCACGATAGGCCATGGCGACGCCGTCTCCGGTCGCGACGGCGGGATTGGTGGTATTGCGGTAGAGTTGTCCCAATCCACCGGTAGCCAATAGGACTGCGCGTGCAGGGATAGTTTCCGCAGAGCCTGCTTCATCAATCAGGCGAATGCCAGACACTCGTCCATCGTGCACGAGCAAATCAGTGGAAAATTCAAATTCGCGCACAGAAACATTTTTTAAAGTTTTTGCTTTGGCATATAAAGCACGGAGAATTTCGCGTCCGGTGGAATCGCCGTGTGCATGAAGAATACGATTGCGGCTGTGCGCGCCTTCGCGCCCAAAAGTCAGCTTTGTGCCTTCGCGATCAAATTCCGTGCCCCATGCAATGAGCTCTTCGATCTGCTGCGGAGCATCTTCCACGAGGGCTTTGGCTGCGTCCACGTTGCATAGGCCATCGCCGGCAATTAATGTGTCTTGTAGATGCAGGCTGATTTCATCTTCATCGCTTAACGCAGCGGCGATGCCGCCTTGTGCCCATTGCGTGTTGGAGTCGGTGATCTCGCGCTTGGCCAAAACTACTACGCGGCCTGCATCGGCTAATTCGATTGCCGCCCGTAATCCGGCAACTCCCGCCCCAATGACAAGAAAATCTGTTCCAGAGTCTTTTTGCATGTCTTACAAAAATGCTAACACGCGTGGCTTAGGGACATGCTCATGCCTACGTTATGATTGGTAAGAAGAATTCATGCGGAAAATTACAGTTCATGTTGCGCCCCAGGCGTATCAAGTAACGATTGGAGCTGGCGTTCTCAACCAATCCGGTGATTCATTGCGCGCGGTATTTCCCGAGCAGACGCGAGTTTTCGTCGTTACAGTGCCGAAAGTTCGCCGTTTGTGGGGCAATAAATTGCAGGCGTCGCTTGTTGCTGCACGGTTTAAGGTTGACTTTCTCGAAATGCCAGACGGCGAAGCACATAAGAAGCTTGCGACGGTGGAGAATCTGGCTGTCCGCATGTCGCGTCTCGGCGCAGATAGAAAGTCGGTCGTTGTTGCCTTCGGCGGCGGAGTTGTCGGCGATACTGCTGGCTTACTTGCCGCTCTCTACATGCGAGGCGTGGATTTGCTGCAAGTCCCGACCACGCTGCTTGCGCAGGTGGATGCTTCGGTTGGCGGCAAGACCGGAGTTGATCTGAAGACCGGTAAAAACCTAGTAGGAGTATTTCACCAGCCGCGTTTAGTCATCACGGACACGAATGTTCTTTCCACCTTAAGCGCCCGCGAACTTCGCGCCGGTCTTTACGAATCGCTGAAGTGTGGCGTTATTGGCAGCATGAAGCTGTTCGAGGAGATTGAGAGTAAGGGCGCGGTGCTCAGCCCGCGGGAGTTGGAAAGTATCGTTAGCCAATCCGTTCAGATGAAAGCAAAGATTGTTGCTGCGGACGAGCGCGAGAATGGCTTGCGCCGTGTTTTAAATTTCGGGCACACCATTGGGCATGCTCTTGAGACCGAATCTAACTATCGCCGCTTTTTGCATGGAGAAGCTGTGGCCTGGGGCATGATTGCTGCCACACGCCTGGCAACCGTCACAAACCGCCTGGATACGTTTTCGGCGAGACGCATCATCAATGCGATTTTGCATATTGGTACTTTGCCGAAAGTTGCGGCTCGAGGCAAAACGATTCTTGGCCTATTGCAGGCGGACAAGAAAACTAGAGACGGAAAAATCCATTTTGTGCTGCCGACAAAAATTGGGAAAGTGGAAATTGCAAATGATGTGCCGGAGACACTTATTGTTGCCATTGTAGATGAGCTCAGAGAGATTGCGAGCGTATGACGACTTCGACGAAACCTCCGGTGCAGGGTGCGGCTCCTCAAGGTGCGCATGATGTTGATTCGGCTTCGCGGGCTGTGCGCGAAATGTTTACATCCATCGCGCCCCGCTACGATCTGCTGAATCATGTTCTTTCCATGAACATTGACCGGGTGTGGTGGAACCGCACTGCGCGCACTTTTTCGCATATTTTGAGTCGTTCCGATGCGAAAATTCTCGACCTCTGTTGCGGTACGGGTGATATGACGTTCGCTTTGCGCCGCCGCGCTGGAGGGGCAAATCCCAAAATCTTTGGCGCGGATTTTTCTCATGCAATGCTTGAGCGCGCCGCACAAAAATCTTTAGGAACTACTTTGCAGTGGATCGAAGCCGATGCTCTCCGACTGCCGTTCCCGGACGACAGTTTTGATCTGGTGACGTCGGCTTTCGGATTCCGCAATCTCGCGGATTATGACGCGGGCTTGCGTGAAATCGTTCGAGTGCTGCGGCCCGGAGGCGAAGCTGGCATTCTTGATTTCAGCGAACCCGGTGGTTTAATGGGAAAGATTTATCGTGTTTATTTCAAACATGTTCTGCCCAAGATAGGCACGCTGATTTCTGGGGTGCGTGGGCCTTACGCGTATCTTCCTGCTTCCGTGGAGCGTTTTCCGGAGCCCGATGAGATGCGGGCGCGCATGAAGCATGCAGGATTTAGCGACGCCAGTTGGACGCCCTACACATTTGCCATTGCCGGCCTTTATCGCGCGAAGAAATAGTTACGACTGGGCGGCCGATTTCAGCAATTCCCCGAGCCGACGGATATCATCGCCGCTCGTATCCCCGATTACAAAATAACTCAGGCCGTTGCTATTCCAGCTTTCCGTGCTGAAAGATAGTTGTTTCCCGGATGTAAGCTGTAGTTTTCCCGGCAGATTTTTGTCCTGAAAAATAAATACAGAAATCTGATGTTTGCGAATTTGATAAATGAGTTGCGCACCGGGGGATTGGCCGAGATAGGCAACCCGGCCTCCGATGAGGGTAAAGTCTGAGCCGTTCAGTTCTGGCAAGTTGAACGTAAAAGGAATCTTCCCCTGGAACCAGGGCTTTACCGTGTGCCGGTCTGTCGAAATCACATCCACGGGATTGGCGCTGGCCAGTGTTGCAACATGCAGATCAGTTAATTCGCTATAAATGCGATTACGGCTGCCTGCCGTCTGAGATACATACAGCCCCAAACCGATCAACAAGAGAGCAAAAACGGGCACAGAAAGCCATCTCTGCCAGAAAACAGGTTTTTCCTGAGTTATCCCGCGTTGAACTTTCGCCCGCAATTCTGGACTCGGCGAATATCGCGTGCCTGTCAGTTTGACAGCGCGTTTCATATGCAACTGCGCCATGGCATCCGCGGAGCATGATGCACATCCGCGCAAGTGCGCGTCCATCGCCTGCATCTCTTGCGCGCTGAGCTCTCCGTCCAAATATGTCTCAATCTTCATGCTGAAAGAGTCGCCCATTTCATCTCCTAACGAGCTTCACTTGCAAGGCTTGCCGCAAATCCCGTCGTGCTCGCGCCAAACGCGACATTACCGTTCCTATAGGAATCGAGAGCGTTTCTGCAATTTCTTTGTAGGGCATCTCCTCGACGTCGCAGAGAAGCACCACTTCGCGATAATGCAGCGGCAGGGCTTCAATTGCTTTTTGCAGCAATTGCTGTTGCGATTGATCAATGAAAATGCTTTCCGGCGTCTCGGCCTCTGCAATGCTCTCCGCGGCTTCGTCGAGTTCAACCTGAACGCTCGTGGCTTTTAATCCTGTGCGCGAAGTCAAAAAAGTATTGCGTAAAATGCGATAAATCCATGCGCGAAAATTTGTGCCCGGCTGAAAGGATGAAAATCCCCGAAGCGCTTTGGAATAAGTCTCCTGCACGAGGTCGTCGGCCTCAGACCTGTCCTGCGTCAACCAATGCGCAAAGTTGTAGAGCTGATCAAAAAGCGGCATAGCCAGTTCAGCAAACATCGCGGATGTCTCGCGGTCCTTTGGCACCTCACTAAAGTAAACCAAACGGCCCATGATTTATTCCCAAATTACCCAAAAATATTGCGGGAATAAATCGCCCTGTTCGCAGTTATCCACTGTGCAAGCCAATTTGAGGAGTCAAAACATGAAGCCAGATCGCAGATCATTCATGAAGATCGCCGGAACTTCTTTGGGAATCGGCGTCCTTTATAGCGCTGTGCCTGCTGCCGCGCTCACCGGCGAAGCAGGAGAGATGTTTAGTTTTCTGGGCAAACGTAACGGCGAAAAAGTCACGCCGTTTAGCTTTGTGCAACTTAGCGATGCGCACGTAGGGTTTAATGGCCCTCCGGATCCATTGGGTACCAAAGCATTTGAACGCGCTGTGGAGATGGTCAATGCGCTTCCACAACGGCCCGATCTAGTGCTATTTACGGGCGATCTCACACACGATACCGAAGACAAAGACGTTCATGCCCAACGCATGAAGCAGTTCAAGGAAATCTCCAGCCGCATGAATGTCCCACTGATCAAATGCGTTCCGGGAGAACATGATGCGGGCCTCGACCATAGTGGGTTGTACCGCGAATTCTTCGGGGAGACTTACTATTCCTTCGACCATCGAGGCATGCACTTTGTCGCATTGGACAATGTTTCTCAGGGAAAACCCAAGGTTGGCGCAGAACAGCTCGATTGGTTAAAGAAAGACCTTGCGCGATTTCCGAAATCCGCACCCATCGTTGTTTTTACCCATCGCCCCCTCTTCGATCTAAAGCCCGACTGGGAGTGGTTTACCAGCGACGGCGATGAAGTCATGAACGTGCTTGTGCCTTACGAAAACGTAACGGTGCTTTACGGTCATATTCACCGCGATGATACGCACGAGGAAGGCCATGTGCATCATTACGCGGCAAAGTCGCTGATTTTTGCCTTCCCCGATCCTGCAAAAGTTGCCGATAAGAAGCCCATTCCATTCGACAAAGATCAACCATTCAAGAACCTCGGGATTCGGCAAGTGCAAGCGAATGCCAAAGGTTCGACTTCCACAAGCTCGATCGCCATTAGCGACATTGAGCTAACAGCCCGCGAATTTTTGGGCATCAACGGTGTGCATCAGATTCTGAAAGATCCAAGTTTATAAATTTCATCGAAAGGGAAAGTGTATGAAGTCTTTCTATACCAGATTTTTATTGATTGCTTTTGTCACGGCGGTGTCGTTTTTTTCGGCAGGGCCCATGTCCACGCCCGTGAATGCGAAATCCCCACGGGTAGTCGAGATCACGGCGAAACGGTTCGGCTTTTCTCCAGATACAGTCACGTTGAAGAAAGATGAAACCGTCGTTCTCCGGCTCAAAAGTGAAGACGTTACTCATGGGTTCTTTTTACGTGCGCTGAAGCTGGATGAAGACATTTCGCCGGATTCTCCAACTGACATTACGGTCACGCCGACAACTGCCGGTACCTTCACGACGATTTGCGATCATTTTTGTGGCGCCAATCACGGCAACATGAAGATGACGATTGTTGTCGAGTAGAAATCGTCCAATGATTCAACAAATCAAACGATACGCGCTGGTTGCAAGTTTGCTGATCTTAAGCGGCTGCGCGGTACGGGAACCGGGCGCATGGGAAACGGCGCTCGTATATCAGGCGAAACGGAACATCACGGTGGGCGGAACAAAAGACGCGAATCCGCTCGCCGCTTCCGAAGAAAACATCCATGCCGGACAGAAGATCTTCGGCCAGTACTGCATGGTCTGTCATGGACTCGACGGGCAGAACACCGGGGTTCCGTTCGCCGATAGAGTATCTCCGCCCGTTCCAGCGCTGAACTCGCAGAATGTTCAGCGATATACAGACGGTCAACTGAAGTGGATCATCGAACGCGGCATATTCCCCTCCGGCATGCCTGCATCGAGAGGTATGCTCAGCGATGAGGAAATCTGGGAATTGGTGCTTTACGTCAGGCATTTGCCTACGAAGGGAAGTCTGGGCGAACCGCAAGTCTATAAATAGGAATCATCTCGCGAAACTGTCGGTATAGGCGTCGGCAATCTTGTATTGAATGACAGTTTCGTATTCCGGCCCCAGAAATTTCTTAAGCCGGTCGGTATTCATCGTGTACTGCCCCGTCATGTATGGAAGCGCTTCTGGGGGAATAGAAGACAAGCGCAACTTCCATAACATCGCCAAAGTCATGCGAAATGCCCACTTGCCGGGAACGCGCATGAGTTTGGCATGAGCCAATTCGATGCATTGGCCAAAGCTAAGGGCATCGCCGCGTCCAGCCACGTTAAGCACAGTGATTCGCTGCGATTCTGGTTCAGTCTTACGCAGAATGTACAAAATCAATCGGGCGACGTCATCTACGTGGACGAACTGAAGTTGATGTTCCAGATAACGCTTGCCGTAGGGCAACATACAAGGCAGCCGCTTGCCTTCACGGCGCATTTTCGCCGCCCGGTTGCTTTTGCCATTGGGCGTGCCTCGAAATGCCCCCATTAGGTAGTTTTCAACCGTTTGACCCGCAAAAATGTGCGCGCGCAACAGATAAATGCTGCAATTCCTCATCCCGGGCGCGCGTTGCTGCACGACTTTGTCGCACTCCATCTTGTGAATGGCATAAGGCAGCGTGTGCGCTTGCAGAGGCGAATCTTCGTTGGCGGGGGCCGCTAAATCAGGCCCATAGACGGCTACGCTGCTGGGATAGATAAATTTCTGGACGATATTATCTTCGCGGTTGGCTTCGGCGATAGCTTCCATCACTCTGGCGGTACCGGCGACATTGATTTGCCACATTTTGTCGAGATCAAGCACGCCAGTTCGCTGAGGATCAATCACAAAGGCGAGGTGGATCACCGCCACCGGACGGTATTGCTTGAGCAAGAGGTATAACTCGCGGCAGGATTCTTCTTCCCCCAAATCCATGGCGATAAAACGGATGGGAAGGGAAGTTTCAGGGGGCCGTAAATCCACTCCGATTACCTGGAACTCCGTCAGCTGAGGAAGCAAACGAAGTCCCAGATTCCCGGAAATGCCGGTGATTACGACGGCTGGTCTGGCAGCGTCCATCCTTACTTTTTAACAGGCGGTGGCGCCATCTGCATCTGCATTCCACCCGGTCCACCCATCGGCATCTTCATGCCCGGAACTGGCGCTGCGCCCGGAACGCTGAAGTATGCATCGTTGAGAGTAGCAGTCGCTGACTTCTGTGCCGCCTGCATTCCTTCCTGAATACGCTGGCTGCGCAGAGTATTGCGAATCTCGTCATGTACCTTGTCGAGAGGCAGCTCTTCTTTGCTGAGCATCTTAAAGATAATGAAGCCGTTTTCGTCTTCCATCACCTTTGAGACTTCCCCCGCTTTTAAATCGAAAACAGGGGCCTGGTCGGGAGGAAGCATGTTGTGGCGGATGTTGTCGAGCTTCGTGGTGGGCGGCGTCATTTTGTTCCGGGCAGCGGTATAGGCTTCTTTTTCAAGCTTGTCTGCGTCTTCGCCGGCAGCCAAACGGGTGCGGAGCGATTCGGCGAGCTTCTTCATGGCTGCTTCGCCGACTTCGTCGCGCTTCTTCTGAGCTTCATCGCTGAGTTTCGGGCCGCCGGGAAGCGGTTCCTTGTGGCGTGGAACATAGAGTTTTACAAGGTGGAACTGCTCGAATGCAGGCTGGTTCGCCTTGTAATAATCTTCGATGTCTTTGTCTGGAACCTGAGCAGCCTTTTCCTGCACGCTTTGTCCAAGAGCTTGCTGCAACAGCTGCATCCGCGTGAGTTTCATCATTTCGTCGAATTTCGGAGTTTTGTCGAGGCCTTCCTTTTCGGCTTCCTTGGACATGATGAGCGCGTTGGCATAGCGGTTGGCAAACTGTTTACGTGCCGGAGGCGGCAGTTTTGGGGCGACGGTATCAACCAGGTGTTCGAAATCCGCGCGCGTAATTACGGTCTTGCAGTCGGCAGCGGTTTTATCGGCGCCGTCGCACAAACCTTGAATCGTAATTACAGGTGCATCAGGAGGCACTTCGGCCGCTTGTGCAGCGGGTGCCTTGTCGGTCTGGGCCGCCGCGGGGCTGGGGGCGGTAGCAGGAGCTGTAATCGTGTTCGGTGTCTGGGCCCACGTCATACCGGCGAGCAGCAGACATACCAATCCGCGTTGAATCATTGTGTAGGATTCCTCCAGGAAAGTTGCAAAATTCATTAAAATCGTAGCACAGTTGCGGATTTCCCACCCATTACCGTTGTTCATCCTTTGGAATCCTGCGTCAAAACTTGGCGGAACCGTCCTTAGGCAGTCATAATTGCAGTGATGTCAGGGGCACCTGCTATTTACCAAACCGAATCCATGCGCGCGGAGAAACGTGCGGTCGCTGGGAATTCTGTTTTGGTCGCGCTCGCCATCACGATCCTCAAAATCTTAGTCGGCGTAAGTACATCAAGCTTGGGCATTCTTTCGGAAGCTGCCCACTCGGGACTCGACCTGGTAGCCGCTACGATTACGCTTTTCTCTGTGCGGGTCTCCGACAAACCAGCGGATGCCGAACATCAATATGGCCACGGTAAAGTCGAGAATTTTTCGGCTTTCGTCCAGACAGGATTATTACTGCTGACCTGTGTCTGGATTGTGCGTGAATCCATCCACCGGCTTTTCTTCCACTATGTGGATATCGAACCGAGTGCGATTGCATTTGCCGTAATGTTTGCGTCCATGGCAGCTGATTTTTGGCGATCGCGTACGCTGCGCCGCATCGCGGCGAAGTACGATAGCCAGGCCCTGGAAGCGGATGCGCTGCATTTTTCCACCGATGTGTGGTCGAGCGGGGTGGTGGTTGTTGGCTTGGCGCTGGTGCTCGTTGGGCGCGCTCGCGGCATCACTTGGCTGCGGGATGCCGACGCGATTGCTGCTCTCTTTGTCGCAGGCGTCGTTGTTTATGTGAGTGGGCGTCTGGGACGCCGAACGATAGATGCTCTTCTCGATGCTGCTCCCAAGGGAGTACGCGGCAAAATTATTCAGGCAGTGTCAAAAGTGGATGGTCTGCTTGAGGTGGACCGAGTTCGCATTCGCCGGGCTGGCAACCGTTATTTCGCCGATCTCTCCATTGGCCTCGCGCGTAACGTGACGTTTCAGCGTTCGGAGCAGGTTGCAGATTCTGTGACCGCTGCCGTCCAGAGTGTTTTGCCGAATGCGGATGTAATGGTCCGCTCGGTTCCCCGTGCCGCATTTTCTGAGAATATTTTTGATCGTGTGCGAGCCGTGGCGATGCGCAACAACGTCAACGTCCATGACGTCAGCGTGCAAGATGTTGACGGCCGTCTGCATGTGGAGCAGCACCTCGAACTGGACGAACGCCTGCTGCTGAAAGACGCGCATGATAAAGTGACCCAGCTTGAGGCGCAAATACAGGAAGATGTTCCGGAAATTAATAGCATTTTGACTCACATCGAGAGCGAGCCCGCGACCATCGAGACCAGCGAGGAGATCGTTCGCGATGCCAACCTGGAGGAACGCCTGAAGAAAGTCAGCACCGAATTTCCGGAAGTTCTTGATATGCACGATCTGGAAATCAAGCGTATTCGCGGACGGCTTTATGTTTCCTGCCACTGCACTTTTTCCGATGAGCTTCCACTCTCCCGCGTACACGATGTTTCGACGGAGCTGGAAATTCGCTTTAAGCAAGAATCCCCGGAGATTTTTCGTGTTCTAATCCACCCTGAGCCCCAAACCGATAACCGGCGATAACCACTAGGATTGAAAAATATGTCTATGATTTCTGCGCGCGCGAACTGGAAAGAAAAACATCAATTCACAGCCGTTGCTAAAAGCGGCCATACAATCAACGTGGATGGCGACAGTCAGGTTGGGAACAGTCCCATGGAGCTTGTTTTAATCGGCCTTTGCGGATGCACCGGGTACGACGTTGCCAGTATTTTGACCAAAAAGCGCGAGCCGTTCACCAGCCTCGAAGTCAGTGCGGAAGGCGACAAGGCCCCAACGTCGCCGAATGTTTTTACCGAGATTCGTTTGCTCTACCGCGTCGGCGGCAATGTTTCGCACAAAGCAGTTGAGGATGCAGTCCGGTTATCCGAAGAAAAGTACTGCTCGGTTTCCGCCATGCTGGAAAAAACGGCCAGGATTACCACGCGCATTGAGTATATAAATTCTTGAACTCCGTTCATCAGCCCAAGCCCTATAAGGGATATTTGTACATCGCGTGCGCAACGTTTTTATGGGGAATCAGCGCTACACTGGGCCGCGCGGCATTTACGGGCAAGCCTCTTCCGGGTGGACTGATTCTTCGGCCGGTTGATCCACTCATTCTCTCGCAGACGCGGACATCGTTCTCCTGCATGGTTTTGCTTTTTATTCTGATTGCGCGAAACCTAAAGAATTTACGCATCCCAGTGATTGATTTTGGCAGATTAGCTTTGCTGGGTGTTTTCGGCGTGGCGGCTTCGAACTACCTGTACTATCTTGCGATCCAGAGAACCAACGTCGCGACGGCGATTGTCGTGCAATATACCGCGCCGATATGGGTGTTGTTGTATGCCGTTCTTCGAGGCCAGCAAAAACCTACGCCGCAACGCATGGGGGCGGTCGCTCTGGCCGTACTCGGAATCGCTTTTGTGATTCAGATATTTTCTAGCGGAAAGTTGAATTTAGACCGGGTCGGAATATTGGCGGCACTGGCTGCTGCCTTTTCTTTTGCGTTCTATAACGTCGCTGGACATGGCATTCTTGCACGCTACAACCGTTGGATCGTGCTTTTTTACACCACATTCACGGCCGCGCTCTTTTGGTTATGCCTGAACCCTCCTACAAAAGTTATCAATGCACATTACTCTGCCGGGCAGTGGTTATTTCTTTTCGTTTTTTCCATGCTTTCCGTCCTCGGCCCGTTTTCGTTCTACTTTGCCGGATTGCAACATCTTGAGCCCACGCGCGCGATCGTCGTCAGTTGTTTGGAGCCTGTATTCTCCATCCTCATAGCCGCGCTTGCGCTAGGTGAGACGCTCCGTTTTGTGCAGACGGTGGGTATTTTCATGGTGCTGGCTGCGATTGTTGTCGTCCAACTTCCCAGCAAGGCCGAGCAGTGCATACCGCCGCTGGAGCCGATAGAATAGCGCTCTTGGTTGAAGTGACAAGTTGATGACAATTTTTTACCAATTAGGTGCGGCATCGCTTTTGGGCTTGATTGTCAGGTGCGGCCAGCCAACACTAGACAGGAGGTTTCTATGAAATTTCCTCGTTTCAGCGCTCTATTGCTTTTAATTGCATTCGCGGTTCCATGCTTTGCGCATCATCTTGCGGTCATCGTCAACAAAGACAACAGCGTGGAACAACTCACTTCGGCTCATCTTTCGAAGATCTTTCGCTCGGAGGATACAAAGTGGCCCAACGGTACATCCATCATTCTCGTGTTGCATAGCAACCTGAGCACGGAGAGCCAGACACTGCAACACCTGAATAAAATGTCTGCTGTTGAATTGAAAGCTCACATTGCCGCCCACAAAGACTCTATTCACATCGTTGACAGCGACGACGATTTATTGAAAGAAGTGGGAGCGAACGCGGGTGCGATTGGTTTGGTGGATGTGCGCTCGATCAACGATCACGTCAAAGTGGTGAAGGTGGATGGCAAGCTCCCGCTCGAAAGCGGCTACCTGCCGCACTAGGTTTTGCGTTTGAGCAATCGGAAAAAGCGTTGCGCCTTCGCCACATCTTTTCCGATTTGTGCGCGCAATGCCTCGACGGATGGAAATTTAATTTCATCTCGAAGGCGTTTCAGGAAAGTCACTTCCACCCGTGTTTCCGCGGTTAATTCAATGGGGTGAAAATTCAGGAGATGGCTTTCAATTGCGAAGGAGTCCACGCCGAATGTCGGACGATTTCCCACATTTGTGACTGAATCAAAGCATTCGGATGCCACACGAGTTTGAGTGATGTACACGCCATGCTTCGGAATCAGTTCGTCGTAGCGATTTAGATTGATTGTGGGAACCGTGTATTTTGATCCGTAACCCCGCCCAGCGTGCGGCGTGCTTACAATGCTGAACGGTTTTCCCAAGAGATGCCGCGCTCTTTGTACGTTGCCATCCGAAATCAACTTGCGAATGTGGCTGCTTGAAACTGGCTCGCCACGCAGGCGCATCTCGGGGTAAATCACAACTTCAAAACCCATTTCCCGTCCCAACTGCATGAGCACATTGACGTCGCCAGCCGCTTTGTGGCCGAAGCGGAAGTTGTATCCCTCATGGACTTCGCGTGCCTGCAAGCCGTTTTTCAAAATCCTTTGTGCGAACTCGCGGGGAGGCATGTGGCAAAGTTCTTGCGTGAACGGAAGTATCAAAACTGCATCGAGGCCGGATTTTCCCAAGAAACGAATCTTTTCTGCGGTCGGCGTCAACAATTTCAGCTCAGAATCTGGCCGCAAAACCCTTACGGGATGAGGATCAAAGGTGAGTACAACCGACTTGAATCCCCGATCTTTTCCGCGTGTAACGAGTTGCTTGACGACTTGGGAGTGGCCGTCGTGAACTCCATCGAAATTGCCAATGCTGACAATGGTCGGCCCCAAGCCGTCAAGCTCACTGAGTTGATGGAGTATTCGCATGCTTAGATTTCAAACTCCAGCTTCATGCCGTCATAGGACAATCGCACATGCGGAGGCAAAAGAGCATTCGTCTCTTCATGCGGCAATTCATGGCAAATGTGGGTGAAGAACGCGCGCCGCGGCTTGACTTGCTCTACGATCCGCAATGACTGTTCCACGCTGGAGTGGGTAGGATGCGGTTTATGCCGAAGCGCATCCAGGAACAAAATATCCAGATCGCGTAATTGTTCGAGCGACGATGCTGGGACCTCGCTGTGGTCGGTCAAATAAGCTGCCGATCCGAAACGATACCCATAAATCTCCGTTTCGCCGTGAATGATGGGAACGGGAATAAAAGCTACTCCAAATAGATCCAGCGGCTTGTCCATCGCATGCAGTTCCACTTGAGGCAAACCCCCGAATTTGTACTTGGCTTCAAAAATGTAGTGGAACATGGTCCGCAGAAACTCAGCGGCCTCAGGTTTTGCGTAGAGCGGCAATTTGCCTGCCCTGTGGTGGTAGCTTAGCGGTCTGAGATCGTCAATTCCAAGAATGTGATCGGCGTGGGTATGCGTATATAAAACTGCATCCAGTCTTCTGATCTGCTCGCGAATCGCCTGCTCGCGGAAGTCGGGCGTCGTATCAATTAAAACGCCGTGCCCATCATACTCAATAAACACCGAAGGACGGGTGCGCCGATCATTTGGGTCAGTGGAATGGCAGACGGCGCAATCACACCCGATGGTTGGCACTCCCATGGATGTTCCGCTTCCAAGGACCGTCAGCGTCGCTTTCATCTTCTATCTTTTGCCAAAATCAGGTTTGCTCAAATCAGGTATGCCCTTGCCGGGAGCACTCTGTGGTGGCCGGGACAGCGCATTGATCACTTCCACATAAGCCATGCGCAACTCATAAAGGCAATTTTGCAGAAAAGTTTTTTCTGCATCGGTAAGATTGCCCTTCGTTTTATCGGCGATCAAGCTGAGCGTATCAATAGTTTGCCGGGCCCCAATTGGGTCAAGTCTGGGTTGTCCACCCTCTTCATGCATCATGCCGAGTTGCATCATGGCAGTCATGTAGAGAGAAGCCATAAAACGCTCGAAGGTCATCTCCAAATCTTTGGTCGAATGCCCGCCCATCTCAATCCGGCGATCCATGTCCTTCGACGATGCACGATACGCATCTGCTTGTTGTTGCTGCTCCGACGCCGATGGAGACGGCGGCATTGCGGGTTCTGGCGCATTTTCTACCGCAGCCGCTACCGGTGCGTTAGAAGCAACAGAAGGCGAAATTTCCTTTTCGGGGGTCTCTTCCCGCACATCGCCTTCGCTTGTGAACAGGCGCCTGTCGGTGACTGTAAAACTTTCCTGCTTTTTTTCGGGCATAGGTCCTCAAATTCTAAGAAATTCTTCAAACGGAAGACTCGTGACAGAAGCGGTAAAACCGTTTCCGGCCAGCGGCTTTTTCAGGACGGCGATCTCGCGCCGCACATATCCCAACGCGATGTTCTTTGTGCCATCGCTTAGAGGAACAGATGCAGCACTCGTAATTTCAGCAACTTTCTTTTCTTCCAATCGCAGTTCGGCTCCTGCTTCAGGCATAGGGCCGTCAATTACGAATCCGGTAAATTGCCGGTGCACCGCACCACGTGAACGAATCCGCTCTACGATTTCCTGACCGACATAACAGCCTTTGTTGAAATTCAGAGCGCGCTCCTGATCGGTTTCTTGCGGCAAGTCTTTTTCGCGTATGTCGGTTCCGTATTTCGGGATTCCCGAAGCAATTCGTAGCCATTCAAGCGTGGTCGCATCAACCGGAACTGCACCTGCTTTTACCAATTCAGCTTTCATTAGTTCTGCGTTCTCAGGCAAAACCCATAATTCATACGACGCAATACTCGGATTGTCTCCACGCACGACCGTTACATCGTGGTCTCGCCAGTGAATCGCTTTGAACTGTAAAGGCTGCAATTCTTCTACAGAAAACCCGGCTGCTTGTAACAAAGAAGCAGCTTTCGGCCCCGCGATGCCAATACATATCGTGGTTTTGCTCACGTCTTTCATGTTCACATCGTCCATGATTATGTGATGGTCGAAAGTGTCCCAGATTTTTGTGATTTGACCTTGATCGGTATCCACGATGAGCGATTCGCCGAAATTGTAGGCGTACATATCGCCCAAAATTCGCCCTTGCGGACTCAGCAAAAATGCATAGACTCCATGCCCGGTCGCCAGATCACGAATGTTATTCGTGACCATCCCATTGAGCCAGCGCACACGGTCATCGCCCGTGAGCTCAATCTTGCCGCGGGAATTCGTCTGATGGACGCCACAATTCGAAATCAGCGCCCGAAATTCTGCACGTGCAGCTGCGAAATCGCTGGTGACAGGCGTATTTTCTTGAATCGCGCTGGAAATCATTCTTTCAATTATAAATCGTACGTTCGCGGGCCGTTTTATTCGCTGGTTTGTGATACTTTTCTGGCGTGAGCTTAAAAAAACGCATAGCCATCATTCCCGGCGACGGTATTGGGCAAGAAGTCATTCCGCAAGCGATGAAAGTGCTCGCCGCTACCGGCATTGATCTTGAAACCACGCAATTCGATTGGAGCGCCGACCGCTATCTTGCCGACGGCGTCACCGTTCCACCCGACGGCTTCACCATGCTGGATCGTGATTTCGACGCCATCCTCATTGGTGCATTCGGCGATCCTCGTGTCGTTACCAATATTCACGCCAAAGAGATTCTTCTTGGCATGCGGTTTCAAATGGATTTATATGCCAATGTTCGTCCGGTGCGTCTGCTGGATGAATCACTGTGTCCCTTGAAGGGCATTCAACCAAAAGATGTGGATTTCGTTGTGATCCGTGAGAACACCGAGGGTGTCTATGGCGACGTTGGAGGAGTTTTCAAAAAGGGAACTGCCGATGAAGTTGCCATTCAGGAAGATATCAACACGCGCAAGGGCGTCGAACGGGTAATTCGCTATGCTTTCGAATATTGCGAGCGCCACACAAAAAGCGACGGTACGCCGCGCAAGCGTGTGCTCATGTCCGATAAGTCGAATGCTATGACACACGCTGGTGGCCTGTGGCAACGTGTATTCAAAGAAATTGCCGGAGAGTATCCGCAAATTAAGGCTGAACATATGTATGTGGATGCGCTTTGCATGCAGTTGGTCCGCGACCCGCGCCAGTTTGATGTGATCGTCACGAACAATATGTTCGGCGACATCATCACCGACCTTGCCGCCGGATTACAGGGCGGACTCGGCATGGCAGCGAGCGGCAACATTCACCCCGGCAAGACTTCCATGTTCGAGCCTGTACACGGCTCAGCGCCGCCAATAGCAGGGAAGAATATTGCAAATCCCTTTGGCGCGATCCTGACCGCAGCTATGATGCTCGGGCATTTAGGCATGCTGGAAAAAGCCGCGAAGATCGAGGCTGCGGTTCTGGAAGCTATACGGCAGAAACGTACGACGCAAGACCTCGGCGGTGCGCTGGGCACAAAGGAAACGGGAGACTGGGTTGCTAACTGGGTGGCAAAGTAAAACAGAAATACCGCAGGCTGAACAGTTGTAAAACGCAGTTTGTAAAACATGGAACAGCGCCTCATCCTCATCAACTTGCTCATCAGGCTCGGCGTGGCCGCGGCCGTGGCCAGTGCATTAGTTCGTTCCGTAGAGTTCAAGAAATTGCTTTTTCGTGAACGCCGTCCATTGAAGCAAAGAATCTATCTGATTCTTTGGATCGGCCTTCCCCTCACATTGGGTGTCTGGTTTCGTCTGGTTTCGAAAAGCTTTATCGCGGGCGATCTCACACTGGAAACAACCATTCTCCTCGGTGTTTTGGGCGGGCGTTTTGCTGGAATGGTTGGCGGTTCACTTCTCGCCTTGCCTGCTTTATTGCATGGAGAGTGGGCCACTTTGCCCTTCGCTCTAATTAGCGGGTTTCTCTCCGGCCAACTCCGCAAGCTGGCTGACGATCAGGAAGAAATCTGGTCGTTTTCTCCTTTCGTGGACTTGAGCATTTATCGCTGGCTGCGCCGCAACCTGCCGCGTCCCCGCCCGTTTGAATGGCAGACGATGTTTTTCGTCATGATCGTCGCTTTGCGTTTCATGCAAACGGAATTGTCGCGCTATTTACCCCGCGCCACATTCAGCATCGAGAGCCCTACATGGTGGGTGGAATGTTTGATTTATGCCACTTCCATTATGGTCATCGGTACTGAACTCAAAATCTGGAGCAGCGTGCGCATCCAGATCAAACTTGAAGAACAAGAACGCCTGCTGCTGAACGCCCGCATGGAAGCGTTGCAAAACCAGATCAACCCACATTTTTTGTTCAACACGTTAAATTCGGTTTCATCGCTGGTCCGCTTCGATCCAGATACCGCGCGCGAAATGATCATCAAGCTGGCCAATATCTTGCGGCGCTTGCTCAACAATACGGAAGCTTTTGTGCCGCTGCGGGAAGAGCTGGAATTCATTGATAACTATTTGGATATTGAAGTCGTCCGTTTCGGACGCGACAAACTTCACGTGGTCAAAGAGATTGAGCCGGAATCCCTCGACGCGACTGTTCCCAGTATGTTGTTGCAACCGTTGGTCGAGAACTGCATCAAGCACGGACTCTCTTCGAAAATCGAAGGCGGCAGTATTTATCTGCGCAGCCGCATTACCGAAGTCGGATTGATTGTCGAGATCGAAGACGACGGTGTTGGTATGCCTACGGTGCCAGTGGATGTTGAAAACGGCGCTCGCCGCGGCATCGGGATGGCAAACGTCGAGGAAAGATTGCAGGTTTTATACAGTGGCGCTGCAACCATGTCAGTAGATAGCGGCGCAGGCAAGGGAACTCTCATCCGCCTGCGATTGCCGTTGCTCGACACAGAGAGCGCGTTACCGGCGGCGATCTATGATCGCTCGGCCGAGCGCTCCAGCACACGGCGATAGAAATCTTCATAAACTGGAATGATTTTGCTCGTGCAGAACCTCGATTGTGCGACCGCGCGCGCTGCTTTCGCTGTCTTCGCCAGCAGGGCATCATCGGAGAGCAACTCCACCGCATAGCGGGCCATTGTGTCCACATCGCCTACGTCCGCCAGGTAACCGCTTACGCCATTCTCAATCATCTCGGGTATGCCGCCCACATTCGTGGCGATTGGTACTACTTTGCAAGCCATGGCTTCAAGGGCTGCCAGACCGAAAGACTCCAACTCGCTGGGCAACAAGAGCACATCAGCCAACGAAAGCTTCTCATGTACCTGGTCTTGCTTCCCGAGGAAGTGCACGTCGTTATGAATGCCTTTTTGCACAGCCAGCCACTCCGCTCGTGAGCGGTCTGGGCCATCGCCAATCAGCAGCAATTTCGCAGGAATTTTCTTTCGCACCCGGTCGAAAACTTCAACCGCATCGGTGATTCTTTTCACTGGACGGAAATTAGATAAGTGAACCAAAATGCGCTCGCCATTTGGCGCATACTCCAGCCGCCTTTGCGCTGCACCTTCATCGCGCACATAGACGTCGCAATTCACAAAGTTGTAAATCACCTGAATATTGTTTTTGATGTCGAACTCGCGCAGCGTGCGTTCGCGCAAATACTGCGAAATCGCCGTGACGCCATCGCTTTGTTCAATGGAATAGCGCGTAATGGGCAGATAAGATCGGTCCTGCCCGACCAGCGTGATGTCAGTACCGTGTAGGGTCGTCACGAAGGGAAGTTTGCGGCGCTTCGGTCCCGCGGCCAACATTTGACGTGCCAACATCGCGCTTACGGAGTGAGGAATTGCGTAATGCACATGCAAAAGATCGAGATCATAAAGCTCCGCCACCTCCGCCATTCGTGTCGCCAAAGCTAAATCATAAGGCGGATAATCGAACAGCGGATAGCGCGAGACTTCCACCTCATGGTAGTGAATGTTTGGATGAGGCCCGGTCAACCGGAT
This sequence comes from Terriglobia bacterium, assembly GCA_021325035.1. GTDB lineage: Bacteria > Acidobacteriota > Terriglobia > Terriglobales > Acidobacteriaceae > JAJPHW01. Next base: position 29,050 of record JAJPHW010000039.1, read on the forward strand.
GGGCTGCGCGTAAGTGATGAAGTGGATCTCGTGCCCACGCTGCGCCAGCTCCAGACCTAACTCGGTGGCAACTACTCCGCTGCCGCCATACGTGGGGTAACACGTAATGCCGATCTTCAATGGAATCCCTCGCCCGAACGATTTCGCCTCATCATTCGATGGTGTGAGGATAGACGGGATTCAGATTTTACGGATAGCAGAGAAGCTAAATACAACAAGTGAAGCGTTTACGACCCGGCCGTGGCCTTACTTCCAATGCGCTGGTCCATGCTTTCGACATAGTGTTGCAGTTGATGCTGGACCGTGTTTTCCAGATCCGTGAACTCTATGCCCATGCCTACGCCGGGATCGCTGGCGCGAACTACGCCACTGGTTTTGACTTCCTGTGATTCCAGATTGAAGGAAATATCCACTTTTGTGCCACGCGGCAGCGGAGACCGGGTTTCGACATAGCATCCGCGCCCGCCAATATCTGTAGAAGTCGTGCTCAGGTGCGTGCGGCCTTTGTCTTGCAAACCGATATCAATAGGAAACGCAACTTTGTGCCGGGTAAATTTCCGTTTGTTCTTGCCGCCCGTGGAGGCGATGGTCTCCGACGGTGTCAGTTCATGCCAGGGGGCATCCTGCCCGGACATCAGTTGAATACCGAGCTCAATCTTTCTCGCTCCGGCGTCAATCACCCAGATCACGCGAAAACGGGCTTTCTTCTCCGCGTATTGCACGCCAATCACGTCGTGCGGTTTCAGCGGGTGGTTGATTCCAGTCAGCAAAGCTCCATCACTGCTCATGTTTTTTGCGACAGTGAATTGAATGAACGGCCGTCCTTCGCAGTCCATACCCCATACGCGAACCGGAATTTCAGCTTCGATGCGGCGCTCTGGTCGTTTGTCCATAAATCGTCGGCTCCCACGGGCGTTCATGGGAGAATACCCGCATCATATCCCGACATGGCCGGATTTGGTGTTATTAATCTAGGGGCAAACAGGTAACCAAAGCCCGTGTACGGGCAGTTTTGCCCGGTTTATCTGCGCGCAAAGTCACCGTATGGAATCAGCTCAACCCCATTATTTTCTAGAAGCTTACGCGTAGAAGTTGAAGTAAGGACTGCCAATTCCTTTTCTCGCGAGGCCCTCAGCCGCGTACGCACAGTATCGAGCTCTGCGTCGTTATAGCCGGGATGGCAGACAAACTCCCATGTTCCTTCGGGCAAATGTTGAATCATGCTGCGAAAAAGCTCGTCATCCAATGCGCCCGTCGCGACTACGCCCAAACTTCCATCTGGAGTTAACATCCCCGCCTCGGCTACTGCCTTTCGAAAAGATACTGCCATGCGATTCAGCAAGCTGACTTGAACATATCTCTTCCACAGATCCGGCCGCCCCACTGCTACTCGAATACTCAATCGGCCAAAAGGATTCCGAATGGCTTTTACTCCGCAAGCTTTGGCCGCTCGCAGGATGGGTTTCAAAATTTGCGGAAATAAGTGTGTGTGTTTGTGCGTGTCCACATGAGAAACGGCAACGCCCGCGTCTTGCAGTTTGCGAATCTGCGCTGCGACTTCGGCTTCGATTTCGGAGGTGTCGAGTTGTCCGCGAAATGCTCGCCCGACGACTCGCGTTAGTGTATTAGGAAAATTGTGTGTTTTAGATTCAACCAGGCTGGTAACCTGCTCGCTCGGGAGCACAGGCGAACCATCCACTAAAACCACATGGCAACCTACGCTGATGCCGGACAGCTTCGACGCAACATTGACCGCATCTTCAAAGGCCGAGCTGTTGGCCATCAACGTCGTCGAAGTTACCACGCCATTCTGATGCGACTCAGCGATCGCGCGGTTGACTCCCCGCGTCAATCCAAAATCGTCAGCATTGATGATGAGCCGTCGCAAGCAGTGAGTTTAGCAGGGCGCAAGAACACCGTTTTCTATGATCCGTAGTTTATTGCGGAACAAACACGTAAGCCGCGCCTTCATCCACATTGCCTCTGACCGGATGCAACGGCGCTCCGACGACGGCAGTGTTTCCGCTTATCGAAATTGAATTGCCGAACATATCTTGTGATTGCGCGTCCGACGGGAGAAGTTTGTACGTCTCGGACATATTGATCCACCCGCCAGCCGGTTCGACGTATGCATAAGCGGCACCCTGAACTGGATTATCTATACTTCCTGGTGCTCCTGCTATTGCAAGCTTGCCATTGATTGCAACGGAGGTTCCAAATTGTCCGTTTGGGATCGCATCGGAAGAAGTTAACTCGGCGGTTTGCGTCATGTTTGCCCAGCCGGTGGATGGCTTGACAAAGATGTAAACTGCGCCGACGCCGTTGTTGTGCTCCGGCGCTCCAACCACGATTGTGTCCCCACTAATCGCAACTGAATCCCCGAAGTAGTCAAGGTTTGCGCCATCTGAGGCCGAGAGTAGCGCTTGCAACCTCAGGTTGTGTCCTTTCTTCACGTACACCGAGACACTGCTAGGATATGGGGATCCGACCACCAAAGTTTCGTTCGACTCGGCGACCGACTCAACAGCGCCTGCGCTTCCACCTGGCCAAAGAGTCCAAGTCGGATCGCCATTAGAATTCTTCCAGCCGCCGGAAGGTTCTTCATAAATGGCAACAGCTGCGTTCGCGCCGCCGAATATCAAACTGCTGGTTGGATCAATGGCCACACTGTACCCTAACGCCTGACCGTACCGGCTCGGGAAATTCAAGACTGCTGTTGGAGTTTCATCAATCCACCCTGATGGAGAGCTTGTGTACACAAAGTCTTGTGCGTCAACCTGAAATGTTCCCGGTGCGGGAGTACCCAAAACGATCGTTGATTCAGTGCACGCTATTGATTGGCCCAATTCTTGTCCGCTTGGGTCAACGAGGCTTAACACGGCGGTTTGCGTCGCGTCTTGCCATCCATTTGTATCGCTAACAAAAACGTAGGCTTCATCATTGGAGCCGGCAAATGCGCCGGTTGCTCCTACTCCAATTGTGTTTCCACTAATGCAAACCGACCATCCGACCCGGAAATATTGCTCGCCGTCCGACGCGGTCAACTCTGCGACCTGATTCAGCACGGTGGAAGGAGATTTTGCTTTTGAGAAATTGGAACTCTGGCCGCGTACAATTGCGGGTAAGAGCACGATCAAAATCAAACTTACTGAAAACAATCTCGATTTGCGCATGACAGCACCACGGTCGGACAGCGAAGCTTGCCCGCAGGATGGGACAATACGACCAGCTCGAAACTGTACCACATTTTCCACTACATTCGGCATAAAGCGAGTGCGCTATACTGCCTATGCGGCGAAGGCCCGTAACGGGCGGTTAGCTCAGTTGGTTAGAGCGCCTGCCTTACAAGCAGGAGGTCGCAGGTTCGAGCCCTGCACTGCCCACCATCCCAAATGTGTTTCGCGGGTGGTCGTGAATCGCGCTCGTCTGTTACAATCGAGTTTCGGTCAGGGACAGCTGGCCCGAATCGTTGATCTGCTCTCGGCGGGTGTTGAGAGTTGGCTGGAATATCCGGCGGAATTCAATTCCTACAACGAAACTGCATCGCGCACCCTCCCGGGCGCGCTCAAGTGGGGACGTAGTTCAGTTGGTTAGAACGCTGCCCTGTCACGGCAGAGGCCGCGGGTTCGAGTCCCGTCGTCCCCGCCATCTTTTCAGTAACTTACCGTCGGTGATTCGTTTTCTCGTGGGCACAAAAAGGTACAAATTAGGAACAACGTCAGTGCGAACCCCACATAATGACTACTCATTCCGCTGATTTTCGTGGGCGCAATAATGGACCACAGCCTCTTGTGCGGTACGCTTCCCTGTCGCGACCGCCTGCATGGAAGTATCGAACGTCACCCGGATCGTCGAGTGACGTAGGAGTTCCTGCATAATCTTCAGTTCGGCGCCGGTAGATCGAAGCAGCGTGGAATATGTGTGTCGAAAAAACGTGTGGCAGCCTATCTTCTTGTTGATGCCCAGCTTCCGCGCCACTGGGAGGATATGGAGTCTCATAGTCAGCCTCGCTACAATTGGCGATACACCCCGGAAGCGTACTGGCGGGCAAAGGTACCGACCGTGCCTGCTCAGCGGCCCTTGCCGCCAGACACGCCGAGTTCCAGCAAGGCACCGACTGACCTGTGCTGTTCGATTGGGTGGCGCAGAGGCAGCTTCATGTTCACCCGGTACTGGTTGCTGCGCGCATCATCTTTTTTCCGCTCGCGGCTGATATAACCCGCCGCCTCCAACTCGTCCAGAATGCGCTGCACCGCCCGGTACGTAATACCCACCTTCTCGGCAACGTCCTGGATTCGCGACTCCGGATTCTGAGCCAGACAGATCAGCACGTGCGCGTGGTTGGTCAAGAACGTCCACGGAGCCGATTGCGACTGGGAGGTCTTAGCTTTTCCCACGGACTTGTCATCCTCCGAATTTGCCATTAATATATGACATGTGATACATGTAATGCTGTACATGTAATACTAATCGTGCATTAAGGAGCATCTGTCTTATGCGCAAGCATACCACTGCCGGCTCAGGGGAGTCACGATGAGCACCGTCGAGATTCTGGGCGCCAATTTGCTCTCCCCCATCGTTTTGGCTTTCGCCCTTGGCGTGTTGGCCCGTCTGGTACGCAGCGAGCTTCGTATTCCCCAGGCCCTCTACACCAGCTTGTCGATCTATCTCTTACTCGCACTGGGTCTCAAGGGCGGACATGAACTAGCCCACGTCGGCCTAGTCACAATTGCGAAGCCTGCGGCGATCACCGTTCTGCTGGGTTGCGTGACTCCGGTTAGCGCCTACTTTGCTCTCCGCCGGCTGGGGCGCTTTAGCGCCGCCGACTCAGCTGGTATTGCCGCACACTACGGCTCAGTCTCTGCTGTAACTTTCATCGCTGCACAACAGTTCGTGAGCGCCATGGGAGCGGTGCCCGAGAGTTTCATGCCGACGCTGCTGGCTTTGCTCGAAAGCCCTGGCATTCACGTCGCCCTAGCCATGGGTGTCCTCGCAGGAGCAACCCGAACCATAACCGCGGCAGCGCCGGTGCGCACCGCCGCGCTGGCTGGGGGAGGATCGGTGCTAGTTCTCGACGAAGAAGAGCCACCTGCGCGCCAATCCTCACCGATCCTGACTTCTCTCCATGAAGTCCTGACGGGCCGGACCATGATCCTGCTCGCCGGAGGACTCATCGTTGGATGGCTGATGGGCGAGGCTGGGTGGAAGCAAGTTCAACCCTTCTTCGACTCAGGATTCAAGGGTGCCCTGATGATCTTCCTGTTGGAGATGGGCATGCTGGCGGCCGAGCGCATTGGCGATCTTCGCCGTGTCGGTCCCTTCCTGATCGCCTTCGGCATTGTCACGCCGATCGTGCACGGATGCCTCGGCGTTCTGCTCGGTCATCTTGCCGGGCTTTCGCCCGCCGGTTCCACGGTGCTGGGGGCCATGGCGGCCAGTGCTTCCTACATCGCCGCGCCGCCTGCAGTTCGCGCCACGATGCCTGATGCCAACCCGACCTACTCGCTGACTCTGGCTCTGGCCATCACCTTTCCTTTTAACGTCATCGTGGGCATTCCGCTCTTCTGGCGGCTGGCCACCATCCTGTGAGGTACTTATGAATCCCTTAGTCGGAATCATTATGGGCAGCCAGAGCGACCTGGAATATGTGCAACCCGCCTCTGAGTTGCTGCGCGGAATGGATGTCCCGCACGAAGTGCGCATTGTTTCTGCTCATCGGACGCCTGAGTGGATGGCGGAATACGCCACAACCGCAAGAGGGCGAGGTCTCAAAGTCATCATTGCCGCTGCGGGCGGGGCTGCGCATTTACCCGGGATGGTTGCGGCCCACACAACGCTTCCGGTGCTGGGAGTTCCGATTCCCGCTACCGTCCTGAACGGCATGGACTCGCTGCTCTCTATTGTGCAAATGCCAAAAGGAGTCCCCGTCGGCACTCTGGCCATTGGGAAGCCGGGTGCCATCAATGCGGCCCTGCTTGCTGCCCAGATCCTGGCGCTAAGCGACAGCGCCCTCGCCGGAAGACTGGAACAATGGCGGCTGGAACGGCGCGATGAGGTGCTGAAGCAGGTGGCGCAATGAACGCAATCTTGCCACCGGCGACATTGGGACTCATGGGCGGCGGCCAGCTCGGGCGTATGACTGCTCTGGCTGCTCGTTCTGCCGGATATCGCATTCATGCTCTCGATCCAGATCCTAACTGCGCCATTCGACCGTTAGTCGAAGACTTCATCACAGCGGGGTGGGACGACGCGCCAGCGGCCGCAGCGCTCGCCAAGAGCTCTCAAGTCGTCACTTTTGAGATCGAGAAAATTTCTCTGGCTTCGCTTGAGGCCGCGTCCCGCTATGCGCCGGTCCGGCCCGGCTTTGCAGTTCTTGAACTCGTACAGAACCGTCTTCGTCAGAAGCGGTGGCTCTCCCGAGCGGGATTTCCCGTGGGTCCCTTTCTACCAGTGAGCAAGTTGGAGGATATGCAGAAAGCGTGCCAAGAGTTCGGATCTTGCTTTGTGAAAGTTGCCGAGGGCGGGTACGACGGACGTGGCCAGATCCGTGTCGACTCGCTCGAGCAAGCCAACCGCGCATGGAACTATCTCGGGGAACTTGAGTGCGTGGCGGAAAAAGGACTCGATCTTGAGTATGAAATCTCGGTCCTAGTGGCCCGCCGCTCCAGCGGAGAGACTTGCATCTATCCGCCCTCGATGAATCATCACGAAAACCATATCTTGGTCTGGTCCGTCATTCCTGCGCCAATCCCTGAAGGAATTGCCCTCCAGGCGCAGGAGATTGCACGTGAGATTGCCGTGGCGCTGCGACTGGAAGGCATATTGGTCATCGAAATGTTTGTTACGCGGCAGGGCCAGCTTCTGGTCAACGAATTGGCGCCTCGTCCCCACAACAGTTATCACGCTTCCGAGCGAGGTTGTGTCACAGGACAGTTCGAGCAATTGGTACGCGCCGCCTGCGATCTTCCGCTGGGGTCGGCAGAGGTGATTCGACCGGCCGCTATCGTGAACCTTCTCGGCGAACTCTGGGCTGGGCCAAGTCCGCTTGATCTAGCGGCTGCCTTGCGTATAGCCGAGGTGCGGCTTCACCTCTATGACAAGGCTCCTAGACCCGGCCGCAAAATGGGTCACATTTCGGCGACCGGGTCGACTCCGCAGCAAGCTCTGCGGTCGGCACTCAAGGCCAAGGTGGCTTTGCATGGCCCGGTAGATTCGCCCTTCGGGCCTGCTGCTGTCCTCGGTGATGATGCTGGTGCATATTGGCCAGCCAAGCGTCGCGGAGAGGGTGCACAATGCGTGGCTGCGAACCGTTGAGGACGGCCTGCATACGGCCGATATGTTCACGGAAGGAACCAGCACGCGGCGGGTGGGAACGCGGGGGTTCGCCCGTGCTGTAATCGAGCGTCTGGGGGAGCTGCCGAAGTTGTTCAAGCCAGTGCGCTACGCCGCGCGGCAGGCAGACCTACTTACCCGCGCCAACACTCCCTGGGAGCGAAAGCCTCCGCTCAAAAAAGATCTGGTTGGCGTCGATGTTTTCATGCATTGGCGCGAAGGATCTCCGGAAAATCTGGGAGCGATCCTGAAGGGTCTCGGCAACCATTCCCTGCAAGTGTTGATGGTCACTAATCGTGGCGTGAAGGTATGGCCGAACGGCCTGCCTGAAACCTTTTGCACCGATCACTGGCGGTGCCGCTTCATGCACCCCGAGAAGGCAAATATAAGCCATCGCGACATCATTGAACTGCTTGATCGCCTCGAAGGCGCCGGGCTCGATTTTATTAAAGCTGAGAACCTTTGCAACTTTGACGGAGTCCCAGGGTATGCGCTGGGGCAGGGGCAATGATTCACAATCTGGGGAAAAATATGCGCGATTTGTCAAATGACGTCACACGAAAGGGGCAACTCGAAAGCCTCTTCACAGAACAGACTGAGGGGACTGTGACGGACTCAAGAATGGCTGTCAGCATAGTTCTGGAATCTCACGAACAATTCGCATTCATGCAGTCCGCCAGCGATCTCCTCTGCGCCCTCGAAATATCCCACGAAGTCGTCATCATGTCGAACTATACCCAAGAACAGGTCGTCGAGTTCACCCGCATTGCTCAATTGCGCGGTCTGAAGGTCATCATTGCCGGTGCTACTCCTCAAAGCGACTTCTTCAGCTCGATTACCTCCAACACACTGCTTCCGGTTCTTGAAGTCGCGATCTCAACACCGCTGGTGGGGGAGCATCCTTCCGCATCAGACGCCGGAGAAGTAGCCACATCTACGAAAGACCTGGGATCGCAGGCCAAGTGCTCCGCTCACAAGGCCGCGCGGACAGCTGCCGCCATTGCCGCGCTCGACGACTGCCATATTTCTGACCGACTCAGAAGGTGGCAGGAGACGCACGCGAACAAAAGCGATGCGGAGTTGGCCGGAAAATAGCGCGGGTGACTAGTGTCTGCTTTTGTGAACTTTAAGCATGATCAAAGCGACATAAACGGCTTTCAGGAAGTCACGTGAGGGTGATGCGAGCTTCCAACCCTGCCCGAATGGCGATTGCTCGCAGCATTCCCGCAAAAATCCAGCGATGTACGGGATAGAGCGCGTACCAGTAGGCAAGACCACCCAGTCCCGCGGGGTCGAAAATGGCAGTCTGGGTAATATTTGATCCTTGGGAAGGTAGAAGGGGATCGATGGGCTCAACTTCGAATTGGAGCCAAGCGCGTCCCGGCACTTTCATTTCGGCGGCGAGTCTTAGACGACGATCGGGCTCGAACGCTTCAACTCGCCAGAAATCCAGTGCATCCCCTACCGCCAGAGTCTGAGCATTACGCCGCCCACGCCGCATTCCGACCCCACCTAGCAGCAGATCCAGAAAACCGCGCAACCACCACAGGAAATCGGCAAAGTACCAACCGTTCGCTCCTCCGATCTGCCGGATGGGAGCAAAGGCCGCTGCTGGCGGTAAGGAGACATCTAAAGTCCGAGAGTCTACCAACCGGGTTCCAAAGCGTACGCCACCCCACGACCGAGGCTTTCCTGAAGAGGAGAGGGCGTCCGACCAAGACGTCTCCGCGAACTCCAAGTTCTCATTGTGTAAGGCTCTTTCGATCGCATCCTTCAAACCTCTCGGCCTGATGGCGAAAACTTCAAGCGCTGACGGGTTCCGGACCAGTGTAGGGTTGCGCATGCTATCAACGAGCTTGCGTCCCACGCGAGCATAGATCGGCGTGACCAGACCTAACCACAAACTGGAGAGGCGGGGCGTTAGAACGGGGACCGGAATCATCCAGCGGCGGAGGCCGCACTGCCGCGCATACTCCTGCATGATTTCCCCATAGCTCACCTGGTCGGCGCCGCCAATCTCGAAAACCGCTTCTTTTCCGACCGGCAGATCAAGCGCCTCCACCAGGTATGCGATCACATCTTCGACTGCGATGGGCTGTGCCTTCACCCCAACCCATCGCGGGCAAATCATTACGGGCAAGCGCTGCACCAGAGCCCGAATCATCTCGAAGGAAAGGCTGCCCGAGCCGATTACTATCGAGGCACGAAACTCAATGGTGGGGACTTCAGAGGAGCGCAAAATGTCCGCTACTTCTTGACGGCTGCGCAAATGTGCAGATAGCGACTGTCCCTCCGCACCGAGCCCACCAAGATAAATGATGCGGCGGACACCGGCTTGGCGCGTGGATGCCGCGAAATTACGAGCTGCTTGACGGTCCTCGTCCTCGAATTTACCTGAGGATCCCATTGAGTGAACCAGATAATACGCAGTGTGCACTCCGGCCAGCGCCGGCTGTAGTGAGGCCACATCGAGGCAATCGCCCTTTACCACCTCGGTGTTGGGAGCGACACGCTGTTGCAGAAATTCAGGGTGTCGTGCAAGACAACGAATTGGACACCCGGTCTTCTCCAGAGCCTTGAGAAGACGCCCTCCGATGTAGCCGGTGGCTCCGGTTAGCAGGATGAGCGGGCGCGCAGCGGAACTACTTGTGGATTTCGATGTCAGAATTCACTCCGTGAATTATTTCTTTGGAACCCAAGGGAAAAATTCGTTTGTCCTTCGCTTGTACTCCATGAAATCAGGATTCTCGGCCATCTTCCTTTCGAGCATTGGAAT
>JAJPHW010000047.1 GCA_021325035.1 Terriglobia bacterium
CTCCAGTTCAAGAATCGTAAGTTCTTCCGCTTTTTTTTCCTGACAGGCTTGGATGGCTTCGGCGACTTGTTTTTTGAGATCGTTTTTCTTCATACGTGGAATTTCGTGAAATGCCCCTCATTTCGATTGTATCTGAGCCATCGAGAGCGTGTTTAAGGCCTAACGGCCTTTGTAAAGTTCGCGTTTGCGGATGTATTCCGCCACAGTGGGATCGACAAGTTTGCCCAAAGGCTTTTTTGCTCGCACAGCGTCGCGAATGGCCGTAGCAGAGACTTTTTCGTTTACTCCGTCCAAAAGATGCACCGTAACTCCCGGCAGGACGAGATCGCCGATAGCAGAGTGTTTGGCGAACGGCTTAATGACGGCAGCGGATGGACGCAGTTTTTCGGGAAGGGAATTCGCAACATCTGCTAAAGAAAATCCGGGGCGGTTGGCAACGATGAATTCACACTCGCGAAACAACGCTTCGGCCTCCCGCCATTTGGCAATGTCTTTAAAAGCGTCAATGCCGATAAGGACAAACAATTTGTCGCTTTTTTTGAGGGCCGGTTTGAGGCGCCGGATGGTATCAATCGTGTAGTTTTCTCGCGGTTGAGCATCTGGCGCTTCCAGCAGAGACGGCACGAAAAATTTTTCAGACGCTGTGGCCAAAGCAACCATGGCATAGCGATCAGCGAATGGCGCTAAAGCATACTTCTGTTTGTGAGGCGGCGTGGTTGTAGGCACAAAATGAGTGCGCCCTAGCGCAAAAGCGTCCCGCGCGGCGTTAGCCAAGGCAAGATGTCCGCGGTGGATAGGGTCGAAACTTCCGCCAAAAAACCCAATATTCATGGAGTTTGAGGAGTGTCTATTTTCCTTGTTCCCCCAGGAAATAGTACAGGGGCTGAATTGTCCTTACACGCATCTAAATGAAAGCGCGTGTCAATACCCATATGTACTAGTGTTACTCGCGCGAGTTTCATAGTGGGACTATTCTCAAATTGGTATGCGCCTGAAGCTTCCCCCACTTCTTCGCAACGGTTCTATCGCTCCTGCCCGCGCTCCCATTCTTCGCTATGGAGTAGCGGTCCTTAGCATTATTCTCGCGGTCATTCCAGCTTTTCTTCTATCGAACCTGGTCGAAAGCCGGCTGGTTGTATTTTCGGTCGCGATCATGGTCAGCGCCTGGTACGGCGGCTGGAAGCCCGGTCTTGTCGCAACCGCATTTGCGCTCACCGTCAGCGCTTATTTTCTGTTGACCGGCGCGCAATCGCCTGCCGATTACCACAAGGCAATCATACATCTCGCCTTGTTCGCGTTTTTATCAATTCTGATTTGCTCATTCAATGCAGCTCTTCGTTCGGCGCAGGAAGCCTTGCGGCGATCCGAATTAAATTTCCGGTCGCTGGTGACGAATGCGCCTTATGGAATTTGCCGCTGCAACGCAGCTGGTATTGTGCTGGACGCAAACCCCGCGCTGGTACGCATGATGGGATATTCGTCGGCCTCTGAGCTGGTAGGCCGCAACCTGGCGAATCTCTACTCGGACTCACATCAATGGTTCACGGTGGCAGATCACGTACGTTCGCGGCAGGAATTCACCGGCATGTTGGCAGACTGGAGCCGTAAAGACGGCGCTCCCATAAGCGTGCGGCTCTCAGGCCGGACTTTTACCGGCGAACAAGAGACGCTTTTTTTTGAGCTTTTTGCAGAAGATGTGACCGAGCAACGCCGGTTAGAGCAACAGCTGCGGCAAGCCCAAAAGATGGAGGCTGTTGGACGCCTGGCAGGAGGAATCGCCCACGACTTCAATAATTTGCTGATGGTGATCTCGGGCTACTGTGAATTTTTGCTGGAACGGATTGGATCCGACCCCGCACTTCGGGGACCTGCGCAGGAAATCGCCAACGCCTCCAACCGGGCGACATCACTTACGCGGCAACTTCTTGCATTCAGCCGGAAACAGATGCTTACGCCCAAGGTGCTCGACTTGAATGAAGTTGTCACCGAAAACCTGAAGATGCTGAATCGCCTGATTGGGGAGGACATTGATCTGGTAATGGTCCCGGGTACAGAACTGGGAGCAGTCAAGGCCGACCCCGGCCAAATTGAGCAGGTCATTATGAATCTTGCCGTGAACGCTCGTGATGCCATGCCGCGAGGTGGGCGTCTCACGATCGAAACCTCCAACGTCACGCTGGACGCGGATTATGCCCGCTTCCATGCCCCGGTTTCCCCGGGGGAGTACATCATGCTTGCCATCAGCGATACCGGCCAGGGCATGGACGTGGAAACACAGAATCATATTTTTGAGCCGTTCTTTACCACCAAAGGCCATAAAGGAACTGGCCTTGGCCTTTCGACCGTGTACGGAATCATCAAGCAAAGTGGAGGGTATATCTGGGTGTATAGCGAAAGCGGCAAGGGAACTTCCTTCAAGATCTATCTCCCGCGCGTCAGCGCGACGGGTGAAACCATTGACGTTCAACAACACGAATCGGCCGCAGTAGAAGTTGGACACGAGACGATTCTCGTGGTCGAAGACGAATTGAATCTGCGCCGTCTGGCACGGCAATATCTGGAGAAACAAGGCTATACAGTTCTCGAAGCCGCCGATGGATCCGCAGCGATCACGATTTCCAGTTCTTATCCGGGACCGATTCATCTTCTATTGACCGACGTCATCATGCCGGGAATGAACGGCAAAGAACTGGCGCAACGCCTCACTTCACTGCGCCCAGAGACCCGCGTGCTTTACATGTCGGGTTATACCGAAAACGTCATTGGACACAACGGCACGCTGGATAACGGCGTCACGTTGCTGCCTAAACCTTTTACTCTGCCCGCGCTCCGATCAAAAGTGCGCGAGGTCTTGAATGCGCCAAGTCCGATGGAGGTCGCAATGTCCGTTCAAGCCGCAAACCAAACCGCCCGCAACAAACCTAAGCTGTCGCCATTTCGCGCCCAGCGTTTTCAATTGCATCTGCCGCTGAAGTACCGCCAACTGGGGCAGAACAACTGGCGAAGTGGGACGACGGAAAACATCAGTCGCTCTGGACTGCTCTTCCACGCAGAGGAGCCTCTCGCGCCGAATGCGCTGTTAGAAATTAATTTGGTATTGCCGCCGGAGATTGCCGGATTGTCAGCCGCCGAAGTAGTCTGCCGTGGCGAAGTCGTCCGGGCCGCTGACGAAGTAAATCAAGGCATGGGTCCGGCGCTGGCTGCGAAGATTCTGCAGTATCACTTTCAGCACGGGGCGCTAATACCCGAGGCGTGAGGGGGTGACTGTAGCTAGTTGTTCGTCAGCGAAGAAAGCGTAATCGTTTGTCGCTTCTTGGCAAAATACAACTCAACAGTAATTTTATCTGGAGCGCTGATCTGGAAATGAGGGCTCATCACAGCATCGTTCACAAGGTCATCAAGGCTAAATATTTTATTTAGCTTGCGATTGTAAAACTGAATGGGTGTATGCCAGGGAGAATGACCACCTGAGTTTTCCAGACTGTAGACGAAAAATTGAGAGTCAGGAGTCCATGTCGCTTCGGCGATGGTATAACCGTGCGTTCCATCATCCGATACGTAGCTAGCACGCACCAATACCGATCCTGCGGTCGTACGCAGTTCTATGCTGCTCTCTTGATAGCGGGAAGGAGAAGTATTAGATGAAAGAACGGCCCCAATGAGAATGCCATCCGGTGATTTGTAATCATGCACACCCGGTAAAGTCGTTTTCTGCTGAGCGACTACTGGCCCCGTCAGCAACCCCATAATTACAACTAGCTGGCGAATTTTCATGACGCCAATTTATCTCACTTCTGTTGAAAGCCGTTTCCTTACTTCTTCTACTTTATCGGCCATGGCGAACTTGAGTTTTTCGATGCCTTCTCCAGTCACAGCTGATATCTCGCAGAATTCCAGCTTCTTTTTCTTCGCGAATCGCTTGAGCTTGGCCAGCTTGTCTTCGTTGGCAACGTCAATCTTCGACGCGACGAGGATCATAGGTTTTTCTTCGAGATAAGCGCCGAAGCTGGTCAGCTCATTCATGATGACTTCGAAATCCTGCACGGGATCCGGGCGTCCGCTGGCGTCCGAAACATCCACCAGATGCACAAGCAATCGAGTGCGTTCGATGTGACGCAGAAATTGGGTTCCCAAACCGGCGCCCTCATGCGCGCCTTCAATGAGTCCCGGAATATCAGCGACGACAAAGCTGCGACCTTCATTGATATCTCCGACCGTAACGACGCCAAGATTCGGCTCCAAGGTCGTAAACGGATAGTCGGCAATTTTGGGTTTCGCCGCGGAGATGCGCGAAATCAGAGTCGATTTTCCCGCATTAGGATACCCAACAAGGCCGACATCCGCGAGCAGCTTCAACTCCAGCCTAAGAACATGCTCTTCTCCCGGCCGGCCGTCTTCATGCTCACGTGGGGCTTGATGAGTGGAAGTCGCAAAGCGCGCATTGCCGCGGCCGCCGCGGCCGCCTTTGGCGATAATGATTTTGTCGTCGGGACTGGAAAAGTCATGCAGCAACTGCCCGCTCTCGAAGTCGTAAACCATGGTCCCGACCGGCACTTTCAAAATAATGTCCTTGCCTTGCTTGCCGGTGCAGTTGGAACCCATGCCGTGCTGTCCGCGCTGGGCTTTGTATTCGGGATTGAAACGGAAATGGACGAGCGTATTGTGGCGTTCGCTGGACTCCATGATGACGTCGCCACCGTCCCCGCCATCGCCGCCAGAAGGGCCGCCGTTAGGCTCGAAAGCCTCGCGACGGAAAGCCACGCAGCCGTTGCCGCCGTCGCCGGCTTTGATCCGAATTTTCGCCTGATCTATAAACATGAGAAGTCTTGCCGAATTCTTTTTTACGCTTTTCTGGCCCATGCCGCGTAATTGCCGGCCAGTTGATCATTCGTGGTGAGCTTTGCCCCTTCCATCATCAGCCCTGCGACATTAATCATGGGACATACGGTCGCTCGATAAACGTTGCGCAGCAACGCTGTTTTGGTCATAAGGTCGAGACCGAAGTTCACGATGCGGCAAAAACCGCCCAGAGTGTACACTTCCGGTACGATCTCAACTTCTGCGAATGGCGCCAGCACTGATCCTAACCCAGAACGCATATACCGCCAGTGCTCTTCATCAACATAGCGGCCGGAAACCGCTCCCACGCTCATCAGTAGGACGCCACCGGGTTTTAAGGCATTAAAAACCTGTTCGGCAACGTCGTGTGGCTTGGGAAAATATTCAAAGACACCTGTAGCAATCACCAGATCGAAGCTATTTCCACGGAACGGAAGATGCTCACCGCGGCCGACAACATCGGTAATAACAGTCTGGAGTAAATCAAACGCGACATAGCGTCGAACGCGGCCCACGAGCAGCGGGCGGTAAGGCTGGTATCGCCCTCCGAGGTCGAGAACCGTAAGGCCATCGGTTGGAAGGCGGCTGATCCACTCCGTCAAAATTAGACGGCGGCGGCGCAGCACTAAGTAATTCGGGTCCCGAAGAGAAGGATAAAGTCTGTGTCGGGCAATTTCGAGAAGTTCGGCTTTCGATTGAGATGGCATGTCGAAAGCTGACTTTAACAAATTACGACAGAAAAGTGCGCTACTTGGCTTCTACAGGCTCAACCATGACGTATTTGCCCATCTGGCCGCGGTCCTTGAAGCGGATGACGCCAGTGATTTTGGCAAATAACGTATCGTCTTTGCCGCGGCCAACGTTCAAGCCCGGCTTCACGCGCGTGCCTCGCTGACGGACAATAATCGTTCCGCCCGGAACCAACTGTCCGCCAAATGCCTTAAAACCAAGCCGCTGCGCGTTGGAGTCGCGCCCGTTTCGTGATGTTCCCTGACCTTTTTTATGTGCCATAAGTCTTCCCTCTGAAATCTAGAACTTGTTACTTCTTTTTTGTCGCTTTCTTGGCTACTGGTTTTTTTGCCGCAGCCTTCTTTGCCGGCTTTTGCGCCGCGCTTTTGCCAGCTGCTTTCAGCCGTGGACCAGTCTTTGCCTTGGGCTCCGCTTCTTTTTTGGCTTTGGCCGTCTTCTTCGGCAATGCAGGCGCGCTGAACTTCTGTCCGTCGAAGGCAATCTCGGTAATACGGATTGCGGAAAAGTCCTGGCGATGGCCGCGCAGCTTCTTATACTGCTTCTTGCGCTTGTAATGGAAAACGAGAATTTTTTTGCCGCGGCCCTGCTCGACCACTTCGCCCATTACACGAGCGCCGGTCGCAGGCACCGAAATCTGCCCCTGGCCGCCTGAAACAGCCAGCACGTCGCCAAACTCAATCTTGCCGTCTTCATCGGCCTGCTTCTCCAGTCGAATTACGTCTCCGGGCGCCACCCGGTACTGCTTGCCACCGGCGCGGATGACCGCGTACATACCTATGCCTCCACAATAATTCGTCCCTTCGCGCAACCCGCGCGGCCTTGGGACGCATGCTGATTTGCTGTGCTTGCTGCTTTCCGCGACGAAGCTCACGCAACGAAAGCGGACGATTCCAGAACGGAACCGCGTGTACAGGGCAACTTTATGATTTTACAGTGCGCTGTGGAAAAGCGTCAAACGCGACTACAGCAAGTTCATGGCATAGCCATGCTGCACCTTCAATTTATCAACGTACCAGCCCACAACCACCTGCCGATCATTGAGATTGATGGGGTTGGTAGAAACCGCGCCGGGGAAGTCCAATGTGCGGAATATGCCTTTGTAAAGTACAAAGCCATGCGTTGCGGAGTTGGAAAGCGAGTAGTTGCCAATGATTACATCCATCGTGTTGATGCCAAACGCTGTCGTGCTGGAAGCGCCAGGAAAATCGATCCTTTGAAATTTCCCATTCAAGCTCACAAAACCATGCACGAAGGTGTACCCATTCACGTTGCCGAAACCGCCTACAACTACCTGCTGCTTGAAATTAGTGCCCAGCGCCACCGTGGCTTGCGCATTGGGAAAATCCAAAATGCTGAAAGCGCCGTTTATATAAACGCAACCGTGATAATTCAACTGCGCGTCAACGCAAAAACCGACCACTTCGCCGCCATCTCCAATGACGGTGGGATAGGTTTGGTAGCCGGCAAAATCAATCGTGGTGAACTGTCCGCCAGACATGATGAAGCCATGCCCGAACCCCGAGCTATCGTTATATTGGCCGACGATTTCGCCCAGATTATTGATTCCCGCGGCGACACTGAGCGCCGCGCCGGGAAAATCAATGGTCGTGAACGCTCCGCTGTTCAGTAGAAAACCGTGAGTTGCATTTTGCGTGTCCACGTAAACGCCAACCATTGCGCCGGAATTGTTAATTCCATAAACCTGCGTGGAAATCGCACCCGGAAAATCGATGGTCGTGTACTTCGCGGCAAAAGTCGGCAGGACTGCAGCAAAAAAACAAAGCGCCAAAAGCTGAAAAGCCTTGCGGATAGCGGCATGTGGCGAGCGGGCAAGCATTATGCCGATTCTGGTTGCGGCTGGTGGAAATGTCAAGCGAAATAGGGTCGCTAGGAATACGCCTTCCAGAAGAAGTACGCGGTCATTCCAACGCCGACGAGAATCACAAACCGACGGATCCAAATTTGCGGCACTCGTTGCGCGTAGTGCGCGCCGTAATATCCGCCAACGATCGCGCCCAAAGTCATCACAATGGCCTGCGGCCAATATACGGCTTTGGCCACAACAAAAGTCACTACAGCTACACCGTTGATAACAAACCCCATTACGCTCTTCAGCGCGTTCATGGCGTGGATATCAGTCATGCCCAGGGTTGCCAGCATGGCCAGCATCACAATCCCCATGCCGCCTCCGAAGTAGCCGCCATAGATGGCCACTCCGAACTGAAAAGCCGTCGCGCCCGCGAGAGCGGTCGTGCCGGCATCGTGTGCGATGCCTGAAGCGCGTTTTCCGGCCAACTTTTTGCCGAAAGCAAAGAGCAGCGTCGCTCCCAGCGTAAGCCACGGCAAAACTTGCAAAAATGTATGCGCGGGCGTCTTGAGAAGAAGATAGGCTCCGAGAATTCCCCCGACGAAACTTGCCGCCAACAGCGGCACAAACACCCGCCGCGCCATGTCAAGCCGGTTGCGATAAGCTCCGCCGCTGGCGGCCGCGCCTGTCCACAGGGCAACAGTGTTGGAGGCATTGGCCGGAATCGGCGGAACGCCAACAAACAAAAGCGCTGGAAAAGCGACAAAGCTGCCGCCCCCCGCGACCGAGTTCAGCGCGCCGCCGAGGGCTCCGGCGACAAAGAGAAATATGGCTATCGAGACAGTCAAGTTTGTAGGTGTATCAGAAAGATGGCGTTTTCGGAAACGGCGGCGTAGCTACGCGCAAGATCCCTCGGCCCGCTCGATAAAACGCGTTCCTTCGGGATGAAAATGCCCAGTGTTGGACGACTACGCGTTCAGATTTTCTGCAATTCCGCCACAGTTCTTTCGTTGTGAACATTGCCGGTATTCAACGTTCCCTTCGGTTCTATGAGAACAATATGCGTCTCCTCTTCGGCCATCGGCAGATGCTCCACGCCTCGCGGAACGATGAAAAACTCTCCCGGCTCAATGACCACCTCGCGATCACGCAACTTCATGATCAGCTTTCCCTTTGCCACCATAAACAACTCATCTTCGTCGTCATGATGATGCCAAA
>JAJPHW010000197.1 GCA_021325035.1 Terriglobia bacterium
AGCGCCATCATCTCCTGCGCCGCGTCGGTCGGCAGATTTCGCAGCTCATCCAGATGCGCATACGGCACAATCATCGAATGTCCCGGTGTGTAAGGAAAAGTATTCAAAATAATGAAGCAGTGTTTCCCGCGATGCACGATCCGCGCCTTCTGATCGTCGACCAGTTTGGGCAAATCACAAAAAATGCACCCAGTCGCGCCGGATGCACTGGTTACGTAGGCATAACGCCATGGCGTCCATAAATAATCCATGGCGCGAGACTAGCAGAATTCCGCCCTTTGACGCTGCCAATTTCCCCCTGCTAAACTTAAGAATTGTCAGCCTACCCGTCGTAATTCAAGAAGGGACAATTTGTGCGCGCAGAAACCCGCCATCAACTGAAAGAAGACCGCTTTAGCACTGCCACGATCCATGCCGCGGAAGTTACCGCTCACTGGTCGGTCGAGCACAAGTCCACCTTGACCTACGGCGCTATAGCCGTCGTTGTTCTCGCTGCCATCATCGGCGGCTCCTGGTATTACTTCAACCAGCAGGATCTCAAGGCCAGCATGAGCTTCAGCCAGGCCATCCGCACCATGGATACGCCGGTGCGTCCGGCCAACATGCCGCCGCAACCCGATCAGCCCAGTTTTGCCTCGTCTAAAGAGCGCGCGACCGAAGCCCACAAGCAATTTCAGGCCATTGTGGACCAATATCCGCATACTCGCTCCGCTGAATTTTCCCGCTACTTTCTGGGATTGACCTCAGTGGACCTCGGTGACAACGCCTCTGCTGAAAAAGACTTGAACGCCGTAGCCTCTTCCCACAACAGCGATCTTTCATCGCTGGCCAAGTTCGCTTTGGCCTCCGTCTATCTCAATACCAACCGTACCAACGACGCCATCAACATTTATAAAGACCTGATCGCCAAGCCCACGGCGACTGTCAGCAAGACCACGGCGCAAGTGCAGCTTGCCTCGACCTATCAAGCCGCAAATCAACCTCTCGAAGCGAAGAAAATTTACCAGCAGCTTCAGAAAGACAATCCCAATACTCAGATCGCCCAGCTCGCCGCTTCAAAACTGGCAGAATTGAAATAAAGTTTCTTCTGCAAGATGGGCATTTTGAGAGTCCTGTGTACAACGGCGGACAGTAGTTCTGCGCTAAAGATTTGTCACCTCGGAGCATCCAAAACCATCTAACCCGTGAAATAATTCGGTATTCATCCATCACATGCCTAGATTTCGCCGGTACGCCTTGTTTTTAGTATTTTTAGCGGAAATTCCACTCAGTGGATGTCTTTTTCGCTCGCGGGTCGTCGAGCGTCCCTTCAGCACGGCCCACCTGCAAACGGCAACGCAGGCGCAACTTATCGGCTATCTCGAAGATCAAGCCCAGCGCATTCATACCATGCAAGCAACCGTGGATATTGACACTTCGGTCGGCGGCGAGAAAAAAGGCAAGATCACCGACTATAAGGAGATTCGCGGCTACATTCTGGTCCGCAAGCCGGCCATGCTGCGCATGATTGGCCTGCTACCCGTGGTTCGCACACGTGCTTTTGACATGGTGAGCGATGGGACGAATTTCAAGCTCTCCATTCCGCCTAAAAACCGTTTTGTGGTGGGTAGCAACGAAGTGATTACACCCAATCCGCAACAGCCGCTGGAAAATTTACGTCCAGCAGTGATTTACGATGCCGTCTTGTTGCAGCCGGTGGATTCACGCAATGAGATTGCCGTTCTTGAGAACGATATTCAGACGATCACGGATGCAAAAGGCCACAAGGTGGAACAGGCCGACTACGTGCTTGATGTGATCCACAATAGCAGTGCGGGTTGGCGGCTGGCGCGAAAGATTATTTTCACGCGCACGGATCTGTTGCCGCACCGGCAAATCGTCTATAACGACGCCGGCGATGTGGTCACAAATACCGTTTACGCGAATTATCTGGACTATGACGGCATCAGTTACGCTAAACAGATTGAGATTGTGCGGCCGCAAGAGGAGTACGACATCACGCTCAATATGATCAAGCTGGAGTTCAATAAAGAATTGACCGACGCGCAGTTTACTCTGGACCAGCCGCCGGGCGCGCAGGTCGTACATCTAGGCCAGCCGCAGGCTGTAGCAACATCCGCAGCGTCGGGCGCGCACCACCCGTAAAACTGGGTACAATCCTCTTATGAATAAAATGATCGTCGCCAATCTGGTGCACCGGCCGGTGCGCTCTCTCATCAGCATGGTTGCGATCGCGCTTGAGATTACGCTGATTTTGCTCATCGTAGGTCTCTCGCTCGGAATGTTGAGCGACCAGCGCCACCGTCAGGCGGGCATTGGAGCGGATGTCATCGTCATGCCGCCGGGTTCGTCATTCATGGTCGGGCTTTCCGGGGCGCCCATGTCCATCAAAATCGGGGACATTCTCGCCAAGCTCCCGCATGTCGTTTCTGTTGCGCCGGAAATTACTTCCATTTCTACCGCGGGTGCGGTGGAAGTGATTGCCGGTATTGACCTCAAGAGCTACGAAAGCATGTCCGGCCCGTTTCATTATCTTTCCGGCGGCCCGTTTCAGGGTCCGGATGACGCGCTGGTGGACGGTATCTTCGCCCGCGCCAAGCACGTAAAAGTCGGCGACCGCATCGAAATTCTCAATCATGATTTTCGCGTGGCCGGCATTGTCGAGGAAGGCAAAGGCGCGCGCAAGTTTCTCCAGATCAGCGAATTGCAGGATTTGATCGGCGCACAGGGCAAAGCTTCGCTGTTTTATTTAAAGCTCGACGATCCCGCCAATGCCGATGCTGTGGTTCAAGAGGTGAAGCAGGTGCCTGGAATGGAGAAGTACGTGGCTACTTCGATGGCGACGTACCTTTCCATGATGACGCCCAGCCATTATCCCGGCCTGACCACGTTCATTAATGTTGTAGTTGGTATTTCCGTGACTATCGGCTTCATCGTGATTTTTCAGGCGATGTACACGGCGGTGATGGAGCGCACCCGCGAAATCGGCATTCTGAAATCGTTGGGCGCGTCGAAACTCTACATCGTCAATGTAATCTTGCGCGAAACGGTCTTGCTCGCGCTGGGTGGAATTGTCGCTGGGGTGATCGTTAGCCTGGCTGCGCGCTCCGCCATCCATCATCGCATTCCCACGGTACCGATTATCGTGACCGGCGGCTGGATCCTTCGCGCCGCCGTGATCGCTATTCTGGGCGCGGTTTTCGGCGCGCTCTATCCTGCCTACAAAGCCGCCCAAAAAGACCCGATTGACGCGCTGGCCTACGAGTAGAAATCCCGCAAATCGCAGGACGCGCCTGTGTTTCAGGGATTCTGCAAGGTACAATAGCTCGCCCCATTTACCGAACTTCTGCGGGGTCAATTACGTAAAATGATCACAGCGTCTTTAAATATTTAGGGAGAACCTCTCTTATGTTCCAACAACGCAATCTTCGGATAATAGTTGTGGCCTTGTTTTCACTTTTCGCTACTCTCTCATCTCCTGCGTGGGGCTCACCACTAACATGGCAAAAGGTCAATCTGGCGCAAGCCCCCGGGCCTCGTGCAGCTTTCGCCTCAGCTTATGATCCGGTTAGTCATAAGGTCGTCATTTTTGGTGGTATTGATGCAACCGGCACACTGGATGAAACCTGGACCTTCGACGGTTCGATATGGACGCAGGTCCAAACCACAAACGCGCCAACCGCACGGTCAGGCGCCGCCATGGCTTACGACTACCGCACACAAAAACTGGTCTTGTTCGGCGGGACGCCTGGCTTTGGCTTTTTGAGAGATACATGGCTGTGGGATGGCGCCACCTCTACATGGACTCAGGCGAATCCGCATACCGTTCCAACGGGTGCGACTAACCCGATGCTCTTCGCCGACCCCGCGAACGGGCATGTAGATATGTTTGGCGGATATCAGGGGCAGTTTTATTCGCGCACCATGTGGCAGTGGACCGGTACTGATTGGCTGCAATTGAATCCCACCACGACGCCTTATCCGCGAAGTGGGGCCGTGACCGTTAACGATCCAATTCATAGGAACGTAGTTATGTTTGGTGGACTCTCTGACAATTGGATCACAGACAACACCTGGACATGGGACGGGACGAACTGGACAGAATTAAACCCTCCGCAACAGCCCCCAACGATTTACTTCACCACCGGCGCGTTTGATCCAGTCTTAAAGGAAGTAGTCGTTTTTGGAGGTGCAAGTCAGGGCGTTGACCTGAACGAGACGTTGGCATGGGATGGCGCGACCTGGTCCCTACTGAAGACAACACAAAGCCCCATACCCCGAGAACAGTTCGCCACCATATGGGATCCGGCAAATCGCCAATTCGTGATCTTTGGCGGATACAACTTTGATAGCAATGAATATTACGGAGACACTTGGAGATTGACGGGCCACTAAAAATATCTGATCCAGACTGGCGTCGAGCCAGACTATGGGAACAGAGGGCATACGATCTCCGATGCTGGTTGTACTATGTACGCGTGGTGAGCCTTCAGCAAAAAGTCTCTGCCTACATCCGCAAACACGCGCTCCTTCGGCCCGGAGACCGTGTGGGCGTGGCCGTCTCGGGCGGGGCAGATTCGGTCGCGTTGTTCCGAGTTTTGCTCGAACTGAAGCAAGACCTGGGTATCATCCTTTCAGTCGTCCATTTCAATCATCTGCTGCGCGGCGATGAATCCGACGGCGACGAGCGCTTCGTCGCCCAACTGGCGCAAGAGCGCCAAATCGAATATTTTTCTGACCGCGCCGATGTCGCAGGTTTCGCTCTGGAAAAGCATCTGAGCATCGAGTCCTCTGCCCGCGCTTTGCGCTACAAGTTCTTTTCCGATTTGTTGCGCGAGTATCGCCTGGACCGTATCGCGACAGCACATACGCTCGACGATCAGGCGGAAACAGTATTGCTAAAGCTTTCGCGCGGTGCGGGAACGCGAGGGCTGGCTGGCATTTATCCCGAGAAATACGAAGAAGTCGAAGGCGGAAAATCGCGCCACGGAGCGACCATCATTCGCCCCCTGCTCAGCGTGCGGCGTGCCGAACTCGAGCTTTATCTAAGAAATTTGAACCAATCGTGGCGGGAAGATTCCAGCAATCAAGATTTTCGCATCGCAAGAAATCGGGTTCGACATCGCATTCTTCCCGTGATGGAGCGCGAACTGAATCCGTCCATCCGCGAAATCCTCGCCGAAACCGCAGAAATCGCGCGCGACGAGGAGGCTTATTGGGAGACTCGCGTGGCGGAAATCTTGCCGCTTGTGTGGAATAGCAATCATCAGGCGCTTGATCTGATCGAATTGCGCGGCATGCCTCGCGCCCTGCAACGGCGCATTATTCGTGCAGCCGCCGGGCAGTTGAAGTTTTCGCTCGACTCCAAACACGTCGCGGACATTCTGGCGGTTGTATCGGGTGAATCCAACGCCGCTTCCTTGCCGGGAGATTGGTGGGCCGAACGCGATCGGAATCTTCTGCTCTTTATTTCTCCTCAGATATTGCTTGAGCATGATTATGAATATCTTCTTCCCGTGCCCGGCCGAGTCGAGGTTCCTGAAGCTGCGGCGTGTTTTGAAGCCGCTCTAGTGCCGCGTAGCAGTGAAGGATATAATCCCCAAGACTTGTTCAGCGAACAATATGCCGCGCGCGAACTGCGCGTGCGTAACTGGCGTGCGGGCGACCGTTTTTGGCCAGCTCACGCGAGTTCACCGAAGAAAGTCAAAGAACTTTTGCAGGAGCGCCACATCACGGGCAAGGAGCGAAAGTTGTGGCCGGTTGTGGTGAGCGGAGAAGAATTACTTTGGCTGCGCGGATTTCCCCCGCGCAATACATATAAAGACAACGCAAACGATGCCCGTGCGTTGCTGATTCGCGAAGTCTCGTTGAAGACTTAAAATGAAGCTCTCCCCGAGGAACGAATGACACCAATGTTAAAGCCGGGCGAATTGCGCACGGTCATTTCCGCCGATCAAATACAAAAACGGGTCAAAGAGATGGGACGGCAGATTTCCGACGATTACAAGGGCAAGTCCATTCACGCGCTCGCGCTACTGGAAAACGGATTCATGTTTATGGCTGACCTTGTCCGCGCGTTCGATGTTCCCGTAACTTGCCAGTTCATCAAACCCCGCTATCGCAAGCAGCAGGAAAGCGCGCCCAATGAAATGCTTGAGATTTTTTTCAGTCACGACGCCGACATTCGTGACAAGCATGTGCTTGTGGTCGAAGGCCTTGTTCACTCCGGCGTCACGAATGATTTTCTGATGTCTGACTTGCGCGGCCGCGGCGCGGCTTCTGTCAAATTGGCTACGTTGCTCGATCGGCAATCTGCGCGGCGCGTGCAATTGCAGCCTGATTATTTCGGATTTTTAGTGGACGAAGCCTTCTTGATCGGCTACGGCTTAGGGTCGCCGGAGCAGACGAATCGCAATCTCCCCCACGTGGCAACCACAACCTGAATGGAATCCGTGACTTAAGTCATGCAACGAACTGCGTTTCTTTTCCCCCTGAACGCGGTAGAATAAAGTTAACTTTCTGTCCGCCATTCGCTGTGTCCTCAAAGGCATGACGGGCATCTAAGTTGAGTAGCGAACAGTCAGGTCTGCGGCGCAGGTTTCGAGTCAGGCCGACTCGCCAGGAGTGCTAGTGAATTCAACCGTCAAAACCGTAGGTTTTTGGGTGGTCATCGTGCTTTCCGCTTTTCTGCTCTGGCAGGTGGTCAAAGCGGGCACGGCTGGGCAAAAAGATAAAGAGATTGATTTCTCCGCGTTCCTCTCCGATGTGGACCAGGGCACGGTCAAAGAAGTCACCGTCACGAGCCAGGAAGTGCGCGGCAAATACGCCGATGGCTCGGCCTTCCACACCACCGCGCCGGTGAACTATCCCGACATGATCAAGACGCTGCGTGACAAAGGCGTCAAAATGAACTTCCGCGATATCAACGCAGGGAGCTGGCCGACGTGGTTGCTGAATTTCGCACCGCTTATCTTGTTGGCAGCATTGTGGTTCTTTATGATCCGCCAGATGCAGACCGGCGGAAATAAAGCGCTTTCGTTCGGCAAGAGCCGGGCGCGATTGCTCTCCATGCAGCAGAAGAAGGTCACCTTTAAAGATGTGGCTGGCGTGGAAGAGGCAAAAGAAGAACTGAAAGAAATTATCGAGTTTCTGAGGGAAGCGCAAAAATTCCAAAAACTTGGCGGACGCATTCCCAAGGGCGTTCTGCTGGTTGGCCCTCCGGGAACCGGTAAAACTTTGCTGGCTCGCGCAGTTGCGGGCGAAGCAAATGTTCCCTTCTTTTCGATTTCTGGTTCTGACTTCGTCGAAATGTTCGTTGGCGTCGGAGCAAGCCGCGTTCGAGATTTGTTCGAACAGGGCAAAAAGAATGCTCCTTGCATCATCTTCATTGATGAAATCGACGCAGTCGGACGTCACCGTGGCGCTGGCCTTGGCGGCGGACACGATGAGCGCGAACAGACCCTGAATCAGCTTCTCGTCGAAATGGATGGATTCGAATCCAACGACGGCGTCATCTTGATGGCGGCAACCAACCGTCCCGATGTCCTCGATCCAGCGCTACTGCGGCCCGGTCGTTTCGATCGGCGCGTGGTGGTGAATCGTCCCGATGTTCGCGGACGCGAAGAAATCCTCCGCGTGCATACTCGCAAAATTCCAATTGCTGACGATGTCAACCTTTCCGTTTTGGCTCGCGGCACACCGGGATTTTCCGGCGCTGACCTCGCCAACATGGTGAACGAAGCTGCATTGAGCGCAGCGCGGCAAAATCGCAAAGCCGTGCTCATGTTCGACTTCGAGTTGGCGAAAGATAAAGTCCTGATGGGTGTGGAACGCAAGTCGCTCATCCTGACCGAAGAGGAAAAGAAAGTTACGGCCTATCATGAAGCCGGCCATGCGCTGGTAGCGGCGAAACTGCCGAACTCCGATCCTCTGCACAAAGTCACGATCATCCCGCGGGGCATGGCGCTCGGTCTGACCATGCAGTTGCCAATTGACGACAAACACAACTACACCAAGGAGTACCTCGAAACCGAAATCGCCATCCTCATGGGCGGACGCATTGCGGAAGAGATTTTCCTGAATCAAATGAGCACGGGCGCAGGCAATGACATTGAACGGGCCACCGAAATGGCGCGCAAAATGGTCTGCGAATTCGGTATGAGCGAACTCGGGCCTCTGACCTTCGGCAAAAAGGAAGAGCAGATCTTCCTCGGCCGCGAGATCAACCAGCATCGCGACTACAGCGAAGCCACGGCCATCAAGATTGACGAGGAAGTTCGCCGCATGATCGGCAAGGGCTACAACACTGCTCAGGCTGTGATTTCCGAAAACAGCGAAGCCTTGAAGCGGATTGCATTAGCGCTGCTTGACCGTGAAGTGCTCGATGCCAATGAAATTCGCATGTTGATTGACGGAGAAGAGTTGCCGAAGATCACGCCTCCATCGAAGCCGGATGATGGCGTGCAGCAGGTCTTGAAGCCTGAACCGGGACG
>JAJPHW010000067.1 GCA_021325035.1 Terriglobia bacterium
CCGATGCTCAACACCGTGAGAATGCTGCGGCGCTTGTTGCGGAAGGCGTTTTTACTGACGAAGCCGGTCAAAGTCATGGTGAACTCCGGGAGAAGACCTGGGCTGCTCCTTCAGCATAGATGAATCAGCCAAAACTCTACAACCGGTTACAGCTTCATTTTCATGACTTTGAAGGAGTTGCGAAAGTGGAGAACGTCAGGGGCCAAAAATGACATTTGTCACGCTCCAGACCCAATGACCTTCGTAACCCAAAGCTAGCGACTTCTGGGCCGATTCCAAGCATGGCGGAGCTATTCTAGCCACGGGATTCCCCCGAATCGCAGGGCGTGTGTTTTTTAGCGGCGGTGCCCGAAAAAAGCCGCTAAAGGTCAGGATAGAGATGGCGAACAAAATCGGCCGTTTTGAGATTCTCAGCGAGCTTTCGCAGTCTGAGAAGTGCTCGGTTTATAAAGCAACCGACCCGGAGAGCGGACAAACCGTCGCGCTGAAAGCCGTCAAATTGGAATTACTCGGCGACCAGGCGCAGCCGCTGGTCAAGCGCATCCTCGAAGAGGCCGACGCGGCCAAAGCTTTGAACAGCCCCAACATCGCCGTCGTCTATGGCGCAGGGGAAATGGAAGGGTCGTTCTGCGCATCGCTCGAATACATCCAAGGCAACAGCGTCGCCACTACTCTGAACCGGCACGAAGGCTTTTCCATCTGGGACATTCAGGACATTACGCGCCAGGTCTGCCAGGCGCTTGACCACGCCAGCGGGCATAAAGTCGCGCACTACAGCCTGGAGCCATCCAAAATTATGTCGGGGTGGGATGGCACCGTAAAAATTCTTAGCTACGGCATCTCTTCCATGAGTTCCTACGCAGCGCAGGCGGCTGGCAAGCCCATGGAAATCCTTCACTACATGTCGCCTGAGCAACTGAACGGCAGCCCGTTGGATGTGCGCTCGAACATCTTTAGTTTGGGCGTAATTTTGTACGAAATGGCCACGGATCAGAAAGCCTTTCCCGGCGATGACGCCGATCAGGTCCGGCAACAGATTCGCGAGACGATGCCCGCTCCGCCGCTTCATGTCAAAGGAAAGGTCCATCCGCAACTGAGCGCATTGATTATGAAAGCGCTAGCGAAAGATCCGGCAGAGCGCTATCAGTCTGGACGCGAGCTGGTACTCGATCTCGAGAAGTGCAAAGACACGCCGAAGAAGGCAGAAGAAGCGAAAAAAATAGAGTCAACGGCAAAAGGATTGATGGGTGCACCCGTCAAAAAAGCGCCGGTCACGAACCCATTCATTAAGAAAATCGAAGAGCCCGTGGAAGCCAAATCTGCGGACGCCGGCGCAGAAAAAGAACCCGCACCCATGGCGAAAGCCGCTGCGGTTGGTTCGGCGTCTGCTTCCACCCCGGTTAAGAAATTAGAAGTACAGAGCTTCGAAGCGCCGAAGGCGGAAAGCTCCAAGCCGCAAATGACCATGTCCACTGCGACGGCGGAACCGGAAGTCGAGGCTCCAAAAATTGCTGTTGATCCAGCGATGGATGAAAATCGCACGGCAGCGCCCGCGAGCAGAAGTTTTTCAGAGATCAGCGAACTGCCTCCGCTGAAACCGGTATTTATCGCGCCCCCTGCCCCCGCACCCGAGCCTGAGGAAAACACGGCCAACGATAAAGTACACGCCGCCGTATTCAAGGGAAGCGCGGTCCAGGAAAAACCGAAAATTCAGCCCAAGGAAGTTGCCAAGAAGGCAGCTGCGGAAATCAAAAAGACGCCGCCGAAATTTTTTATGTACGCTGTTGCGGGAGCGCTCGGCGTCATCCTGCTTGTCATTGTCTGGATTGCATTCAAGATCCATTCCGAAAATGCGGATGATGATGCATCTTCCGCGCCGCCAGCGGCAACTGCGCCGGCGCAAACTGCTCCTGCGCAGCAACCGGCTCAGCAAGCCGCCGCTGCTGCGCCTGCGCCCGATGCGCAAACTCCGGTCGCGGCCGATCAAGTGACTCCGGAACCAACCACAGATCAGCCGCAAGTTTCCGTTACGCAGCATTACAAGAAGAAACAGAAGACGGCGGCGGTTGCGCCAGCCATTATTCCAGGGCAGTTGGCCATCACATCCACCCCCCAAGGGGCACAGGTGCAGATTGACGGACATGCCGATCCTTCATGGATTACGCCCTACAACATGGCAGGCATCACTCCGGGCGGCCACACGATTGTCATCAGCAAAGCAGGCTATGGCACCGAAACACGCACGATTGACGTGGCCTCTGGCAGCAAATCATTCGTATCGGTGCAGATGGCTTCCCTGCTGGCGAGTATCTCCGTCACCAGCGATCCCGCTGGCGCGGCAATTCTGCTGGATGGAAAAGACACCGGCAAAGTTACGCCTGCGACCATTAATGCAGACAAAGCCGGCAATCACACAATCTTGATTCGCAAGCAGGGTTATCTGGATGAAACCACGACCGCGAACCTGCAAACCGGCCAGACTTCGCACTACGCGGCGACTTTGCGCGCGCTGGGTTCGACTGACGACATCAAGATTGGCGGTAAATTCAAAAAGATGTTTGGCGGAAGTGACGCCGCGGGCATGGGAGCAATCACCATCAAGACTTCCCCCAAGGGCGCGCAAGTCGCCGTCAACAACCGCATCCTCGACAAAAATTCCCCGGTGGATTTTTATCTCAACCCCGGCACTTATGTGATTGATGTGACGTTGTCAGGATATTCGAATATTCACCGCGTCGTGACTGTGGATAAAGGCGGGAAAATCGTTATCGACGAAAGCTTGCAACGGCAGTAGCAACAAAATTCATAGGGTTTCCTCCTGAGAGCGGCCCGCTTCTGATGGTTCTGGAGCGGGCCTTTTTTTACGCATCCTCCCAGCACGCGTTAACGTCGATGTTTAACGCCGAAATGCCCTCATGTATCCAGCGCGGTAGCCGTTGGCATATTCCTGCTCATAAGCGAACTTGTCGCCGTATTCACGGTGATAGCCGCGGTCTTCATGCGCATACTTTCCACGCGGAAATGGCTGGTACGCCTTGCCATGGAAAAGATCCTGGCGGCCCACCAGCGAGCCATCTTCGAATCCGATCACGTGCGCAACCCGAGTTGCCGGGTCACGATAAATCTGTTGCGCCTGCGCGGCACCGCCGAGACTTAACGCCAGTGCGGCTGTGCCCAGAAACATTGTGAGTCTTTGCGAAACCTTGCTTTGCAACATGCGAGAACCTCCCAGGATGACGCGTTGTATACCTTGCCTGTGGCGTCATCTGCCCTATTGCTATAGACACCAAAGCGGAAGAAAAGTCGCTGCCGGCTATAGCACGGCTGTGCCACAGTGTTAGACTTTGGAGTTTTCATATTCGCAATCTTTGGGAGCAATCTTCATGGAAATTAAGCAGGTTGGCGTAATCGGCGCGGGAACTATGGGTAATGGCATCGCCCATGTGTTTGCCCGCAGCGGGTACAACGTAATTTTGTGCGACATCGAACAGAAAGTTCTGGACCGGGCTTTGCAAACGATCGACAAGAACCTGGAACGTGAAGCGAGCAAAGGGAAAATCACGGCCGACCAAAAGGCCGCCGCCCTCAAGCGGATTTCCCCGGTCACGGATCGCAGCAAGCTTGCAAGCTGCGATTTAGTCGTCGAAGCAGCCACGGAAAAATTCGAGATTAAATCGGAGATGTTCCGCGAGCTTGACCGCATCTGCCGCCCGGAAGTGATTCTGGCATCGAATACTTCTTCTATTTCCATCACCAAGCTTGCCGCTCTGACCAAGCGGCCAGACAAAGTGATCGGTATGCATTTTTTCAATCCAGTGCCGGTGATGAAGTTGGTCGAAGTCATTCGTGGCCTCGCCACATCACAGGAAACATTCACTGCGATCCGCGATTTGTCGGTAAAGCTGGAAAAAACTCCCGTCGAAGTAAACGACGCTCCCGGTTTTGTCTCCAACCGTGTGCTCATGCCGCTGCTCAATGAAGCCATGTATGCGGTCATGGAAGGCGTGGCCACGCCCGAAGCGGTCGACGAAGTCTTTAAGCTGGGCATGGCGCATCCCATGGGCCCGCTGACTCTTGCGGATTTCATCGGCCTCGATGTTTGCCTCGACATCATGCGTGTATTGGTCGATGGCTTGGGCGATCCCAAGTACCGCCCCTGCCCGCTGCTGATCAAGATGGTGGATGCTGGCTGGTTGGGACGAAAGAGCGGAAGGGGCTTTTACAAATATTGAGGCTTTAACCATGCCAAATCATCCGCCACCACCTGCTCTTGATTGTGCCCGCGTTATTGAATACGTAGTTATAAGCGAATCTGTTGAATTTTCAGGCCATACTCTGTTGTTCGTGGATAGCAAAGAGATTGGCCGAGTTCCTTGCCTTGCGATTTGCGAAGAAGCCGAGACTCTTGGCTTTTTGTTGTTTCACTGCGACGACGAATGGATAGTCCTTGGTTGTTCAAGTCACGACTCTATCGAAGAAGCAAAAGGACGTGCGGAAAAAATTTATCCAGGACTGTCCGCCTGTTGGGTAAATCCCGGCGTGACACGCGAACAAGCAGAAAAGTATCTGGATGAGCGATTTGGCGAACAGAGATGCAGTTTCTGTGGCAAGCGAGCAGATAAAATAGAGCACTTCGTCCATAGGAACTCAGCCAGAATCTGCAACTTCTGCATTGATGAATTTCACGAAATGATCCACAAGCCCAAGGCAAATGCCTGAGAGCAAAACGTGAACACCCTGAAAGACACAGGCATCTATCTACTGGGTTGTCTCCTCGGCATCGCCGCCGGAGTACTTGACGTCAAAGTCGGAGACTTGCTGCTGACAGCAATCTTTGTCCTTGTCTCCACCATGACGCTGGGCGTTTTGCGGCCACGGCGTCCCTGGCGTTGGACTTTGGTGGTGGGCGTTTTTGTTCCCATTGTCCAAATGCTGGCTTATCTGTTGTTGACTGTGAAACCTTACCGGGCGCAAATTTACGAATCGTTCCTTGGGTTTCTCACCGGCATTGCTGGAGCCTTTGGCGGCGCGGTCATTCGCCATGCTGTCGATGAAATTAGGAAATAAGTTCAGCGCGGAGTCCGTCGAGTCCGCGGAGTAAGGAGGAAAATCCCGAAACCTTCTTGACAAGCAGCTTTTCGTAATCATTTTTACGCTTTATCGACGATCTCTGCGGTTAAGGCACTTCGTACAAAGGTCTCGGATAGTCAAAAAGTCACTCCCGTTTCCACAGGCATTGCGAGTATGCTGGGCGCATGGGAGTTTCGCTTTCGGTGCTGGCTAGTGGCAGCCGTGGTAACAGCGCCATTGTACAAAGCACGCGCACCCGCATTCTGGTGGACGCCGGCGTTTCTTGCCGTGAAATCCATAAACGCATGAAGCTCGCGGGCGAAGATCCGCACTCCCTCTCCGCCATTGTTATTACCCATGAGCACTCCGATCACGTCTCCGGACTCGCGGTGCTGGCGAAAAAATTAAAAATTCCAGTCTTCATGACCGGCCCCACGCATCAGGCTTGGTCGCGGGCTGTACGGGATGAAAAAGGCGAATATCCGGAAGTTTCTGAGTTGGAATTCTTCTCCGCTGGACGGCGTTTTCAAATCGGTGATATTGAAATCACCCCCTTCACCATTCCGCACGACGCCGCTGACCCGGTCGGTTTTACCTTCCGCTCAGAGGGCGTAAAAGTGGGCATCGCCACCGACCTCGGCTTCATGCCGTCCAATGTATGCGACCATTTGCGCGGTTGCGATGTGCTGGTGATTGAATCGAATCACGATTTGGAGATGCTGCGGGTCGGGCCTTATCCCTGGTCGGTGAAGCAGCGGGTGATGAGCCGCGTCGGCCATTTATCGAATGCCGCCCTCGCGGAATTTCTTGGCACCCATTATGATGGAAGCGCATCTTATATTGTGTTGGCCCATATTTCCGAGCAGAATAATCATCCGGAATTGGCACGACAAGCGGCGTTGGCAGCTTTGGGGGCGAAGCAAACGCTATGGGGCAACCAGGTCATGCTCGCAGCGCAGGAAGCTCCCACAGAAGCAATTCGATTGTAGTTATGAGTCAGTGTGTTGATCCCATCGTTGGCAAGATTTTGGCAGGCTGGCGTTACGACATCTCCGGCATCGCACCAGAAATGTGCGGCGATTACGACGATCACTTTGCCGCCTGCGAACATTGCCGTTCCCGCCAGCGTTTGCATCGCGGCATCGATATCGGACTCATCGCTTTAGCGTCGCTCTCAGCCGCAATTTTTCTTCTCGCCTTCGGCATGATCCACTACTTCGAACCGCGGCATACGATATTGCTTGAACTCGTGGCGCTGGCCGGCTTCGCCCTCTCCGCGCTCATCTGGCTGATCGTCGCCGTCGCCACCCCTGCTCCCATGGTGGTTGTGGACGCTGCGCGCATCGGCGCCCGCCGCGTACACGACAAGCTGCCCGAAGAAATCCGCCAGCGCCTGCCCGAAGAGCTGCGCCTTCGCATTACCGGATCGTAGAAATTCTTTCCGCTTACGTTCAGCATCCTGCCGCGTCTAAGCTGAGTCATCTTGAACCTATGCGCAAACTTCTATTTTTCCTCTTTCTTGCCTCTGCATTATTCGCCCAAAACTCGCAACCAGAAGCAAAATTAGCTTCAGGCCCATTGACTGGCCGCTGGATCGTACGCGCCGATTTCTACGGTGAGCCCATAAATCTCAGTATGAAACTCGAGCAGCAGGGCGAAAAGCTTGCCGGAGATTTTGATGGTGACAAGCTCGAAGGCACGATCAACGGCAGCTCGGTACGTTTTCTGGGCAAAGACACGGAAGGGGGATCGGAGGAGGGCACGGCGACGTTGCAAGGCAGCACCATGTCCGGAACGATCGTTTTTATCTTCGGCAGCCATCCTGGCCATCCCAGCACACATTCATTCACCGCCACTCTGGTTCCACAGCGCGCATTGGGAAAAACTCCGCAGCGTTATGATTTCGTACCGACGCATTTCTACCGGCAGTTCTCGCCGATGACTCCACCCGTGTTGACCGTTCAACCCGGCGACACCATTCACACCACCACCGTGGACGCGGGCGGTACGGATGAGAAGGGCGAAGATCGCGTGCTCGGCGGAAATCCGGAAACTGGCCCGTTTTATATCGAAACCGCAGCGCCGGGGGATACACTCGTCGTCCATCTCACGCGCGTTCGGCTCAACCGTGATTGGGCGCAGAGCGACGACTTCGTCGTGGGCCGCGCCCTCGACAGCGACCTTGCCGTGAAGATGAACGATGGCGGCAAAGAGATCCGCTGGCATTTGGATCTGCAAAAAGGTATTGCTACGCCCGAAAAACCTGCCGAGCATCTGGCACAATATTCCGTTCCTCTGAAGCCGATGATGGGTTGCATTGCTGTGGCTCCCGGGATTACGCAGGCGCCCCCGCCCACCGGCGATTCCGGCCGATGGGGCGGAAATATGGACTTCAATGAAATCGTCGAAGGCGCGACCGTCTATTTGCCCGTAAGCGTTCCCGGCGCATTGCTTTACGTCGGCGATGGCCACGCCGCGCAGGGTGATGGTGAACTCACCGGTAATGCCCTTGAAACTTCGATGGATGTGGAGTTCACCGTGGATGTGATTCCCGGTAAATCTGCACCCGGGCCGCGCGTGGTTTCTCCAACACATATTGTCGCAATGGGGTTGGCGGGCTCGCTGGATGATGCCTTTCGTGGCGTGACCGCCAACATGGCACAATGGCTTACCGATGATTACAAGCTGACTCCATCAGAAGTGGCGCAAGTACTTGGAACGGCAGCCGAATATAAAGTCAGCGAGGTCGCGGACCGCAACGCCGGGATCGTGCTGAAGATCAACAAAGACCGGCTGGCAACCCTCGCCAAAGCCAGCCAA
Organism: Terriglobia bacterium; assembly: GCA_021325035.1. Taxonomy (GTDB): domain Bacteria; phylum Acidobacteriota; class Terriglobia; order Terriglobales; family Acidobacteriaceae; genus JAJPHW01. The sequence goes on from JAJPHW010000067.1 coordinate 7,891, forward strand.
TAACTTCGAGCTAGGCAAATACTGCGTTTCGGGGTAGTATTTTTTCCCAGCGCGTAACCATCCCCCTGCACGCGCATCTCATAATGTAATGCTCCGGCTTTGGCGCCATCTCTGGGTTTTATTTTTAGCGATCGGGATTGCCACGTCCTGCGCGGCGGAGCCTATGCCTTGGCAACCGGCTCATCCCGGGCATGTAAATCATTCCGGATGCCATGCACCCATGCCTGCTCCAAAGCCCGTTGATACTACTTGCTGCGCAGCGGGACATGACGCCATCGTTTTACCTATTGTTATTTCTAATGTGGATTTCTCTGGATCGCAGCATCATGTTGTCCAGCGCGATCTTCCAAGAAGTTTTGATGTCTCATCATTCTGCTGTTCAGTTATGCGCTCCGGCGATCCGCCGGGCTTGACTCCGCTTCGCATTTAGATTCCACACAAACTTTTCTAAGTTAGTCGCGCGCATGGTCGTGCGCTCCGAGTAATTGCTTTTTCTTCGTAAAGACCCGTGGGATTTATATGCGAATTTTTTATGGATTTTTATGGTTGGGTCTTGCGGCCGCTTCCTGGGCACAGGATACAGACCAGATGATGGCGATGCAGATGTCAACCCAAGATCAGCCGGCGGCGAGTATGACAATGCACATGCATGGCGATAATTCTCCTGATTTTCCTTCGCCGCATGCCTCTTCCGGCACGGGTTGGCAACCAGCTTCCGTTCCCGATCCGATGTGGATGCTATCGCGTGGCGGCTGGGACTTAATGGCTCACGGAACGATTTTTGTTACTTATAACCAGCAAGGCGGCCCGCGCGGCGAGGGCAAAGCTGAGTCCGTGAATTACCTGATGACGATGGAGCAGCACCGCTTTGGCCGGGGAATGTTGCTTCTTCGCCAAATGTTTTCCGCGGAGTCATTGACTTCGCCCCATCCCGGCTTTCCAGAGCTCTTCCAAACCGGCGAAACTTATCACGGCGAACCTCTTGTCGATCACCAGCATCCCCATAATGTCTTTGCGGAGTTGGCCGCGCTCTACACCGTACCCATCAACAAGAATATTTCGTGGCTGCTCTACGGAGGCCCATCCGCCGAGCCCGCGCTTGGCCCGGTGACTTATCTTCATCGCGCGTCGGCTTCCGAAAATCCTGCCGCGCCGCTCAGCCATCACTTGCAGGATTCAACGCACACGAGCTTTGGCGTGGTCACGACCGGTTTTGTCATTTCGAAATTTAAATTAGAGGGATCGATATTCAACGGCCGTGAACCCAACGAAGAGCGCTGGAGCATTCAGCTTGGCCCGCTCACCTCGTGGTCAGCCCGCGCCAGCTACGCGCCGACGAAAAATTGGGTTGCGCAATACAGCTATGGGCGTTTAGAGAATCCCGAGGCCGATGAACCCGGCAATCAGCAACGGCAGACGGCTTCTATCGAATACAACCGGGCTTTGGCGAGCGGATTTTTAGGCTCGAGCAATTGGGCCAGCACGATTATTTGGGGACGAGTGCAGAAACAATTCGAAAGCTTCCCGCTAAACAGTTATCTCGCCGAGTCAACGCTGAATTTTCGCCGCCTCAACTACGCCTACACGCGGGTTGAATTAGTAGATAAAGACGAGCTTTTCCCGCACGCCGCGACACATCCTGCCTATCGCATCGGAGCTTACACTTTCGGCGGCGTCCGCGATTTCGTGCATTCAGCGAAATGGAATATCGGCATTGGCAGCGATGTGACCTTCTATTCCAAGCCGAGCGTACTAGATCCGTCCTATGGAAATAATCCAGTATCGTTCCACGTGTTCATCCGAATAAGGCCAGTGTGACCGTAGAAACAATTTCACCGCCGAGGACGCTGAGCGCGCCGAGAAAAGGGAAACCAAAAAAATATTCTCTGCGAACTCTGCGTTCTCGGCGGTGAATAAGCTATGCCTTAATATGGCAGCTCGCCAGACCCTTTTTCTCTAAATACTGCTGGTGATAATCCTCCGCTTCGTAAAACGTCGGCGCCGCGACAATCTGGGTCGCAATCGGCTTGCCGAATTTATGCGATTTTCCCAGCGCCTCTTTCGACGCCAGCGCCTGCTTTTCCTGCTCCGGCGAATGGAAGAAGATCGCGGTCCGGTACTGCGTGCCGAAGTCTGGCCCCTGCCGGTTCACCTGCGTGGGGTCGTGGTTCTCCCAGAAAACATTCAGCAATTGGTCGTAGGAAATCTGCGTGGGATCGAAGGTCACTTCTACCGCTTCTGCGTGACCGGTGCGGTCGGTGCAAACGTCTTTGTATGTCGGATTGACCGTCGCCCCACCAATGTAGCCCACGCGCGTGGACTTCACTCCCGGCAGCGCCCGAAACGTCGCCTCCACTCCCCAAAAGCATCCCGCAGCAAACGTCGCTTTTTCTGTATTCGTAGCCATGATGATTGCTCCCTGAACTCTAAATAATTATGTCAAGAATTTGATGCCGGAGCGCAAAAAAAGTGGCAACGGTAGGGCTGGCGCCGACTGCTCCTCTTGCAGAGGCGTTTGGGTGAACTTACTCCGCGCGAGCCCTGCGTTCTAAGGCGTCAAGCGCAGTCGCAATCTCCTCAAGGGTGTCCACGATTGCTCTTATCAAATTTTCCGTTCCTGCATTTTTCACAGCTAGATCAACGGTGGGAATCTTCCTGCGGACTTCATCGCCGAGGGACATAAAAAGACGTTCTCCTTAGTTGCTGGTATTTTCTCAGTTCCGCGACAATAATATCTGTATGGACGCCGAGACGATAATCGGAATTATCAAGAGACGTAAGGACGACTTAAGGGACAAGCAAATCGCGGACGGTGAAGCCGCTCAGTTGGCGTGTGATATTGCGGACGACTACGATTCGCTCCTGGCCGAGATCGAAGCTTCGCACGTCCGGGAGGTCAACAGGCTAATAAGTCCTGGCCATCAAGAGCAGCCAAAAGAATCTGCGAGCGCGGCACTCATACAATACATCGCTGAGTGATTTAGCTCCGCTGGGTGATCTCTTAGCCATTTAACCAAGACCCGCAAGATTTGTCCCGTAGTAACCTTATCCGACACGCACACAGACTTCTCGTGCCTCAAAATAAGACCAAAGATGTTGTAACCATCCATGAAGCCACCGACATAGCTAAGGCACTCCAACGCTGGAACCCTCATGTTATCTGCTATCTTCTTGCCATCTGCCAAATCAACCGATGCCGCACAGCCCGGAAGCAGTTCGTTACCTGTCATACCTCCCCAACCAGTAGTTGTGTCGTCGGCGTGCGCACGGGGAGCGATAGCTACGATAGAAAAAAGGATTAGAAATATGATGTGAAAACGCGCGTTAGACATAGCATTCTCCTTTCGCCGGACAGCGTAGTGCAGCCGGTCGGGCGTTGTCAATTGAGCGTAAAAGCGCACGACCCCAGAAAGCCAAAGGTAACGCGAGGTTGGTTCGGTGCTGGTCTAGGTTAGTCTGCCGGATGCGCATTAGCCTGCTGTCGGCCAATCATCTCGGCGGCCTCCTCGCTACGATGATCTGCAATAAGGTGAACTTGATATTTTGTGCGTAGCCAGGCGAGCTGCTCAATCTCTCCGGCGTGCCCGAGCATTGGGCCAAACTTTATGTGTGGACAGCTGGAACAGTGCCCTCTAAGTGGTTTCGCTCCTGTCTCGATGACTAACTGCGATTCGCATGACCCCATCGGTTCAGTCCTCCTTCCCTCACTGATCTGAACCGATCGCGCGAATAAAGTAAAGCAAACCCGATGGAGTTTTCATCTAGATTCTCCGCTGTTTTTGGCATACTGATAACCGTTGCCTTCACACTATGCCCAAAACAAAGTTCTCGACTGATAATTGAGAGTATGGGAAATCTCAGACATGACGATCCAAACGATGACTAAGAAGGCCAAAGCTTGATGAGAAGGACCAGAAAGAGTGCCCTCATACATCCAAGAATCCATCCCTTGTCATCCTAGTGGTTGTTGTCCGAAGCCCGATTCCCGGCGGAGATAAACATGAAACCCCTCAAAACAGTCGTATTCAACACAGTTGGATTGGTTGTAATGCTATTCGCAGCGTGGCAAGCCTACGCAGACGGAGCTAAGGCGGCGTATCCAACCATGGCCCCAGTTGACCAGTACCTGATGGACCGCAATAGCGAGATTGCTTTGGCGCGGAGCGCGGCACCGCAATCCATCGCAAAAGACGCCGAAGTCCTGGTCATGGGTAGCAAAGGCTATGAGACCGCCGTCAGCGGCAAGAATGGCTTCGTCTGCCTCGTGCAGCGCTCCTGGACGGCAGGCCCCGATGACCCGGAATTTTGGAACCCCAAGGTGCGCGCTCCTCTTTGCTACAACGCGCCTGCGGCCCGGTCGTACTTGCCCTTCGCGCTTAAGGAGACAGAGTTAATCCTGGCCGGCAGCTCGAAGACTCAAATGGCTGAAGCCGTCAAAGCGGCTCTCGACAAGAAAGAACTGCCCTCGATCGAGGCCAATTCCATGGTCTTCATGCTGTCTAAGCAGGGATATTTGAATGATGGCGCTGGAGCCTGGCGTCCGCACGTGATGATGATCGCCCAAGCCACCGATGCGTCAGTTTGGGGAGCAAACTCCGACGCTTCGCCGAGGGACGACTCGCCCGTTATCGCTCTTCCCGACGATCTGGGCCACGCGACTGTGTTTTTGATTCCAGTGGCGAAATGGTCGGATGGCACGGCGGCTCCGCCGACAAAGTGAGGATGAAGTTTTTCGTGCGAACGCTTCTACTTTAGTCCCGCGCGGCCCAGCATCTCCAGAAACTGCCCTCGCGTCCGCATATCAATGGATTGCGCCACCAGCTTGCCGTCCCGGTCATAGACGAAGCTTTTGGGAATGCCCTCGACGTCGAACAGATCGTTCACCTTACGGCCGGGGTCAAGGAGGATGGGATAGCTGATTTTGCGCTGCTCGATCAAGGGCTGTACCTTCGCGACTTCTTCATCAGAGATCGCAAGGATGACCAAGCCCTGATCTTTGAATTGCTGGTAGAGCGCGTCGAGGTCGGGCATTTCTTTGCGGCAGGGCGGGCACCACGTCGCCCAGAAATTCACCACCACGACTTTGCCACGAAGGTCTTTCAGCGTCCACGATCTGCCCTGCAAATCGGTCAACGTGAAATTGGCCTCCTGGCGTTTCTGGTCGTCGGCTTCCAGTTTGGCCATTGCAGCGGTGAGCTGCGGATCGTTCAACGAAGTCTGCATGTGTTCGTAGCGCACGAGCTGCGCGACTTCGACGTAAGCCCCGGCAGGACCATCTTTGCCGGCAGGCTGGGGCTGCTCGCGCAGCGCTTCAGCAAGCGTAGTGGTGACTTCCTGTAAGGTGTCACGGCCAAAATCGCCTTCCGTGGCTCGACTTGCCAGTCCATTCGCCAACAGCAGTTTGTTGGGAACGATGGGCAACGCGCGGATTTTCAGCGCGAGGTCTTTCGTGGTCTTGGCGCGAACATCGTCGGGCAAAGCGCGGAGCCCGTGGATGCCATCAACGATCGGCTGTTCCTGGGGGCTCCAGACGGGCTTCTTGTCTTGGGTAAAGGCGAAAGAGGCGAAGAGAAGAATGGCTGAAAGAAGGCGTAAACAGCTGCGTTTCATAGCAACCAGCTTACAACATTCGCCTTGCGCTCTGACTCGGAAAGCTTCCCTATTTGTATAGTTGACCCACCGTCCCCGAAAGGGTAGCCTTTGAGCATACGCGGTGCCTCCTCCCCGGCCCGCATGAGGTTCTGTGGCCCTAGGTTTCCAGCCAAAATTCGGCGTCGTAGGCTACGGCTGGCTTGCGCTAATTCTAGCCTTGCTCGCAGTGCCCGCGGTTGCCGCGACCTCGTCGGTAAAGACCATTCACAAAGATGCGGATCAGGGTTCCTCCGATCAATGGGAATTCGCGACCACAGCTGACGATTCCGGCCATGTTTATGCGATTTATCCGCAATCGCGCCGCGACCCCAATTGCGCCACTTGCTGGCTGCCGAGCCTGATGCTCATCACCAGCCATGACAGTGGTGCGCACTGGGACGCGCCCCGCTCGCTCACCCCATTCAGTTCAGGGCAAGCCAACCCGCAAATCGTCGTGGATGCCGCCGACCATCGCACGGTCTATGCCGCCTGGCTCGAGAATATGAACCGCGACGTGATGGTCGCCAAATCGTCCGACTTCGGACAAAGCTGGTCGGTGGTAATGGCTGATCGCGGTTTGTGGAGCGCGGAGCATCCCGTACTTGCCGCCCGTGGGCAGGACGTTTATGTCGGCTTTACGCGCACACACTCGCTGATGGTTGCAACCTCTCATAATGGCGGGGTGGCATTTGGCTCGGCGGAAATTTCTGCTGGGGCCAGCTTCGCGGCCTCTCTGGCCGATTCGGCCACCGTGGATAACGACGGCAACATCTATCTGGCGTGGGCTGGCTACACCGCGACCTCCGCAACCAACGGCCGTGTACATCTTTACATTAGCCGCTTGTTGGAGCGCGGGGGCCGCTGGGCCACAACTTTGATGGATACGTCACGCGACCCCGAAGGCTGTTCCGCTTACCAATGCGCCTGGGGATATCTCGGCGCACAGATCAGTCTCACATCTGATTCCGCTGGCGTGCTCTATGCATTGTGGAATGCGAGTTCGGGGCTCAATCAGGCCGAACGAATTTATTTTGCTTCTTCCACGACTCGAGGTGAAATCTGGTCTCAGAAAGTAGAACTTTCCAATGCACCTACAGGCGCGACTCATACCATGCCTTTAATCGCCGCTAGTTCCGCGGGCACAGTCCGTGTAGCCTGGATGGACTCCCGCTTCACTCCCGATTGGAGCGCGTTCTATCGCACCTCCACCAACGGCGGCGCCACCTGGTCCGACGAAAAGCGCGTGCCTACCCGGGCATTGGCCAGCTTATACGCACCAACCTCAAGTACCGAATAAATTCTCTGAATTGTGATTTGAAGCGGGATAAAGCAGTCTGATATGAGCAGCGAAAAATCTGCTTTTGGTTTTCTTTCAGGCGATTAATTATTCCGTCACCAGCCCACCCGTCAGTTCTGCGATGCGTGGAACTTCATGCTCGACACACCACTCTTCCAGTTCACCGGCAATCTTCTCGGTTGCGCGGGGATCCCAGTAACTCGCAGTGCCCACTTGCACCGCAGAAGCGCCTGCGAGCATGAACTCGGCAACATCGGATGGAGTCGAAATGCCTCCAATGCCGATGATGGGAATCTTTACCGCTTTGAACGCGTCATAGACCATGCGTAGCGCGATGGGTTTGATCGCCGGCCCGGAAAGCCCCGCCGTAATATTGGCGATTCGAGGCTTGCGTTCCACCGGATCAATCGCCATGCCTACAAAAGTATTCACCAAAGACAAGGCGTCTGCGCCCGCTTCCTGTGCCACATGCGCCATCTGCGCGATGCTGGTGACGTTCGGTGAAAGCTTCACAATCAGCGGACGCTGGGTGGCGTGCCTTGCTTTGGTTACGACTTCATCCAGCGATCGCGGATCGCTGCCAAATTGAATTCCGCCGTGTGCGGTGTTCGGGCAGGAAACATTCAACTCGTACGCTGCAATGCCCTCGCCTTCGTTCAATATCTGGATGGTGGATTCGTAATCTTCCCGCGTGTATCCAAAAACATTGGCGAAGACCGCAACATCTTTCATCTCGCGCAG
>JAJPHW010000060.1 GCA_021325035.1 Terriglobia bacterium
CGCTTGTCCACCGTGAATTGCAGTTGATTGCTGTTGGAATTGCCGGCGCTCAGGTCGGTATAGAGATATTGCACGCCTGTGGGTTGCGCGTTCGGATCCGTCGTCGCGTTTGCGCATGCCGCCAGGGGGCGCGCACACTCAGGATTAAGAAACCCGTTGGCGTTCTGCTGTTGCAAAATGCTGGGTAGCGGGGCATTTAGATCCGTCGTGACAATGGATTTACGCGAAAAGCTTGCAACATAGTCGGCTTCAATCACAGTGTCGCGCGTCGCCTGATATTGAAAACCATAGTTCACATTTTCTGAGTACGGCGTTCGAAAGTTAGGGTCGACAACATAAGCCAGTGAAACCTTGGGTACGCCAAAAGTGGATCCCACAACTCCGCCTGTTGGGAATGGATTGAGCTGTCCGAAAGCGGCATAGGGATCGGCAATTGTATCCACACCCGCAGGAATATTAGTGAAACCGGCGGGCAGGATGTTGATCACGTGTCCGAATGGCGCTTCGCCGCCGAATTGTTCATTCAGCGCGCCATCTTCAATATCGTAGAAAATTCCGAATCCGCCGCGCATCACCAGCTTCGCATTCCCCATCATGTCCCAGGAAAATCCGATACGCGGTGCAAAGTTATTGCGGTCGGGGTAGGTAAGGCCAGGATTGGGAGTGCCCGGATCGCCGGCATACAAAATGCCCGGAGGTGCGTCGGGAAAACGGGTAGATTGTTTGCCGGGGAAATAACCCTGGATCTCGTTGTGTGGGTCGATGAGCGGACTGTTGTATTCATAGCGCAATCCATAAGTGAGTGTGAATCGAGGCCATATCTTCCAGGCATCCTGCCCAAAGAAATGCCACTGGGTAGTGCGAATTCCATACACGGCGGCGGAATATTGAGAAAAGTTATCATAAAAGCCGCCGACAAAATCAGCGAGGGGATTGCCGGTGAAATTCTGATTGTTTCCAAAATCAAATACGCCGTTGTTGTCGAAATCGAAATCCAGGTTGTTCCGGACGCGGCGGATGTCCGTTCCGAATTTCATGTCGTGATGTCCCCTGGTGATGGAGACGCTGTCCTGCCAGTGGAAAGTCACGTCGTGAATCTTGGTCGGGCCTTGCGGATTAGGGCCGAGATTGAATGAAGTTGTCGTCATGATCGGGGGCGCCGTCCCTGCCGGGTCGTCGGGGTTAACGTTTGTAAAGCCAAGCGCGGAGGGCGGTGTTGTGTCATGGGGAATGGCGCTTGTGCTTGCACTTCGATTCGCCCCAAAAACGAACTCGTTGACCACATGCGGATTAAAAGTGTGTAGCCACGTTACCGACAATAGCTGAGTTCTTATGAGCGAGTCGGAGCCGGAGCCGATCGGGACGTTCCCGCCAGTCGATCCGCCATTAACAATAGTGAACGGGCTATTTTGCGACAAGTCGTCGATGATGTACGACGCATTGATGGAATCCTTGTCGCCAATGTGATGGTCCAGCCGTGCGATGCCCTGGTCTTCGCGATCCACCTCGGTCGGCGAAGAAACGAAATTATTGTTGGGCAAGTTGGGCAGCGGAAGATATTTTGCAATGTAGTTGGCGATGACCGGATTCACCGGGACCTGGTTGTTGAGGTATGGATTCCCAGTCAGCGGATCAATGAGCTGCGTGGATGGCAGCAATTCGCTGAAGTCGCCGTTGCGTTCCGCCGGACTCAATACCTGCAAAATTGGCGCCACTACGCCCTCGTGCCTGCGGATACCTTGATAGGCCACGAAGAAAAATGTTTTGTCCTTGCGAATGGGACCGCCGAGCGTGCCGCCAAAGGTATTTCGTTTGTAAGGCGTCACGGCGGGCAGGAAATAGTTCCGGGCGTTCAGAGCATCATTGCGGAAGAACTCGAACACGTCGCCATGAAATTGATTGGTCCCTGACTTGATGACCTGATTGACGATGCCGCCTGCAGTCCGGCCAAATTCCGCCGTATAGTTATTGGTGAGAATCTTGAATTCTGCCACTGCATCCGGGTTCGGATCTACCACTGCGTTGTTGCCAAGGAAATCGTTGTTGTCCGTTCCGTCAATCATGAAGCTGACGGATTCCGAGCGTTCACCGCTGACCGAGAATGGATTTCCACTCCCGTCGTCTTCGTCTGGTGGGAATACGCCGGCTTGCAACAGCCCCAACTGAAAAGTATCCCGTTCTACCAGAGGCAAGCTGTTGATGCGGCGTTCAGTTTCGACGCTGCCTAGCGTCGCCGATAGCGTGTCCACTTGCGTTACATCGCTGTTGACTTCAACCACTTGTTCGCTTGCGCCCACGGTGAGCGAGATGTCCACTTTCGCGTTCTGGTTGACGTTGAGGACAATGCCGTCGCGCACATATTTTCGAAATCCTGTTTGCTGTACTGAAATGCTGTACGTGCCAATAGGAACCAAGGTGAACAGGTAAGAGCCGTCACTGCCGGTTTTGAGTGTCTTGGCGATATTTGTATTTACATTGGTTAAAATCACCGGCGCATTGGACACTACGGCCCCGCTGGAATCCTTGACCGTGCCGGATACCGTTGCAGTCGTTTCCGCTGCGTGCAGAAATGCGGAGGAACACAAAAGCGAAACAAAGAGAATTGAGAAGAAGGTTTTCGAATGCCGCGGTACAAAGCAGGACGGTTTCATTGGGGCTCCCATTCGCAAGTTGCATCCATCAGACGCAAGTGAACGACCACAAGCAAATCGTAGAAGTGAAACGTTTCTGTGCAGCTATGGTCGAGAAGTATATCGAATCCTGGAGACATTGCTACAGATTTTTAGAGACTGACTTCGAGTCATCCGCTTGTAAAAACTTCGCCAGCCATGCGCCTGCCAGCACAATAACCACGGGATAACATTCGAGCGTGTAGCGTGGCTCGGGATTCTCAAGCGTTCCCAGAAATAATGACCGTAAAACTACAAATAAAACTAACAAGCCCATTGGGCCTATAAAAGATTTTTTCATCAGCCCGAGAAGAGCGGCGGCAATGTAAGCAAGATTGATGACGCCGAGCGCAATCATCAACGCCATCCATTGCGGGTCTTCATCGAACTCCCACCAACGGCTGTTGCAGGGGAGTTTTTCTGTGCGCGGTCGCAACCACATATCGGCGATGCGAAGCGAAGGTAGCAAAACGTAATATCGCAGCGGCCTATCATGAATTCTTTGCGTTGCTAAAGCTGCAAAGCGGGAATCGAGGGCTGGAGTGATTTCCAGAGCGTCGTTGTAGGTGGAGACGATTTGCAGGGTTTGTTCCTGCTGACGTTGAGAATCAAATGCACGGGCGGGAAGCAAGCTCGGGTCAACCGGCGCGCCGGGTACGCTCCAATAAATGGCTTCCGTCGAAGAATAATCGGCAATCCAGGTTTTCACCCAGTGGTTGAAGCCCATGGGCACGTATTCATTTTGCGCATTGGCATAGCGTGGGGCGAGGGGCTGAAACTGATGCATGGTGCGCCAGTTGCGCAGCGCCCATGGAGTTAATGGAAGCAGGGCGCACAAGGCCAAAAAAAATGCGGCTTCCATGCGGATGCCAATGTTTTGCGCAGGGAGTCGCGTTCGCTGGCCACGGGCCCAATCGCGAATGAGCGTTACGAATAGAAAAAGTTCGATGGCGGCAAGCAGCAAGCCTCCATCAGGCCGCAGCAGAATGGCCGCCCCGACGGCAAAGCCGCAACCCACCCAGGGCCGCGTTTGTTTGTTGTGGACTTGCGCAAGCCCGATCAAAGCAAGATTAAACGCGACAACGGTAAAAAATATCTCTAGCGTCTCCGATAAAGGCGCAGAAACGTAATCCGCAAGAAACGGGCATAACGCTGCCAGCAGAAATGCCGCGCGCGCCGCGCGATCGGATACAAGCCTTCGCGCCAGGTCCGCGATGAGAAAACACGTGCCCATGTCCACAAACATCTGGATGATGAGCGCGGCACGGTAATGCTCCATGCCGAATATCCAGAAAATTGCCGCCAAAAATGCGGGATATCCCGGCAGCCGGATATAAGTCGGCACAATCGAACCGCTTTCGCTTACCCCGTAAATTCCATGCTGGAGCCAACTCTTGGCGATGTCCCCATAAATGTAGGAGTCGTTGGTCAGGCGGGCAAGAAAGAAAATGAAAATAAGGCGCAGCGCGAAGCCCGCGGCGGCCGCTATCAAGAAGAATTTGCTGTGCTTACGAATCAGTTCGCGCACGCTGAAAGCTTATCGCGTTTTAGCTGCCCGCAGGCAGGAAGTACCCGAAGCTGCACCTGATTTTGCACAAAAGACGCTAATAGTGCATCCAAAGGCAGCTTCCATTGACGCTCTACACCCCGCAGCTTAGGATGAAAGTAGCTCATTCTACATGGCAAAACCGGTCTTTTATGATCCGCGACAGGCGCGTTGGAAGCGACTGCGTCGAATTTTTGACGCGGCCGCGATCATCCTTAGCCTGTTGCTCATTTTTTTTGCATACACGGTTCTCCGCGATGAACCGCTGCCAGAACTATTGCTTCCGTTGCAGAAACGATCATTCCACGCCCTGAAAGAGCGCGAAAAAGAAAAGGCCAAGGAGCGCCGCAAGAAGCTGGCCCTTGCCCGTGGACATCGCAATCTAAAAACACCCCCGTCGCAAATTAAGTTGAACAGCGAAGAAGGCATTCGCGCCGGTTTTTATGTCTCGTGGGACGCTGCCAGCTTCTCTTCCTTGCGCGAATATGCGCACCAGATTGATCTGCTTTATCCCGAGTGGTTGCATGTGCTCACTGCCGACGGTCATCTGCAAGGCGTGGACGAACAGACCAACGACTTCTTCGATGTGATTCAAGGCTCAACCGTCCGCCCGGTGGATTCGAAGGTCATGCCCTTTCTTAAGTCGGAGGACACGGGCATGGAAGTTTTTCCGTTGGTCAATAATTTCGACGGCGCGAACTGGATTGACATCAGCAAATTTCTGGAAAATCCAGCCTCTCGCGCTCTCTTCCGGGCGCAAGTGGCGCAATTTCTTGCCAGCGACAAATATCGCGGCCTCATGGTGGATTTCGAAGATTATCCAGTGCAGGCTTACCCCAGTTATGTCATTTTCTTGCAGGAGCTGGCTGGCGATCTTCACAACAAGAACATGAAGCTCTATATAAGCGCGCCCGCGAACACGCCGGAGTATCCCTACGCGGCGGCTGGCGCAGCGGTGGATGGCGTCGTGCTCATGAACTACGATCAGCACGATCCTGAGCACGATCCGGGGCCTGTCGCGGGGCAGGATTGGTTCACCGACAACCTTGCGGCGGCGAAGAAATCCATTCCTCTCGACAAATTAATTTGCGCGATTGCGAACTACGGCTACGACTGGGTGCACAAACCCAAGAATGGCGTGCTGCCGCCCGGCGTAAAAAACTTCAATGTCTCTGTGCAGGACGCGTGGTCCACGGCGCGTGATTCTGAGGCCGAAGTTGACTTCGATAGCGACAGCAACAATCCGCACATTCAATATGTGGATGAACACAACCTCGATCATGATGTGTGGTTCCTCGACGCAGTGACTGCGTTGAACGAAATGCGCGCAGCCCAGAATCTCGGCATTGATACGTTTGCCATCTGGCGTCTCGGCGCCGAAGACCGCTCATTATGGAAAGTTTGGGATGTACCTGGCGCGGCCGACGCCCCTGAGAAATTAAAAGACGTTCCACCCGGTCAGGACGTGGATATGGAAGGGCAGGGTGAAATTCTGCGCATAGAAGCGCGCCCAGCCGACGGCCAGCGCGGAATTACTGTTGACCCATCCACCAATCTGATTGCCGATGAGAATTTCGATTCGCTGCCGCAGAACTATCGTGTGGGCCGCTACGGTTATAACCCTAACGCCGTCGCTCTCACTTTTGACGATGGCCCTGATCCCGAATGGACGCCAAAAATCCTTGATGCGCTAAAAGCGAAAGACGTGCCGGCAACGTTCTTTCTCATCGGCCTTCAGGCTGACAAATTTGGCGGTGTATTAAAACGCATCGTCAAGGAAGGCCACGAAATCGGCAATCACACTTTTACTCATCCCGATATCAGCAACCTTTCCGGCCGCTACATGAAGTTGGAATTGAACCTGACAGAACGGCTTTTCGCCAGCCGTTTGGGATTGCGCACCATTCTTTTTCGCCCGCCTTACTCGATTGACGCCGAACCGGACACCGAAGATCAAGTGCGCCCGCTCGAATTCACACAGGACATGGGCTACGTCACGATCGGTGACAAGATTGACCCCAACGACTGGCGCGATGATCCGCGTCCCACGGCCAAAGAAATCGCCAACCGCGTGATTGAACATTTGCCGCCATGCGCGGCCAACGACCGCTTTTGCGGCAGCATTATCTTGATGCACGATGGCGGCGGCAATCGCAGCCAGACTGCGCTGGCAGTGCCCATGATTATTGATGCGGCGCGCGCCAAAGGTTTGCAGATTGTTCCTGTCTATGAATTGCTCGGAAAGACGAAAGCCGATGTGATGCCGCCTATCCCTGCGGATGAGCGCTGGTCGGCTCGTCTGTCGTGGTTCGGCTTCTGGCTCTTTGACGCGGGCAACAAAACCATCACCTGGATTTTCATCCTTGGCGATTTTCTGATGACCGGGCGCTTGTTGTTCGTTGGAATCTTTGCGGTTTATGACCGCTTTCGCACGCCCCATCACATACGGGTCGCAGGCAGTGCGGTCGCAACCTACCAACCCAAAGTTGCGATACTCGTCCCGGCTTACAACGAAGAGAAGGTCATCGAGCGTACCATCCGTTCGGTGCTCGCGCTGGATTATCCAAACCTGCGCGTGATTGTGATTGACGACGGATCGAAAGACCGCACGTTAGAAGTCGCGCGAGCAGCCTTTCCCCAAGAGCAGGCGAGCGGACAGGTTCTGATTTTGACGAAGCCGAATGCCGGCAAGGCCGAAGCCTTAAATTTCGGATTGCTGCATCTTACTGACGAAGAATTTTTTGTCGGGATCGACGCCGATACCGTCATTGCTCCGGACGCTGTTGCCCGCCTCGTGCCGCATTTCGCCGATCCGAAAGTCGGCGCAGTCGCCGGCAATGCGAAAGTTGGCAATCGCGTAAATCTCTGGACGCGCTGGCAGGCCCTCGAATACATCACCAGCCAGAATTTCGAACGCCGCGCTTTGAACACATTGGGCGCGGTGAGTGTGGTTCCCGGAGCAATCGGCGGGTGGCGGGTTTCGGCAGTGCGCGAAGCCGGTGGATATCACACTGATACCGTCGCCGAGGATGCTGACCTGACCATGGCTTTGTTACAACTCGGTTATCGCGTAGAGTACGAAGACCTCGCCCTCGCCTTTACCGAAGCTCCCACCAATGCCAATGGCCTTATGCGTCAGCGTTTCCGTTGGTCCTTCGGAATTCTGCAAGCGGTTTGGAAACACCGTTCCGCCTTTGCCCGTGAAGGCGCGCTTGGATGGGTTACGCTCCCCAATATTTTAATTTTCCAGATTTTACTGCCGCTGGTGTCGCCATTTATTGATCTCATGTTCGTGATCGGGGCTGCGTCATATTTCATCTCGAAATATTTCCATCCCGACTCAACTGATCCGTCGAGTTTCACGCGGCTGGTCATTTTCTTCGGGGTATTCCTGATTATTGATTTCATCACCTCGGCGATTGCATTCGCTCTCGAACGCCGCCAGCCCGAGGCGCGTGAGGATGGCTGGCTATTGAGCCAGGTCTGGTTGCAGCGCTTTGCCTACCGGCAGCTATTTTCGGTCGTCTTATTCAAGACGCTTAAGCGGGCCGTGCAAGGCCAGAAATTTGCCTGGGACAAACTGGAGCGGACCGCTGCCATGACCCATCAACCAAAAGCCAGCGAAGATACTATGCAATTGCGCTAAACGGTTCTTTCGGTCTTATTGCTGTAAAAAAATTGCAATGGATGAATAGCCGCCATTCGGCAAGGCAATCGCTGCATCCAGCTTTCCATCTCCGTTGAAGTCCCCCAGCGCAAGACCCTCGGGCGTGGTCCCCGTGGAATAACCAAGTGGCGGATCAAATCCGGTGTCCTGATGTTCGCCTAGTAGCACTGCAAAGTCTTCCGCATTCCAGTCGGTCACCGCCAGATCCAAGACGCCGTCCGCATTAAAATCTCCAGCGCCTAAACCCATCGGACTAAATCCGGAGATGAAGTTGTGGATCGAAGGGAACGCGCCATTGCCATTTCCCAACATAACGAAAATACCCGCTTGTGGTCTGGACCATCCCCACGTCACTGCCAAGTCGAGGTTGCCGTCCCCGTTGAAGTCGATGGGGAGGGCCGATTCGAAAACCGCCTGTGCCGGAAACTTGAAAAAGGCCGGAGCTCCAAATCCCCCCTCGCCTATACCAAGCAAGACCGAGGCGCTGTCTATATTGTGATCAAAGGCGACGACGTCAACGATGCCATCGTTGTTGAAATCCCCTGCCGTCATCGTGTCTACGTTTTCGCCACCCGTGTCGTAATGCGCGCCCTTTTCAAATGTGCCGTCTCCGTTTCCGAGCAGTACAGAAATCATTCCCTTCGGTGGAGGAGCGGGTGCGAGAGATACGATCAAATCAAGTTTCCCGTCACCATTTACATCCGCCGCAAGGAGCGTGCCCGGCGACGACCCCGCAGCATATTTCTTTTGTGGGGCAAAGGTTCCATCCCCATTGCCCAATAACACCGAGACGGTCCCGTCGCTTCCATTGACCACCGCCAGATCAAGCGTTCCGTCGCCGTTGAAATCGGCTGCCACCACCGAGTTAGGCCCGTTCCCCACCGGATAGTTCGCTGCCGGCTGGAATGTGCCGTCACCATTGCCGACTAGCACGAATACAAAATTAAAACTGCTTATGGCTGCAATATCTGGATGTCCATCTGCATTAAAGTCCGTAACAACGAGCGCACAAACGCCTGCATATGGTGTTGTCAAATACGCCCGCGAAAATGTCGGCGCGAAGAATGGCGTATTGGCCACTGGCAGATACTCCACATTCGACGTCCCCCCGCCCGGAGGCGGATTCGACACCGTGATGGACGCCGTTCCAGCGCTAGCCACGAGCCCCGCCGCTACAACCGCGGAGATGCTCGAGCGGTTAACCAGCGTAGAGGGAAGTGCCACACCATTCCAATTCACCACACTCGACGCCGTGAGCCCGGTTCCGATCACGTTGAGCTTGAATTCCTGACCGCCGGGAGAAACGCTTGTCGGCATAAGTGGCTGATAAATCAGAGGGACTGGATTTATTAGCGATGGAGGTGCAACCTGAGCAGTTGCCGATTTGGCCATGGCAACCGCCAGAGCGCAAATGAAAACAAGATGTGAAGCGGATTTTGCCATACACCACCTCGTGACAGCATACATCGTGCTGCCAATGGCGATATTTATGCTCCGTATTCTTGCAACGCTAAATGCTAAACTATAGTGTCCTTTCGACTTAGCACAGCATCCATATCTTTTGAGGTCAACTTCTATGGCAACTATTCTTGAATCACCCGTGAGCAATCAAATTCGCCTGCATACAGGCCCCTTTAAGAACGAACCATTTGTAGATTTCAGCAAAGATGAAAATGCGCGCAAGATGCGCGCCGCGATCGAAAAAGTCCGAGGCCATTTGGGTCAGGAGTACGACCTGATTATCGGGGGCAAGCGCGTAAAGACTTCCGCAAAGATCAAGTCGCTGAACCCGGCGAAGCCGTCGCAGGTTGTGGGCATTCACCAGAAAGCAAATGAAGAACATGTCGAACCAGCGATGAAGGCCGCGCTGGCGGCATTTGAAACCTGGAGCCGCACTTCTGTCGAAGAGCGCGCCAGCCTGCTCTTCCGCGCTGCTGATCTGTTGCGCGAACGCAAATTTGAGTTCATGGCGTGGCTCGTGTTCGAAGTCAGCAAGAACTGGGCGGAAGCCGATGCCGATATCGCCGAAACGATTGACTTCTGCGAATTCTATGCCCACGAAGCTCTGCGCTTGTCGCAAGCCAAAACGCCGGTCCAGCTTCC
>JAJPHW010000145.1 GCA_021325035.1 Terriglobia bacterium
ATTTTGTCTTCCAGGGCCTGAAAATCGTCGGCGGGAACCTGCGCGGATACCTCAGCCTCAGCCAGCTTCACGGTCATAATGGCACGTCTTTCCTGAGAGAAAATTACGACTTGAGCCGAGTATAACGCAGAAGGGTTTGAGGAAAACGCGGAATGCGAAAGAGTTTAACCACAAAGGGCACGAAGGTTCACAAAGAAAAATACTCCGTGTGTTTTACGTTTCCTGTAGTTTATTTTTGGGTCGGCAGCGAATAATCGAATTCGTAGAAATGCTTGCCTTCGACGATATTGATGATTAGCGTTCCGGAAATTCCAGCCAGTTCGCCGGTGCCAGAGTCGGGCACGACGACGATATTCATCTGTGGCGTACCGCGGGTCATGGTCGCATTGTGTTGAAGAACGAACGACCCGCTGCGGCCGTTGAGCTTGCCGACGACGTGTTCGAGGGCGACATATCCCCCGGAGCCTTTGACCTCTGTCATGAAACTGAGCATTTCCCCGTCGCTTTGCGCTTCGAGGTCGCCATGAAATTGCTTATCGAGGGACATACGACCGAGGCCAGCTTTTTCTTCTTGTGGATTGTCGGGCTTCTGCGGGACGACTTTTACGTCGAATGAACCTTTGGCGTGCATGGTTGTCTCCTTGGGATTATTGGTCTGTGCGAGCGCGGACATAGAAATCATAAGAGCGAGGAAGGCCACGAAAATGTTAGTCATATGATGTTCCTCAGGGGCTAAAGCCCTCATTTTCCAAGCTGGCGAATCGCAGCGCTGGAAGCACTGCGCCACCCAAAATCAAAAACTGCTGCTCGCTCCTCGCCCATTCTCCTCTGTTTCCATGCCATCGGCCACTGATTCGTTATCCTAGTGAAACGCGAATGGCAATAATTGGAAAAACGCGACAGAAACCAACAAAAGTTGTTGAGGAATATGACTCGGGCGCGGGCAAAGCGCGAGGAATTCTGCGGCGGACGATGGCTGAGGGCTCGATGCAGCATTTTCGCCGTGATCCGGCTCCGGAGCTTGCGCCGTGGATTTTGCATTATTGGATGATCCATTGGGATATGCGCGGCTGCAAGCCGCATTTAGCCGAGAATTTGCCGCATCCCAATGTGCATTTGATTTTCGAGAATGGCAAGAAGGGCGTCGTGAGTGGAGTGCAGACGCACAGGTTCTCGCGCGTGCTCGACGACAAGTCGTGGGTAGTTGGCGTGAAGTTTCGCGCGGGAGGGTTTCGGCCGTTTTTCGGCAAGCCGATCTCGGAGTTAGCAGATAAGACGATTCCGGCGAAGCGAGTTTTTGGAAACTCAATCAAAGAATTTGAGGCTATCGCGCTTTCTTCGCGTCCAGATGAAGAAAAGATTGCGGCGGCGAATAAATTCTTCTTGGCGCGGATGCCGAGGCCGGACAAGACGATTGCTTTGGTCAGTGAACTGGTTGATCTGATTCTGCGCGATATCGAAATCAAGACGGTGGATGATTTAGTTGTACGTAGCGGCATCGGCAAACGGACGCTGCAAAGAATCTTTCGGGAATATGTGGGTGCGAGTCCCAAGTGGGTGGTGTGCCGCTATCGTTTGCATGAAGTCGTAGAGAAATTAAATTCCGGCCAAAAGCCGGACTGGGCGCAGCTCGCGCTCGATCTGGGATATTTCGATCAGGCCCATCTGATCAACGATTTCAAAGCGCTGGTGGGATGTACGCCGAGGGAGTTCGTGAGGCAAGTTGCAAACGGCCTTCATTCCTAAGGAAGATCGGAGCGGGTGAGTATCGCACCATAGCCTACGATCTTAGAACCCTCCCGAAGAGTAAATGTCGCTCCTGGGGTGACCTCGTCGTATTGGTACTCGGGAAAATACATAAGCGCGAGAGTCACTTGTCCACTTTCACCTGGGGCCAATGTGTCTGGCCCTCCTACAAACATGACGCCAAGGAGCTTCTCCATGTACGCATTCCCTTCGCGAATAGCAACGCGCTGAGACTGTGGTCCCATGACGATATGAGGCCTATACTGTCCGGTCGTCAAGAGTCGGCCTTGGGATAGTTCAGGTAAAAGCGTGACCTTGGCTTGTACAGTCGGAACTTTAAGTTTCATGGCGACCTCTTGTTTTCAACTCCTCCACTTCAGCGTCACCGGCCCGACCATCGGATGCTGCATTTCCGTCCCTGAGCGGCGGGATTCGAGATGGGCCGCCTTCAACTGGAAGTACCACTTGGCGGGGCGGTCGGCATCGTCAATCAGCATGAGATGCGGATTGTGCTTCAGACCCTCGGATTGATCTTCCATGGTCTGGCGGTCCTGCTCAACGAATTTGGCGAAGACAAATTTCAGCAGCTCGGGTGCAAAGGGAATCCAGCGAAATAAATTCCAGCATGCGACGACGTCAATACGGCAGTGGTCGCGGGTGATGGGCGTGACTGTGGTCAGCGACGAAAACCAATACTTCCCTGCCCGAATGGTTTCGAGGCGAAGATTGGGCAGGACAAAATCAATAGTTGTGGTAATGGAGTCGGCGTCGGCGTAAAGACGCAGCAGCTTGTAAGGCGCGCTGTTGGGGCTGGGCGTGTGCGCGCTCATGCGGAATCCGTTGGGAATCGGCTCGAAATGTTTCTGCTTCTCGTGGATGCTTTTTTGTGTGCGCCACCACCAGGCCTGATGCACGAACGGCCCGTGCGCGGGGTCCATGAGGCCGATGATGCCGTGGTCCACGTTGCAGGGCAGATCGGCGGTGAGATGGGCGATCTTATATTTGTCGCTAAACGTGGGCACACGAGGCGCGGGAAAAGGGGGCTCGGCAGTCTTGGTGAATCCGGCGCCGGCGGGCGAGGGCTCAGGGATGAAAACCCATACGAAATCGTCATGCTCTTCGCAGGCATAGCTGCCAGCGTAGATGCGGTCCACTTTTAACTTCTGGTCGGCAGTGAGCGACGGGATAAGCTGGCATTGGCCGGTGTGCGCGGCAAACTTCCAGCCGTGATAGCTGCACTCAATATCTTTTCCGTCGAAATGCCCACAAGAAAGCGGCATCCCGCGGTGCGGACAGGCATCGCGCAGGGCGAATGCGCGGCCTTGCGGATCGCGGCCCAAGACCAATGGAATTTCCAGCAGCATAGCTTTGTGCAGGCGATTGCGGGTGAGTTCCGCGCTCGAGATGGCGCGATACCAGAAGCCGAAGAGCATGAGGGCATCCGGAGTCTGGCGGTCGGGTGATGGGAGTTCAGTCATTGGTCAAAGGAAGGGTACTACATAGATAGGAATGAGCGACAGGCGTGGCCCACTGGAGCGGTGCCACGCCGTACACGCCCGAGAAGGTTCGCTCCGGCAGGTCGCGTCTCGTTCGACTACCGGACGCCTTCTCCCATCGCCGGAGCGAAAGCACCGGTGCCGGGCTTAACTACAGTCACCGGCATCCGTTCATTGCTCCCACCATGTGGAACCAAAGTGAGCGGAACTGTCTGCGGAGCCGTCAAATACTCCGGATAGGCAGCGGCGCCATGTTCCGAAAGATCGAGTCCGGCAATCTCGGCTTCGGGTGAAACGCGCAGCAGACTCGCCTGATGCAATGCATACATTACGCCCATCGCGACCACGAACGTTGCGCTGGTCACGATGAAGCTGCCCATCGATTGCGCGACCAAAAGAGACGTTCCGCCGCCATAAAACAAACCCTTCAGCGCGACCGAATTGTCAGGTGAAATCGGGCCACTCGCGCCGTACTTGCCGCAGGCAAACAAGCCGAGCGATAGCGTCCCCCAGATTCCGCAGATGCCATGCACCGGAACCGCACCGATAGGATCGTCAATGCGCAGATACTCGAGCAACTCGACTCCGGCGACGACGATCACACCAGCCACCGCGCCTAGCACGAGCGATCCAAACGGCGAAACCCAATAGCAGGGGCAAGTAATGGCGACTAATCCAGCAAGAAAGCCGTTGAGCGTGGAGACCATGTCCCATTTCTTGGCAAGCATGTAGGCATAACTCATGGCTGTGATGCCCGCGGCGCAAGCGGCGAGCGTTGTGTTGGTCGCCACGCGGCCCACGCCTTCAAAATCCATTGCCGAGAGCGTGCTACCGGGGTTGAAGCCATACCATCCGAACCAGAGAAGCAATCCGCCGCTGGCCGCGATGGTCAAATCATGGGGAACGGTCGGACCTCCTCCATCGCGTTTGAAGCGCCGCCCGAGGCGAGGGCCAAGAACGATTGCACCCGCTAAGGCCACGGCACCACCAATCGTATGAACCACGGTCGATCCGGCGAAATCGTGGAAGCCGACGCCAAGCGAAGCCAAGAAGTGGCCGTCGGTGCCCATGGTGGCGAGAAATCCATCTGGCCCCCAGGCCCAGTGGCCGATGATGGGATAAATAAATCCCGAAACCACGATGCTGTAGAGCAAGTCCCCGATGAAGCGGGTGCGACCAATCATCGAACCGGAAGTGATGGTCGAGCAGGTGTCAGCAAAAGCGAATTGAAAGAGCCAGAAAGCAAGGAACGAAACGCCAGTTCCTTCATAGGTAGCGGGAATGTTCTGGAGAAAGAACCAGTGGTAGCCGATGAACCCGTTGCCGTGGGCGAACATGAAAGCAAAACCGAAGGCGTAAAACAAGATTCCGCAGAAGCACGTATCAACCACACATTCCATCAGTACGTTGACGGTTTCTTTGGCGCGGCAGAAGCCGGCTTCGAGCATGGTGAAGCCTACCTGCATGCCGAATACGAGAAACGCTGCAATCAGCACCCAGATGGTATTGATGGGATTCACAATGTCGGCGGCTTGCACGGGAGCGTCGGCCGCCAGCACCTTGCTGAAGAAGATTCCTGAGATCACATTGATCGCCATGAAGAGCACGGCAATTCCCAAAGCTTTGCCCGTAAGCAGCAAATAGCCATATCGCCGCCACTCGGGGTCGCGGAGACGAGAACTCAAAATTGAAAGCTTTTTGCTGACAGAGGATGTGCGTTGAGAATTTCCAATCGCGGCCATATTCAGCTCCTCCCCGTGGATTCTTTCAATTCGCCTGCATTTCTGGAGCGGGAGCGGCCTGGGTTGAAAAGTCTCAGTGCGTCTCTTATCTTGCCCAAGCCGCCCCGCATAAGCGATTGGGTAGAAAGTACGTTGCTCTGAGGGGTGAGTCCAATCGAATGTTTTTCTTGCCCCGATTCAAAAAACTATTAGGGCCGAGAGCAATGAGGGACGTGAATGAAAAGCCTCAAGCAAGCTTTCCCAGGGTGGTTACTAAGATTAATTACTACCGTTAACAATCTTTAAATCAATTACTTACAGGATTAAAAACCATGGTTCCATGTCCTTTCGATAAATTGTCCGGCCCAGAACCCGACCCTATAATTATTGGCATACATGCGAAAACCACTTCATTTCGTCTGCCTGACTGGCCTCTGTTTAGGAGCGCTTTTAGCGGTCATGGTGCCTGCGCAAGCTGCATCCACAGGCAGCTCGATTTCGGCTTCGGCAACCGTCATTACCGCTACTACCGATGAAACCGGCCATCGTATTTACGTAAATGACGCCATCGTGCCACCCGCGCAGCGTGCTGAAGTTCCCGCTGGCCAAAATGGCCTGGTTTTTTGGAGTTCCACCGAGAAGCGCTGGAAACCCGTGCCGTCTTCCAACATGCGAGCCGCGAGGTCAGCGGCTGCCGAAGTGAATCATTACCTGGATCGCCGGTATTTGGGCAGCAATTTCACGCAATTACAGGCAACACAAAGCAACTTTAGCCAGCAGGATGTGGACTCCGCCATCGAGCAGTCGGCGTCACGCCACAATGTTGATCCAAATCTAGTTCGCGCGGTGATTAAAGTTGAGTCGAATTTCAATCCCAACGCAGTGTCGCGAAAAGGCGCGATGGGACTCATGCAGCTCATGCCGGAAACAGCGCGATCGTTGAACGTGAACAACCCGTTCGATCCACAACAGAATATTGATGCAGGCGTACGCCAACTTAAGCAGCTGATGGAGAATTATGGAGGCGATGTGCGTTTGACGCTTGCTGCTTACAACGCAGGCCCCAAAGCGGTAGCACGCAGCTCTGGCATTCCCCACTTCGCTGAAACCCGCAACTACGTGAAGCGCATCACCCAGCTTTATAGTGGTGGACAGGTTGACAGCAGTTCCCACTATCTAAACGGTCCCTTTAAGCAACCCGTTCACGTGGAGCGCGATTCACGCGGCGTGCTGTATATCTCCAACACGGACTAGGCTTTACCCTTCCCAGTTGACCCGGCGCATCTAATCTTTAGGGTGATAAAACAGTACCTAGCTAGTAATAGCGTAAACGCCCGCCAGAGTGTGTGATTAAGGGTAGGCTGCCGCATTTGACCCATGTCGAATTGCGGCAAGGTTAGGTCGAAGAGACAGTGAATTTTTTTCATCGAAGCCAACGCAGGACGCGGTGGGCTATTGCATTGTTTTTTATTGCGATATTCGCCCTGCCGGCCTATGCCCGCCATAAATCCGAGGCGTGGGCGCGGACGGAATTTGCGAAAGCGTCCACAATGCAGGAAGCCCTCGGAGGGCGGCCCGTTGCCGACCGATCCCGCGCCGAATATCAGCGTGTAATTGACGCTTACCGGCGGGTCTATCTGGGAGCGCCAACGTCCTCCAAAGCTGAGCCCAGCGTCGTCGCTTCAGCCGAACTCATGGTCGAGATGGGCCGCCGCTTCAACGACCTCAAAATTCTCAACGCTTCTATTGCACAATACGAATTCCTCCGCCGCGAATATCCCGGCAGCAAATATCGCATCGAGGCGCTATTTACCATCGGCGAAATCTACAAGGACGATTTAGACAATCAGGCGAAGGCTCGCGAGACCTTTGATGACGTCGTTAAGCGGTATCCGCGTAGCCATCTCGCGGTTGAAGCGCGCAAAGCTCTAGCAGAGCCTGTGCGACAGGCTTCATCGAAAAAATCAGCGCCGCGGAACGATTCCACGGACGACGCAAAAACCAACCCTGCGGCAACAGCAACTAAGAACATCAAGCCCGGCGACAGTGACAGTAATGATGCCAATGACGATCAACCGGCAGAGGCCATATCTGCCAAGAATGACAAGATTTCCCGCGTCACCGGAATTCGTCATTGGTCCACCCCCGACTACACGCGCGTAGCCATTGACCTCGAGCAGGTAGTGAAGTTCGATTCGCAGCGTATCGGCAATCCTGAACGTATTTTCTTCGACCTGCACAACACACACCTAGCCTCGACCCTCGTCGGCAAAAGCCTCGATGTGGACGATGGCTTGTTGCAAAAAATTCGCGTCGCACAATATCAGCCTGGACGAACGCGCATTGTTCTTGAAGTCGGGGAAACTTCGTCTTATCACGCATTTCTCTTGCCCAATCCGCCACGGCTCATGATTGATATTCACGGCAAGGCAGGAGCAAAGGACGCCGCAAAAGATACAAAGCAAAGCACGAGTAATGCGGCTATCACCGATGATGACGCGGGGAGTGATTCCGCAGCAAAGTCTGAGGCAAAGAACCTGTCCGCAGCCGATTCAGACGACGATGCCTCTGCGCCACCTCCTCCCGCACAGGCCAAGAAAACTCCACCGATTCACACAGTCATCACCGCTTCTGGCATAAAGAAAACCATTGTGGATGCGGATGATGATCCCAAACCAATCCACATAGCAGCAAAAACTAAAACCGCATCCGGAAAAGAGATTGACGCCGATAAAGCGAGCGCGGAGAAAATCAGCAGCGGTGACTCTGTTTCTTCTGAAAGTTTAGTCGCAGCGCTCGATGAGCCAAAATCGGATGAACTAAAAGCAGATACAACAAAATCTGCGTCAGATGCAGCGCCGAGCGTTCCTGCAAGCAAGCTCAAGCAAGATGATGCATCTGACGTTGATAGCGGCAATCCGCCTAGCATACCAATTCATAGCAAAAGCCGCAGCGCACGTGGCAAGAACAAAACCGTTCCCGATCTCGACATTCACGAGGCACAACCTCGTGCCGACGGTGATCGTTCCCTGATTCGTGCTCTGGGCTTGAAGATCGGCAAAATCGTCATTGATCCCGGCCACGGCGGACATGACACCGGAACCATCGGTCCGAATGGTCTGGAAGAAAAAGACCTGGTGCTTGACGTGAGCCATCGTCTTGGCAAACTGCTCGAAACCAAACTCGGCTCTGAAGTCGTATATACGCGTCGTGACGATACGTTCATTCCACTCGAAACCCGCACTGCTATTGCCAATCGCGAGCAAGCGGATTTATTTATTTCGGTTCATGCCAACTCGAGCCACGATCCAGATGCACGCGGAGTGGAAACTTATTATTTGAATTTCACTTCTTCGCCCGACGCACTGGAAGTCGCCGCCCGCGAAAATGCAGTTTCTGAAAAAACCGTTTACGAGTTGCAGGATTTAGTGAAGAAGATTGCGCTGCGCGAAAAAATCGAAGAGTCCCGCGAATTTGCCGGCGATGTCGAAACGTCGCTGCATGCCGGACTCGCGACAAAGAACCCGGGCCTGCGTGATCGTGGGGTGAAGAAAGCTCCGTTTATCGTGCTCATCGGCGCGAACATGCCGTCGATTCTTGCTGAGATTTCTTTTGTTTCTAATCCGGGAGACGAAAAACGCCTGCGCTCTCCTGAATACCGCCAGCGCATCGCCGAGTCACTCTACCGCGGCATCGCCAAGTATGTGAGTGGATTGAGCGGCGTGAAGGTCGCCAGCAGGATGGAAAAGAGTTCAGCGCAGTAGAGCGCTTTTAACCTATTTAGTTTTACCAATTCGTTCGAAGCGGTATCCAGCTTTCTTGAATTGCTGATTCAGATAGGTGCCCTTGGACGGCGCACTCATAAAGGCTTCATATTCCGATTGTGGAACCTCGAAATATAGGTAGACTTCGCGGGTGTCCTTAAATTCGATTTCAAGCATTTTCCAAGTGGGATCGTAGCCAACCGAAGCAATACTGCTGGACTCGACTGGCTCGCGCTTCATTCCCTACCCCAGTAAGCTCTCCACCACGCCGTAAACCTCGCCCAGCGCGGCATCCAACGCACCGGGGTCTTTGCCGCCAGCTTCGGCGAGGTCGGGACGGCCTCCGCCTTTGCCGCCGACCTTCTGCGCAATCGGGGAGATTACTTTGCCAGCTTGGATTTTCGACGTGAGGTCTTTGGTGATGCCGACGATCAGAGACACGCTGCCATCATTCGCCGAACCGAGAATGACAACTCCTGACCCGACTTTGTCGCGCAGTTGATCCACCAAAGTCCGCATCTGCTGGCGTTCGAGATTATCGGCGCGGTGCGCCAGAACTTTCACGCCACGCACTTCTTTGATTTTGTCTTCGATATGCGCAGCATTTGATGAAGCTGACTTCATGCGAACCTGATCGAGTTCCCGCGCCAGGCGCTTGATCTCCGCGTCTTTCTTTTCCAGTTCGGCTATCAATGCTTCCGCAGGAGATAAAACTTCCTCGGGTGCCCCACCCTTTCGCGTTTTTTGCGAAAGGGTGGGCGCTGCAAAACCGGCCACGACTTTTTCCAATTGATGATCTTTCCTGAAATGTTCGAGCGATCCTACGCCAGTGACCGCCTCAATGCGGCGCACTCCAGAAGACACGCTGCCTTCTTTTAAAATTTTGATCAGGCCAATTTCGCCAGTCGCGCCAGTATGCGTGCCGCCGCATAGTTCGGTCGAAAAGTCTCCTATCTTGATGACCCGCACACGCTCGCCGTATTTCTCCCCGAAGAGCGCCATCGCTTTGTATTCGTTGATGGCGACATCAATCGGCACGTCGGGAATGACCTCGACCTTCACATTGCGCAGCACTTCTTTGTTGATGAGGTCTTCAATGTCCTGCAATTCTTCGTCTTCCACGCCGGTAAAGTGCGAAAAATCAAAACGGAGATGATTCGGCGCCACCAGCGATCCGGCCTGCTTTACATGCTTGCCCAGCACTTCGCGCAGGCCAGCTTGCAACAGATGCGTCGCCGTGTGATTGCGCATCGTGGCCTCGCGAATATCAGCGTTGACGACAGCATCCACTTTTTGTCCCACGCGAATTGCCTGTTTGGCTAGAACCTGATGCGCCCGCACGCCCTGAATGGGCGCGTAGCAGCCCTTCACTTCGGCTACGACTGTGTTGTGGTCGTCGCTGTAAAACCATCCCTTGTCGCCGACTTGCCCTCCTGCCTCGGCATAGAACGGCGTGTGATCAAGAATAACTTCGCCTTCTTGCCCCGGCTTTAATTCCTGCGCGCCCTGTCCATCGCGAATGATAGCCAAGACTTCACAATTTTCCGATCGCGTCTGTGTGTAACCTTCAAACTCCGACTTCGGTAATTTTTGATACGCGGGATTGGCCGTCTGCTTGGCCGCGCCTTTCCAGGAAGCGCGTGCTATAGCTCGCTGCTCCGACATCGCCTCGTCAAAGCCATGTCGTTCAAACTCGATACCACGATCGCGTGCGATATCGTCAATGTAGTCCGGGGGTAGGCCAAAAGTGTCATACAGCATGAACGCATCCCGGCCAGATATTCGCAGCGGCGTTCCTTCTGCATCACGCCACCCGTTACGAAATACATTCGCGCGTTCAACTCCAAACTTGTTCGATACAAACGTAAATAACACACTCTCGTCGTTTGTCTTCGCGGCTTCTCGTAGCACTTGCGACAAAGCATCCTTAATGTCTGGACGATCTGCTTCCAATTGACTGATGAGCGAACCTTGTACATCCCGAATCGGCTGTTTTGCGAATGACTCGAACAATTCGAGACCCTGTGTCAAAGTATTAGCAAATCTGGTCTCTTCAACATGAATCGCCTTCGCCACCCGCTCCGCCGTCTCCTTCAACTCCGGATAGGCGTCCTGCATTAAATCACGCACCGCAAAAACCATCTCGTTTAGAAATGGCTTTGTCTGTCCAAGTAATCGCCCGTGCGTAATCGCACGGCGAATAATCTTGCGCAGTACATATCCGCGGCCTTCGTTCGAGGGCAGCACTCCATCAGAAATCAAGAACGTAGCTGCCCGCGAATGATCGGCAATCACGCGCAAAGATGCAGCCGATTTTGTGTGCGCCTCTTTGTCCAATTCTTTCTTCAGCGAAGTTCCCGTCAGCTCGGCAGCTTTTTTAATCAGCGGCGTGAACAAATCTGTGTCGTAATTTGAAATCACGCCCTGCAATACCGACGCGACGCGTTCCAACCCCATGCCCGTATCAATCCAAGGCTTGGGGAGCGGATTCAGTTTGCCGCTGGCATCGCGGTCGAACTGCATGAACACAAGATTCCAAATTTCGACGAAGCGTCCGCAATCGCAGGTAAAAGCGCAATCGGCGTGGCCCTGATCACTCGCCGCCGGGCCCATGTCGTAGTGAATTTCGCTGCATGGCCCACACGGGCCGGTGTCTCCCATCTGCCAGAAGTTGTCTTTCGCGCCTAGCTCGAAAATGCGTTCTTTGGGCACGCCCTGCGTAATCCATAAGTCATGCGCTTCGGAATCTCGTGGCACACCGCCCTCGCCGTTAAAAACCGTGACATAAAGCTTGTTGGCATCGATCCCAAACCACTCCGGCGAAGTAATCAGCTCCCAGGCATATGCAATCGCGTCCTTCTTGAAGTAATCGCCAAAAGAAAAATTGCCCAGCATCTCAAAAAACGTGTGATGGCGGTTGGTGAATCCGACGTTCTCGAGGTCATTGTGCTTGCCACCCGCGCGCACGCACTTCTGCGAAGTCGTCGCCCGCGTGTAAGCACGCTTTTCGAGGCCAAGAAAGACGTCCTTGAACTGGTTCATCCCAGCATTGGTGAAGAGCAGCGTGGGGTCGTTGGCCGGAACTAGGGACGACGAATGAACCTCTTTATGTCCTTTTTGGACAAAGAAATCCAGGAATTTGCGGCGAATTTCAGAGCCTGTCAGCATGAATACTTTAATTTTAGACGATAATCCAGAAAACCTTCACCACAGAGGACACGGAGTCCACAGAGCAAACAAATTGCATAAATTCGAAAATCTAACGATTAAGCGGAGCCGATGACCTGTGGCCCTCGGTGCCCGTTGCGGTCAAGGTTCCAGCGTTTCCTCTTCCAGTGCTCCTAGCACTTCCTCATCCACATCCCACTTCTTCAAGATCCCGAAAATCGTCTTCGACCCAAATCCCGCGCGCACCAACTGCCGAAACACTTTTGCCGCTGCTTTCTGATCTTTCGGCTTCATGATTCGCTTTTTCCGCAAATATTCCCGTGCCTGCTTTTCTTCATTGATTTCGTCGTAGGCTCCATCGATTGCTTCGGAGATCAAATCTCCGTGCACGCCCTTAATCTTCAACTCGGTTTCAACCCGCCGCCGCCCAAACTTTTCGTTATCTCGCCTCGATGAACAGTACGTCCCGGCGTAGCTCGCGTCGTTCAGATATCCCTGATCTTTTAATTTGCGAATCACCAACTCGACCAGCGTTTGTCCATATTCGGTATCAATCTCAACACGCGGACGTAGTAGCCTTTTCAACTCCGCAACCGTGCGCATGCGCCGCCCCAGAGCGCCCACGGCGTATTCGTAAAGCTCGTTCTCAGTATCAAGCTTCCTAGGTTGCGGAAAAGACATGGGTTACCCGTGGTTACCTCTATATTAAGCCTTTGTGAATCGCACAATTTGTCATCATCTTTTTACGTCTTTTTACTAAGCTTTTAGGTGACAACGGGAACCTAAGCGCGTCTATATCCGTATAAGAAAACAGGCAACAGGAGTGAGTCATGCTAACGATTGATGTAGAGAAAACAGGGCAAGTCGCAGTAGTGAATTGCGCCGGACGCATTGTGCGCGGCGAAGAGGTCAGCACCCTTAAAAACGCCGTCGTCTCCGAGAAAAATATTCGTGTGATCGTACTCGACCTCTCGGAAGTCACCATGCTCGACGCCGGCGGACTGACTGCGCTTGTTGTGCTGCACGAGTGGGCCATCAATCGCGGCGTGCGCATGCAGATCGTCAACCCGACAAAATTTGTTTGGGATGTTTTGAAGCTTACCGGCCTGAGCGCAGTGTTCGAAGTTTCCAGCTTCGACTACGCACTCTGGCTGCTCAGCGGCATGGAGTGCTCGCGATACGCAGCCACGTGCTGAACGACGCCAAGAAGCGCGTCATTTGTGCAATCGGTGATTTGCACGTGCAGCCACTGATTGGGCTTGTGATTTCCAGGGACGTGCAGTTTTAAATAGTTATCCGTCAGCGCTTCCGTGGATTGATCTTCTTTTGCTTGATGCTTGATGTCGAGCGTGATTGCTTCGATCGTTCTCCCAACAAATGACTCCATGAAAGCGTGTTTCTTCTTCGCAGCAATATCGCGCAGAATATGATTTCTTTCCCGCGCAATATGGACTGGAACCTGATTAGGCATTTTTTCTGACGTGGTTCCCGGACGCGATGAATACGTAAAAACGTGGAGATAAGTAAACGGCAAGTCTTCGATCATTCTTCGTGTTTCGTCGAAATCTTCGTCCGTTTCGCCCGGAAACCCAGTCATCACATCGGCGCCAATTGCGGCGTCGGGCATCGCGGCACGAATCTTTTCAATCTTCTCGCGATAGTGCCACGGACGATATTTGCGATGCATCGCCCGCAGAATTTTGTCGCTACCCGACTGCATAGGAACATGTGCGTGTTTAGCAATGCGCGGAGAATCGGCGACGAGGGAGATTAACTCATCGCTCCAATCCATCGGCTCGACCGAACTGATACGCAGTTTTTCCAGATCAGTTTCGTGGAGAATCATTCGCACAAGTTTTTCGAATCTGAACGGTTGAGGCAGATCTCTTCCCCATCGTCCGAGATTGATTCCGGAAATGACAACTTCTTTATATCCGGCTGCGACCAGCGTATTCACTTCTTCCAGAATTCGCGGCAATGGCAGCGATCGGCTCTGGCCGCGTACAGAAGGAATCACACAAAAAGAACAGCGGTTGTCACATCCATCCTGCAATTTGAGATTTGGTCGAGTCCGCGCATTTGGGGCATCGAACACCGGCGCGGCAAGCAATTCGGTGTGGGCAAAGATGTCTGAAACAAAAATACGATCAGTTGGAGACACAGAAGAAGCCAGGTTGGATAGGGGCACAAAATTAGATGCTTTTCGCTCGGTGGCAATTTCGGCCAATTGGTGCTTATGCGAATTCCCTATCACCCGCGTCACACCCGGAATCGCGGCAATCTCGTCAGGGGCTCGTTGCGCGTAGCACCCCGTGACAACAATCTGGCATGCAGGATTTCCCCGATGAATTTTCCGGATGGCAGCTCGCGCGTCCTGATCCGCCGATGCGGTGACGGTGCATGTGTTCAACACGACCACTTCCGCGTCTATTGCCGCTTCTGCGCGTTCCAAGCCTAATCCGCGCAATTGCTGCTCAATCGCAGCTCCATCGGCTTGCGTCGCCCGGCAGCCGAAATTTTGCACATAGAAGGTGGCCACGGCAAATTCCTAAGCCCTTTGCGTCCCGCCAAGCGCTTCCAGCGCCTTCACAATTCGAGACGTCCACTGCGTCACTTCTTCATCACGAAGAGTCCGTTCATTCGATTGGAACTTCACTCGCAGTAACAACGAATGTTTCCCGGCGGAAACCGAACCACCCCTGAAAATCTCTACGGGAGCAATCTGGCGCAACTCTTTTAAACCCAACTCGCGCACTACCGCCGAAATCTTCCCAAACATGACAGCGTCATCGAAGATGAACGAAAAGTCTCTCTCGACCGCCGGATATTGTGACAACGCCTGATATCGCACTTGTTTCAAATCGTGCTGATAGAGACGGTTGAGATACAACTCAGCGATAAAAACATCTTGCTTGAGCTTTCGCGCACTGGCCACATCGGGATGAATCTGCCCAAACTCAGCCACCACAGCGCCATTCATCACCGCGCGGGCTGAACGCCCAGGATGATAATAGTCCGCGGCGCTGGCTTCAAAGCTCAGATTTTCACATCCGAATTCTTCCAAGATGTCTTCAATGTCGCCCTTGAGATCGAAGAAATTTAACGCCCGCGTCGGCTTGTGCACGTTCGCAGATGTCGCCTGGCCAGTCGCTCCCAGGCAAATTCTCTTTAGTTGTTCCGCCGTTGTCCCTGCTTGTTGAAAAACATTTCCGCTCTCAAACAACCGAACATCGTCGCTTCCGCGATTTAAGTTGTAGGCCAGCATGTTTAACATGCCCGGAACGAGCGAAGTTCGCATCACTGAAGCTTCCGCGCTCAGCGGATTTTCTAGTTCCAGCGCCGGCATCGTCGAAAACTTCTTGGCATCTTCGTGTGAGATAAAGCTCAATGAAATTGTTTCGTCATATCCGAGAGCCAACAAGTCCGAGCGCAGCTTTTCGTCACGCTTTGCTTCGGGTAGCTCGATCACGGCTCCGACGTAGGCCGGCAGCGTATTGGCAAACTTGTCGTAGCCATGCATTCGCGCAATTTCTTCGATCAAATCGATCTCGCGCTCAATATCCAGGCGCCAACTCGGAATGGTCGCGGTGAATTCAGGCTCATCGCTGGGTTCCGCAGTCAAATCGAAACCCAGCCGCTTCAGCACCTGGACTATTTTATTCGCATCGATTTTCTCCCCCAGAATGCGATGGACTTCGCTCACTCGCAACGCCACGGGTGCCAAATCGAGCTGCCGTGCGACAACATCAATCTCATCGCCCTCAAGCTGACCGCCTGCTGACGCCAATATCTTTTGCGCCACGCGCGCGCACGCAACCGAAGTCGCACCGTAATCTGCACCGCGCTCAAAACGATGCGAGGCGTCGGTGTGCATCCCCAGCCGCTTCGAAGTTTTGCGGACGGTTGCCGGGTCGAACCAGGCCGATTCGATCAGGACATTTTTCGTACTCTCGGTGATCATGCTATCGAAGCCGCCCATAATGCCGGCGAGTGCTACCGGCTTCTTGGCATCAGCAATAATCACATCTTCCGTGGCAAGCTTCCGCTCGACCCCGTCGAGCGTTTTCAGCGTTTCGCCAGCTTTTGCCCGCCGGACGATAATTTTGCCGCCTTCAAGTTTGTCCAAATCAAATGCATGCGTGGGATGTCCCATTTCCCATAGCGTGTAATTCGAGGCGTCGGCGACATTGTTAATCGGCCGCTGATCCACGCTCATCAGCCGCTTCGCGATCGCATCAGGGGATGCCTTAATCTTTACGCCCCGAATTACGCGCGCGGTATACCGTGCACAACCGTCAGCATCTTGAATTACAACGGGAAAAGCTCGCGTGGCGCCGGCGCCCTCGGCCGCCTTTGTCTTCGTCAAATCCCAATCTAAAGGCTTCAGCGGCACGTCGTACAATGCAGAGCACTCGCGCGCGATTCCGTAGTGATTCATAGCATCGGGACGGTTGGTCGTGATCTCCATTTCGAAGACCGTCGCGTCGCCCTCGCCACTAACGCCTTCAACGGCGATTCCGGCAAGCGTGAGTTCATCCGCGAGCCGGTGATTGTCCACCCGCAGATCAACGAATTCTCGCAACCATTGGGGAGAAATTTTCATGGCTCAATCGTTTCTCCGGGCAAAAAATGCTCGTGTTTCGAGCGGTATGCAGTCTCGCCTTTCCATGCAAGATCGGCATCCATGCCAGCGAGGTGAATGAACGAGTTCCATTCAGTGACGAAGAAACTTTGTACAAACGAACCCTTAGGCAATACGGAAAGCAGGCCGGAATTTAAACTTTGTTTCATGTCACAAGCTGCAACGCGCATGCTCGCGGCTTTAGTAAAGGGGTAGCTCGGGTCAGGAGGTTCGATAACTGCGAACAGCAATCCGGATATCTCCAAAGAACCCTCTTTGTAAGCTTCGCGCCTGGCGGGGGGCGCGTCGAAAGATCCAACGAACACAAACAATTCCAACGTCGCTTTTCGTTGAACATAGTCGATCATAATTAAGCGCACTTCCGCATCGTGAAAACCGTTCGGCAGCGTGCTCTCAATTTCTTCTATCGTCATACGCAGCGCCAGGTAATAACTAAACCCTCTCTATCCAAACTGCTCCAAGAACCGCACATCACCGTTGAAGAACAACTGAATATCGTCCACGCCATACTTCAAAATCGCGATGCGTTCCACGCCCATGCCGAAAGCAAAACCGCTGACTTTCTTCGCGTCGTAATCCACGAAACCGAACACATTAGGATCGACCATGCCGCAGCCCAACAACTCAATCCATCCGCTGGCTTTGCAATTGCGGCAGGGGCCACCATCGCGCTGGCCTTTTCCGCCGCAGAAAATGCAGCTAATCTGCACATCGGCGCTCGGCTCGGTAAACGGAAAGAACGACGGATAAAAACGCGTCTTCACACTCGATCCAAACAGTGCTTTCATGGCATGATCGAGCGTTCCCTTGAGGTCGCAGAAAGTGATGTTCGTGTCCACGGCCAAACCCTCAACCTGATGGAAAATCGGCGAATGGGTGGCGTCAGGCGCGTCATTGCGGTGGACTTTTCCCGGACACACCACGCGCACCGGCGGCCTCTGCTTCTCCATGGTGCGAATCTGCACTGGCGAAGTGTGCGTGCGCAGCAACAACCGATCGCGCAACGGCTTATTTTGCTGATTGGCAATGACCAGCGTGTCCTGTGTGTCACGCGCCGGATGGTTCGGCGGAAAATTCAGCGCCTCGAAATTATAGTAATCGGTCTCAATCTCTGGCCCCTCTTCGACCGAATATCCGAGATTGCGAAAGACGCCGACAATCTCGTTCATCGTCTTGATAACCGGATGCTCGGCGCCCAGTTTGCGGCGGTTACCGGGAAGGGTGATGTCGATTTCAGGCGCCGGCACCACGCCCGATTTCAGGCTCTCGGCATTTGCGATAGCTTCTTCAACGAAGGACTTGATTTCATTGACCCGCCGTCCGACTTCCCGCTTAGCGTCTTTCGGAGCAGCTTTCAACCAAAGATCGTTGATTTGCGTGAGTACGCCATTTTTCCGCGCCATCCAGCGATCGCGCAACGCTTTCCAGTCAGCTTCGGTTTTGACGGATTTTGTTTCTTCAGCGAGAGCAGCCCGCAGCGCGGCAACGGCTTTATCGAGAGAATCCGCCGACCAATCCGTTAATTTGGGAACGGAATATGCCACTTCATTCCTGTAGAACAGTTGGAAGTATTGTCATTCCGAATGGGCTTCAGCCCCGAGAAACCTGCTTTTGTTCTTGAACTGGAAAGCAGATTCCCCTCGGCTAAACTATTCACAATGACAAGTTGATTGGCTAATTGCTAACAGCTAAATGCCGGATCGCTACGCCAGCGCGCCTTTCGCCTGTTCGGCGAGGCTCTTAAACGCAGCCGCATCATTCACTGCGAGATCGGCCAGTATCTTGCGATCCAGCTCCACGCCCGCTTTCTTCAAACCGTGAATGAATTTGTTGTAGCTCAAGCCGTTCAGCTTCGCCGCTGCCCCGATGCGGACAATCCAGATGGAGCGGAACTGGCGCTTGCGCTGTTTGCGTCCAGAGTAGGCAAACTTCAGTCCGCGGTCTACCGCTTCTTTCGCAGCGCGGTAAAGTTTTGATTTTGTGAGGAAATAACCGCTGGCGCGGTCTAATATTTTCTTTCGTTTCTGGCGGCGTTTAGTGCCGCGTTTTACGCGAGGCATTCGATTCTCCTTTTAACTACTGATTTACGGCGGCTGGAGGTAGGAACTTCTTGACCTCTTCACTCGCCTTGTTCGTGTGGCGCGGACATTCCTGTCCGCGGCTCTTGCTTTTCGCAGCCTTTAAATCCAGCCGCTCACACGAAATCTTGCTCTAACTAAATCTAGTACGGAATCATCCGTTTTACTTTTGGCGTATCGGCGTCGCTCACCAGGACGGATTGCCCCAGCTTCGCCTTCCGCTTCTTGTTCTTGGAAGTCAGAATGTGGCGCAAATGCGAATGGCGCCGCTTCACCTTTCCGGTTGCAGTCTTCTTGAAGCGCTTGGCAGCGCCCTTGTGGGTTTTAAGTTTTGGCATGGATCCTCTCGAACGTATTCAATCTGAAACTGCGCGGGTAATTTAGGCTTGTTTGGCCTGCACTTGCCCTTGCGGAGCCGCCGCTGCAGCTTGTTTCGGTTCTTCTTTCTTTTTTACTTCTTTCTTCGCCGCCGCTGCCGCATCTTTCTTCGGCGCCAATATCGCGTGCAGCGTGTTGCCCTCTTGCCGGGGACGGAATTCCACAATGCTCTGGCCTTCCACGTCTTTCAGCAGGCGCTCCAGAATCTGGCGGCCCAGCATGGTCCGCGTCATTTCGCGGCCACGGAAGAAGATCGTAGCTTTAACTTTGTCGCCTTCTTCCAAAAATCGCAGGACGTGGTTCTTTTTGGTTTCGTAGTCGTGGTCATCCACATTAATACGAAACTTCACTTCTTTGACCGTG
This sequence comes from Terriglobia bacterium, assembly GCA_021325035.1. Classification (GTDB taxonomy): domain Bacteria; phylum Acidobacteriota; class Terriglobia; order Terriglobales; family Acidobacteriaceae; genus JAJPHW01. The sequence continues at coordinate 19,357 of JAJPHW010000145.1, forward strand.
ATCTTGGTCTGGTGCTTTTTCGCCTCGCGCTCCTTTTTCTCCTGTTGATATAAAAATTTGCCGTAATCCATAATGCGGCAAACAGGAGGCTGCGCGGTGGGCGAAATTTCCACTAAATCAAGATTGCGCTCACGCGCCATCTTGAGCGCCTCAAAAGGGGGCAAAACGCCGACTTGATTGCCTTCATCGTCAATTACACGAATTTCCCGGGCGCGAATGCGGTCATTGATGCGAATAAAACGTTTATCGATACTATCCTCCGTACGAACGTGCACGAAGCACGCCCACAAAAAGTATAGCATGATAGGTTTTCCGCTGTAATGATCCATCCACCGCTCGTTAGCGGATAGTAATCAAGAACTTACGTCGAGCTTAGTGGGATATTCCAGAGTGCAATTCTTTAGCGAGCTTTGCAATACGCTTGAGTCGTTGATCCAGATCTTGCGGCAGCATTCCTTTTGTGGTTTGGTCGATATCTCCAGGAATGGATTGGGCAAGTTTCGCCAGTTCGTCCGCGTCGCGTTTCAGTTTCAGACCGTCAGATGCAGAGAACGCACGATTCGAACCCGGTGCGCTCGCTGTGCTTTTCGCTTTCTCTATGTCGAATTCCTGGTTGTGGGCAAGAGGCTGCGTTTGCTCCTGGCGTACTAAGCTTGGCGGCGTGTACCCTGCGCGTTGAGCGTGAGAAGTTGCCGCGAAGCAGGCAATAGCCAGGCAGCTAATTGTGGAGAATCGCAGCGAGAACAGGTGAAGACTCATGACAGTCCTCTTAAGCTGACGGCGGTAGAAGAAACTCGCACTGGCCATCCTTAAGAGGTGGCGCTGAGAGTGGCCGTCAGCGCAGAGAGCGCCACCGGATGACGCCGTAAACCAGGTTCACTATAGCACATTGTCCGCACAGATTTAGCTGGCTCGAGCTACCTGCACAGAAGGTATTTGCACGGGTTGTGGCACGCGCTTTGCCGAAAGATCAGCACTCATCTGCTGGTGGAAGGCCAGGGAAATTTCGTGCACGCGCTGGTCAGTGTCTTCGAGTTCGCGGCGCAAGTCGGCGCTGGCCTGTAAGGCCTCTTCCCTCGCCTGGTTGGCTTGCTCATATTTTGTAGTGAGTTCAGCTACGGCTTGATTGAAGCGTTCCAGAGCGGAGAGATATTTATCTAATGGGTTTGTCATAAACGCAAAAGTAGCAGATGGACTTCGAACCAACAATGGAACAGAGGTGTTAATCGCATAGGAACGAAGTGTTAATCCGATGGGTTAGACGTATTGGGTGAGCCTAAATTTTGATGCTCGCTAACCGGGAGTTAAATCCCATGTCTAAGTATTTGTTTTAAGCATTAACAAATGCTAGGAGAAAGAAATGTCCCGTGGATGGTCCAGCGCGATTTTTATATGCCTATTCGCTTGTATGTCATTCGCTGATTCCGCAAACCAATCTTTGCCAACTCCAGAGATTTTTTCCCCGGGCATAATCTCAAATCCTGCCAATGACGGTGCGCCAACCTTCTCACCAGATGGCAACACCTTGTACTTCACACGAAGCACGGCACGCTGGTCCATCATCCTCGAATCCAAGCGAATCCACGGGCAATGGTCAAGACCCACGATCGCATCTTTTTCAGGTGAATGGTCGGACTCGTCTCCCGCCATGTCGCCCGACGGATCGTATCTCATTTATGTATCTGTGAGACCAACGGCAACTCCGGGAATGCCCACGAACACAGCCACTCCGCGGAATTCGCATATCTGGCGTGTCAATCGAACAGGTAATGGCTGGAATACTCCCGTTGAACTTCCTGAGAGCGTAAATTTCTGTCCAGCCATTTTTCGTCCCAGCGTCGCCGCTGATGGGACGATTTATTTCACGGCGATGGCGGAGAATGGCAAGAACCTCAGCCTGTTTCGTGCAAAGTACGAGAACGGCACTTATCAGAAGGCCGAACCGCTCTCATTCAGCGATGGCACTTTGAAAGATGTTGATCCTGAAATCGCGCCCGACCAGTCGTTTCTGATTTTCAGCAGCCGTGGCCGATGGAGCGACGAAAACGCGCACGAGCATCTTTTCATTGTTCGCAACAAAGGCGGTGTATGGGGCGCCATAGAGCCGATTCGCTACTCAGGCGACAATGCCAACGGTTCCAGCGATGACAACGACCCCCGTCTAGGCCCCGATCACAAAACGATCTATTTCAGCAGCGATCGCGCCGTCCCCGTGCACTTCCCACGGACGAAAGTACAAGCGCAGCAGGATTTCGAGCGCATGGAAAGCTGGGACAACAGCAATTCCAACATCTGGTTTTTGCCGTTGGGAGCGAGCTAAAGCTTAAGCAAGAAGGGTGCCCCATCCTTATCGCGTTTTTTGCGACAGGATGGGGTTTTGTATCGAGGTTTACCCGCCGTAACCCGACGCCTGCATGGCGTTCCGTGAAACGTCGCTGCTCGACGAAATACCCTGCATGCGCAGCTTGAAGTCGTCGGCATTCGAAGCATTTTCGAGAGCGGTTTCGTAGTTAATAAGTCCCGCTTGGAACAAATCCCACAACGATTGGTCGAAGGTCTGCATACCATACTGCGAAGTACCGGCGGAAATGGCATCGCGGACGGCGCGGGTCTTTTCCGGCACGAGAATACATTCGCGGATGTAAGCCGTGTTGATCATGACTTCGACGGCGGGAACGCGGCCATCCCCATCGCAACGGCGTACCAGGCGCTGACTGACTACGGCGCGAAGCACCGCCGCAAGTTGCAAGCGAATCTGCTTCTGCTCCGGAGGAGGGAAGACGGAAATAATACGGTTGATAGTTTCCACAGCATCGAGAGTGTGCAAGGTCGAGAACACCATGTGGCCGGTTTCAGCGGCGTGCAACGCAGTACCGATGGTTTCCATGTCACGCATTTCGCCGACGAGAATGACGTCTGGATCCTGACGAAGGGAAGCTCTTAGCGCGGTGGAGAAACTCGGCGTATCTACTTCGACTTCGCGCTGATTGACGTAACCTTTTTTGTCGCGATGCAGAAATTCGATGGGGTCTTCGATCGTGATGATGTGTTCGGAGCGCGTCGAATTGATGCGATCCACCATGGCCGCCAGCGTGGTTGATTTACCGGAACCGGTAACACCTGTCACGAGAATCAATCCGCGAGGCATATCGCAAATCTGTTCAACAATCTTCGGCAGATAGAGTTCATCCAAAGCACGAATCTTCGTGGGAATGACGCGTAGGACGAGCCCAACGTTGCCGCGCTGCTGGAAAACGTTTACACGGAATCGGCCCAGTCCGGCGACGCCGTAGGCCATATCAATTTCCGTGGATTCCTTGAATTTTTGTTTTTGCCTCGCCGACATCATGCTGAAAGCCATGGTCAACATGTCTTCCTGGCTGACGCGCGGCTGATCGGTCAATGGGTTCAACTCGCCATCAATGCGCAAATGCGGGTAATTGCCAACCTTCAAGTGTAAGTCGGACGCCTTCCGTTCCATGGCAATGCGCAGCAGATCATCAATGTTCATGCGAGTCTTTCCCCTCGAGGTATGTTCGTATGATGAACTGGAAAGTCACGTAACCCAAGATGACGTAAGTAATGGAACTAATGGGACAAAAAAACCGCCCATAGAGGGCGGCGAGGTGGACCAGAATTCGGAATTTGAGATCAAGCTGCGTTGGCCTCAGAACCCGCGCCTTGCCAGGGTTCATCGTAGCTTCCGCCATAAATTGACGGCACTTTCGCACCCATCGGGCGTAGATACGTCGCCAGTGCGCCCCGGTGATGAATACAGTGATTGTTCAAAAAGCCAAGGTAGAAGACGACGGGCATGTTGAATACACCATAGAAGTCAACCGGCGTCATCAACTGCTCTGGTGTCAAAGCCTCTACACGGGCCGCAGCCCGCTTGAAATTGCTGTCATACCAGCTCAGAAGTTCGGCCATATTCTTCGGCTTCTCGTCAGGCTCGGGCGTGTCCATCGTGAATTTCAAATCGGCGATGCCATCTAAAAATTGGATGTCCGTATTGGCTATGTGCCATGCCAACTCCCACGCGGTGCGCGCACTGGGATCGGGGCGGAAGTCAGATTTGGCATCAGGAATGGCGGCAAGAACTTTCTTGGTCGTTTCGAGTTCGCGACTCACGCCGTCCATCATCATTCTGCGATAAGTGGCGGCAAATTCCGGAGTGCAAGGCTGGTCGCTCATAGTGATTCTCCTGTAAAGAAGTTGCGGCTCAGAGAGAGGACGCGAGCGGATTATACCCCGGGTTAAATTCTTAATTGCTAACAGATGCTGACATTTCGCGAGGGCCCGTTTCAGCCGCCTCTTGGGCCTGCCATTTGCGGCCCAACGCGTCCAACTCACGTATCACATTCTCCATATCCTTCATACGATCGGTTATGCCGTAAGTCACGGTTGGTGGAATCGTGGTTTCGTAATTTCGGAATACAAGCCCCTGGGCTTCGAGGACGCGAAGCCTTTCGGTCAGAACCCGCGAGGAAATCCCGTCAATAGAACGGCGCAAAACGCCGAAACGCATGGGGCCGGCATGACTCAAAGTCCAGAGGATATGCATCACCCAAGGGCGAGCCAGGAGCTCTAAAAGCCCGTGAATCGCGCAGGGATTCGGTTTTTTTAAAGTGCGCGGCATATCAGCTTAGATGCACAAGTCCGTTCATTGGTTACTATATCGTACCTGCTTTATTAATCGCTACTAGTTATTTTTTGTAACCATCATCTAAGAGCTGCCATCAAAAGCCCAGGTTGTATTGGAGGGCATTTATGAAGCTGCTACGAATTGATGCAAGTGCGAAAAAACAATCCGTCTCAAGGAAATTGACGGCCAGGTTTGCTGAAACATGGAAAAGACAGAATCCAGCGGGAACGGTAATTGAGCGCGACCTTACAACTACAGCGATACCGGCACTTACCGATGAATGGGTACAGGCTGTCTATACCGACCCAACGAAATTAACTGAGGAACAAAGAAAAATACTGTCGGTCTCGGATGAGTTGATCGCAGAGCTCAAGGATGCAGACATTATTGTCATCGGTGCCCCGATGTACAATTTCGGCATTCCGGCCACTCTGAAATCCTGGATTGATCAGGTCGTCCGTAACGGTGTGACATGGCTATATACCCCAAATGGCCCGAAAGGACTGCTGGAGGGTAAGAAAGTATTTGTATTGACGTCGCGTGGCGGCGCATATCAGCCGGGAACGCCAACCGAAAAATTCGATTTTCAAGCGCCGTATTTGAAGCATATTTTCGGATTTATCGGGATCACCGATGTGACCTTCATCCACGCAGAAAATCAATCGAAAGAAACGGCAAGTGCGGCTTTTGCACACGCAACACAGCAGATTCAGCAAGTCGCCGTCGCAGCACATTAAAAACTCAGGATTTAAAAATCTATCTAAATCACTTCCTTTAAGGAGAACTTGATATATGGCAAATGAATCAGTGAGTTCGTCACAAGGGTTGGTCACTCTGCTGGGCCGGTTGTGTTTTGCATTGATCTTCCTAATGTTTGGAGCGAGGCATTTCATGAGCCAGACCATCGCCTACGCGGCATCACAGGGTGTGCCCATGGCTTCAATCGCCGTTCCTTTCTCTGGCATTCTGGCAGTGCTGGGCGGGCTTTCGATATTGGTCGGCTATCGCGCAAAGATCGGCGCTTGGTTAATTGTGCTGTTCCTCGTCGGCGTGACACCGATGATGCACAACTTCTGGGCGGTCAGTGATCCCATGAGCAAGCAAATTCAGATGATCATGTTTTTCAAGAATGTTTCGATACTGGGTGGCGCGCTTTTGATCACTCAGTTGGGATCAGGGGCCTGGAGTTTGGACGGCCGCAAGTAAAATAAGGGACAGCGCGCGCTGTCCCTTAGACACAAAATTAGACACAAAAAATGTTTTAGACTGCGACCGGCTGCTTCACGGGAACCGGCGTCATCCAGTGGAAACGATCCGCCTTTTCGCCGCGAACCAGCGCAAAGAATTCGTTCATGATCGTCTTTGTGATCGGGCCTGCAACGCCTTTGCCAACGCTGATCTTGTCAATCGAACGAATCGGCGTGATCTCCGCCGCAGTTCCGGTGAAGAAAACTTCATCGGAGATGTAGAGCATTTCGCGAGGAATTCCCTGCTCAACCACTGGAATGCCGAGATCCCGGGCAATGGTCAAAACGGAATCGCGTGTAATGCCTGGCAGCACTGAGTTACCCAACGGTGCAGTTTGCAAAATGCCGTTGCGAACGACAAACACATTTTCGCCAGAACCTTCGCTCACGTAACCATTTGCATCCAGAGCGATTCCCTCGACATACCCATTGATAATGGCTTCCATCTTGATGAGCTGCGAGTTCATGTAATTTGCGCCAGCTTTGGCCATGGCCGGCATGGTGTTGGGAGCAAGCCGCGTCCAGGAAGAAACACAAACGTCCACACCCTGGTCCGGATCGGATCCCAGATATTTCCCCCACGGATAATTGCAGATATAAACCTCAGTCGGCGAATTAAATGGATTGACGCCGGCTTCGCCGTATCCGCGCAGCACAATTGGACGGAGATAGCAGGGAAAAGTGCGGTTGTGGGCCAGCAATTCGGTCATAGCCGTAATGAGATCTTCATTCGAATAATCGACGTCTATGCGGTAAATCTTGGCCGAATCCAACAGGCGTTGCACGTGTTCCTTGGCACGGAAAATCGCGGGGCCGCTGGGCAGCGAGTAGCAGCGAACGCCTTCAAACACAGAAGAGCCGTAATTCACAACATGGCTCATCACATGAATTTTGGCGTCGTCCCAGTTGATGAGTTTGCCGTTGTGCCATATTTTTTCGGTTTTTTGAATTGCCATGAGGACTCCCCGCAGGTCGGATAAAACAAAATTATAACCGAGCTCTGGCAAAGCTAAACCGATGAAAAAAATTGATGGGGCAGATTTGTAAAAACTCCACGCAAAAATTGCGAAGCCGGGCTGCTCTGCCGATCTTCTCGTTAATTCGTTAATGGTAGGCGCGGCAGGAATCGAACCTGCAACCGCCGGATTAGAAATCCGATGCTCTATCCGTTTGAGCTACGCGCCCATTTTTTAAAAAAACTGGAGTCAGGTTGAAGTCTAAACTTTGCGCCTAAAACCAGCAACGAGAGACGCCAATTGAGGATGTTTTTTAAGGTAGTTAAGCCGCACATAACGTTAAGAACAACGTAAATATACTATTTTTTGTAGAATAACAGACCATAACACTCCCATCTAACATAGCCGGAACAATACAAAATTTTACAAGTTGTTTAGATTTATATAGATAAGAGTGTTTCGTTATGGCATCTGCCGTGCCCCTAGTCTTTGCGGAAACACCCAGACACTTAGGCGGCTTTTGAGTAGCCGCCAAGACAAATTCAATTCAACCTAACTCATGGGGAGATGAAACAATGAAACTTAAAACTCTAAGCAGATGGGTGGCGCTAGTAGCGTCTCTTATGCTGCTTGCCGGCACCTTGCTGGCGCAGGAGACGACCGGTGGCCTAGTCGGCACGGTGAAAGACCCAACGGGCGCAGTCGTATCAGGCGCGAAAGTTGTGGCGACTGCACCATCGCTCACAGGCAGTAAGGAATTTACCACCGACGCTGGCGGTAACTACCGCTTTGCCAACCTTCCACCCGACACTTACACGATTACGGTCACCGCAAAGGGCTTCGCCACCGTAAAGCGTGAAGGCGTGACCATCGAAGTCGGTCACTTACCAACCTTGGATATTCCGATGCAGGTCGGTGGAACGGATACGGTTGTCGAAGTCAGCGGGCAGGCTCCGCTGATTGACACGACGACTAACACCACGCAGTCGAATATCACCGAAGACGTTATCCAAGACGTACCACACGGACGTTCTTTTCAGTCGGTGATTCAGTTCGCTCCTTCGGCGCGTAACGAACCTCTGGAAGGCAGCAACCGGGCCAGCAACGGAACCGGCGGTGTTTCGCCGGGCAACGGCAGCAATGGCAATCCCTATGGGTTCTCCGTAGCCGGTGGTTCCGACTCGGAAAACTCCTATCTGGTTGAAGGACAGGAAACCGCTAACCTCATCGGCGGCTACTCCCACACTAACGTGCCCTTCGATTTCATTGACGAAGTGCAGATTAAGAGTTCGGGTATTGAAGCCGAGCATGGCGGCGCCCTGGGTGGCGTAGTAAACGTGGTCATGAAGAAAGGAACCAACCAGTACCACGGTTCGGTTTTCGCGCAGTTTGAAAACGACAGTCTGGATGGATCACCAACGGCGTATTCCCGCTACGATCCACTCAGTTCCGGAACTCCGACTACTTGGGGATTTATTGACCCTGACTACCAAAACGTGCAGCCGATTAAACCGCACACCAGCGATGTGTTCCCCGGATTCACCTTCGGCGGACCGATCTTGAAAGACAAGGTCTTCGGTTTCATCGGATTCAACCCCGAGTGGAACAACGAAGAACGCCGGGTAAATTACGGCCCGACAAACGGCGGGGTCTTGCCTTTCAGCCGTAACACCCAAACCTACTACACGACCGCGCGTATTGACGCCAGCGTTTCCTCGAAAATCCGCGTGTATGGCTCGTGGCTCTATCAGTACCAGCGGCAGAGCGGCGAAAACCTTCCGTCGTCAGACTCGACAACGGGCTTCTTTAACTTGAGCACAGGCTGCTTCGCTTCCGCAGGCACAGCTTGCGCAAGTTCGGGTGTGCCGCAGTTCGCATATTCACATGCGTTGGGTTATGCAGCTCCGAACAGCACCACTAACGTGGGTGCAGACGTGACAATTACTCCGCACATCGTGTTTACAACTCGATTTGGTTATTACTTCGAGAACTATCACGATTTTGGTTTCCCAACGAACGGCAACTTGTTCTTCTGGCAAACCAACGGTATTGGTACAACGGATGCGTTAGGAAACCCGCTGCCCGCATCTCTGCAGCAGTCAACGGGCTACTTCAACGCGGCGCAAAACCAGAACGACACCCAGCGCAACGCCAGCAAGGCAATCCAATACGATGCTGATTTGGCCTGGTTCAAGAGTGGATGGAAGGGTACGCATAACTTCAAGTTCGGCTACCAGCTCAACCGCCTCTCCAACGACCTTTCTCAGCACTGGAACGAGCCGGCAACTCTCTTGTTTGTGGGTGCTACGCCGGGTTCGACCAATTACTCACCGCAGGGTGCCGTTGGCCAAGCCAATTGCGCGCCTTTCATCGCTCTATACGGCGACTGCCAAGGACAGTATGGGTATGCCGAAATTCAAGACTTCGGAACCCTGGGAAAAGCCACCAGCTTTAACCACGGCTTGTTCGTTCAAGATGCTTGGACGATCGGCCGCGGTGTTACCATCAACGCTGGTATTCGCTTCGACAAGGAATATCTACCGGGTGAAGCTACTGAACCTGGGGTTATCGGCCATCCGATTAACTTCAGCTGGACGGATAAGGTTGCACCCCGTCTGGGCGCCGCATGGGATGTGTTCCAGAACGGCAAGATGAAGATTTTCGGCAGCTACGGTTCGTTCTATGACCAGATGAAGTTGAACCTGGCCATCAGTTCGTTCGGTGGACAGTACTGGCAGAACTGCTATTACGCTTTGGATACTTCAAATCTTGCATCCATCGACCCGGCATTCAACGCCGCGGGACGATATTGCGGTGGTCCTACGTCCGACTCATCCACCCAAGCCAATTTCGCCAATGGATCAACACCGGCGGGATTGACCTTCCTGGAGAACCAGAACTTCCGCGCATTCCCCACGACTTGCTCCACTTGTAATGCATTTCAGGAGGGCGTTGCGCCCGGCCTGAAGCCTTACAAGCAGCATGAAAGCGTATTCGGCGTGGATTACCAACTACAGAAGAACCTTGCATTTGAAGCGCGTTGGGACCGCCGCCGCCTCGATCACGTGATCGAAGACTCCGCGATCTTCAACTCGGCAGTCGGCGAAACGTTCGTTATCGTCAACCCCGGTCAGGGAACTGACAGGACGTTCCAAAGCTTCAACAACTTCCTGTATCCACAAAACCCCTTGACCTGCACCGCGGCCGTTCCTTGCCCGCCGAACACTATCATCCCCGGCGCGCGTAGCTACGACGGTGTTGAATTCCGCCTGACCAAAGCAACCTCAAATCACTGGTTTGGCATGTTCTCCTACACCTACAGCAAGCTGCGTGGCAACTACACCGGCTTAACCAGCACGGACATCGCCGACGGCGGACTGGGCGGACGTAACTCGCCGAACAACAGCCGTTCGTTCGACGAGCCGTATTTCTCCTGGAACGCAAATGGTGGATCATCCAGCGGCTTGCTGCCGACGGACCGTCCAAATACGTTCAAGGGATATGCCTACTACGAGCTGGGTTGGATGAAGAAGTTCACCACCGACCTCGGACTCTTCCAGTACCTGTACAGCGGTTCCCCGGTTACGACCTACACCGACGTGGGTTACGGCGGAAGCGCATGGCCGGTAGATCTTTTCAACCGTGGAAAGTGGGCAAACATCTCGCAAGATCCGACTACCGGCAATATCACCGTGGGCAACCCGAGCACGTACCGCACACCGTGGTATATCCAGTCGGACTTCAACTTCACCCAAAACTACAAGATCTCCGAGCAGAAAGTTGTTAGCTTCTCGGCAATCTTCGCTAACCTGTTCAACCAACACTCCGTGACTGCCTATAATGCACAGGTAGATACGGGCTTTGGCTTTATGGGGATCACGCCTACTGGCAATGGATGCGGTTTTGTGCTGCAAGCGGGACCGGGAGCCTTCCCGTGCTTCATCGCAGCCGGCCAAGCATTCTACGCTGCGGCGGAATCTCCGTACAACGTCACCCAGGGCCTGAACTCGTCGTTGTTCACGGCAGGTCCACAAACGTTGAACAGCCAGTACGGCAAGCCGCTCTATTATCAGCTTGCCCGTACCCTCCGCTTCCAGGTGAAGTTCACCTTCTAAGCGGTTGGAGCTAAACAACCTTGGGGGCCGGGTATCCGGCTCCCAATTTTTTTGTGCTCAAAAAGGCAATATACTTCGGGACAATGACAACTCGAACAATTGAGAGTACTTCGTCTTCAAAGGCTGTTTCGCGGCCTATGGCGCGACTTGGATATATCGACTGGATGCGTGGGTTGGCGTGCATCCTGATGTTCCAGACGCATTGCTACGATGCCTGGCTGGGCGGAAGCGCCAGGGACGGAGCATTCCTGCAATGGTCACAAAAACTCGGGACGTTTCCTGCGCCGTTATTCCTGTTTTTGGCGGGCATTTCGCTTGCGATGGTCGTGGACAAGCTTCAGCAAAAGGGATGGACAGCCCATAGTATTGCGCGTAAGACGATTTGGCGAGGATTTGAGGTTTTTGGATTGGGAGTGCTGTTTCGGGTGCAGGAGTATGTGATTGCGTGGGGGTGGGCGCCGAAGAGCGACTTATTCCGCGTGGACATTCTGAACACCATTGGTGTTTCGATTATGCTCATGGGATTGATGTGCTGGGCGGTAACTAAAACGCACCCCTTCGCGAATAACGCGAAGCAATGGCGCACCCGACAAGTCTTTTGGGCGGCGATTGTGGCGATGGCGATTTCGCTTGTTACCCCTCCATTGTGGACAACGTGGCAGCCGAAGTGGTTGCCATGGCCGTTGGAGTCGTACATCAATGGTGTTCACAATTTAGGTTCACCGCAAGCATGGTTGTTCCCGATTTTTCCGTGGACGGCATTTGCTTTTGCCGGACTAGCTGTCGGATTTGTTTTGCAGAGTGATTGGGCGAAAGAGCAAGGCGCAAGGCTTGTTGCATACATCGGCATTGGAGGAGCAATTTTGGCTTTGGGAGCGCATTGGATTGATGCGCGTCCATGGCAGTTTTATGCGGTCTATGACTTCTGGCATACGAGTCCCAATTTCTTTTTAATCAGACTGGGAATGCTGATGATGATCATGGCTGGCGTTTATGTGTGGTGCCGCTGGGGCGCCGGGCAGTGGGGATTTAGCCCTTTCATGCAATTAGGCAAGACTTCCCTTTTGGTTTACTGGGTGCATATTGAGTTCGTGTACGGGCGCTTCACGATCCTGCCGCACCGGGGAGTGGGGATTGGCGTCGCGACGGAAGGATTGTTAGTCATTTGCGTTTCGATGTTGTTGTTATCGCTTGGGCGCACAGGACTGGATGGACGTGGAGCAGATTTGTGGAGGCTGCTGAGATGGCCAGTGAGAAGAGTCCAGGCTTAGGTTATTGGGGCAGGCGAAAGCACCTGCCCCGAAGTAAGCAATCCTAGTGCGCAGGGGCTGGCTGTGGCGCGGTCTGCGGCGCCGAAGTTGCGGGATTGTTGAAATTTACTTTCGGCACTTCGCGCGAGCCTTCGGAAGCCTGGAAATAAGCTTCGTTCGGCTTGAAACCAGCCCATCCAGCGAACAAGCTGTTGGGAAATTGTTGGATGTAGGTGTTGTAGTCCTGAAGCGTGTCGTTGTAACGCTTGCGTTCGACGGCGATGCGATTTTCGGTTCCGGCGAGTTCATCCTGCAAGCGCAGGAAGTTTTCATTCGATTTCAACTGCGGATAATTCTCTGAAATAGCGAGCAATCGCCCCAGAGCGCCGTCGAGTTGCCCGTTGGCGGCGATCTTATCCTGCGGCGTGTTCGCCGAAAGCAGCCGCGCGCGGGCGTTTGCGATGTCACTGAAGACGGTGACTTCCTGTTGGGCATAGCCTTTAACCGTCTCAACCAGATTCGGGATGAGGTCGGCGCGGCGTTGCAAAACCACATCTACCTGCGACCAAGCCGATTTCACAGACTCGTTCTTCGCCACCAATGTGTTTTTAACACTCACATATTGGCCGAAAACAGCCAGCGCAATCAAAACTAAAACAATTACGGCGATTAAACCCTTGCTCATATTCTCCTCCTACGACTTTTGCGGTGAATCCAACATTGTATCCACTGCGGCGGTAACTTGCTGAATTGCATTCAAATAATTATTTAGAATTTGCCTGACGTCGAATTGCTTTCGATCTGCACGATGCTCCCGGATATCTAACAAACACTCAAAAGAAGAAGAATTGAAGGGGATACGCGAGTGCAGCGCGCGTATGGCCTCGCGGCTGTGCATTTCGCCAGATTCGCCGAGCGCGATGAGAGCGTGACGAAAAAGGGTGGTGAAAGCGGAAAGTGACGATAGCATGATTTCCCAAAGGCGCTTTTCGTCGCGGGCGGACGCCAGAACATTTTGGCGAAGCAAAATTAATTTTTCGCGGAGTTCATATTCCAGCTGGGCCCGGTGCAGGTGCAAGGGCACATCGAGCTTCAAAAGAACATCTTCGCCGAGAAGAACTTTATAGCGGCGTTTCATATCGAGAAACTCGATGGAGAAGACGTCGGCGGAACGGGTGATCTCATCGAGTGTCATGAGAAGAGGCACTGGGTGATGATGCCGCGTCCACGAGTCAACGGCAGAGGACAGACTGGCCAAATGAGAAAGAGATGCTTCGCGCAGAACGCAAAGCAGATTGATATTGGAGTATTCGCGGTGAAATTCGCCATTGGCCGCGGAGCCATAGAGGATAAGGGATTGAAGGTTATTGCCTGCCGCGCTGGTCAAATGGATGACGAATTCATCGAGTTGTTGTTGTGAGTCCATAGGTTAGTACCCGCGTTTCTCTTTAATATCTACAAGCAGCCATATCTACCAGCCGCCACTGGCGCCACCACCACCCGAGCGACCTCCGCCGAAACCTCCAAATCCCCCACCACCGCCAAAACCGCCACCACCAAAGCCGCCCCCGCCTCCTCCGCTATTGCTGAATAAAAGTATCCAGAATAAGGCGTGGCGCAGAGGAGGAACAGCCAGAATAAAAATCACAAGAGCGATGAGAAAAAGAACGGTGCCTCCTGAGATTCGATCATCTCTGCGATTGGGTTGTGGGGCCGGCGGTTGGGCCACATCGGTTAACGTAACTCCCGCATCTTGCGCAATTACGTTGGCGACCCGCGTAGTCAGTAGCGTGACCGCGCCGTTGTAGTCGTTCTGACGGAAATAAGGAACGGCTTCCCGTCCGAAGCCACCGACTTTGCCGTCGGGAAGAATGGGCTCGAGGCCGTAGCCGACTTCGATGCGATAGCGGCGGTCTTCGACCGCAATCAGGATCAGGACGCCATGATTATTCGATTTTGGGCCGATACCCCACTGTTTGAAAAGATTGACGGCGTAGTCATCAATGTCGTCCCCATCGAGCGATTTGATGGTAACGACGGCGATTTGGGCATGAGCTTTCTCATCGATTTGACGGCAAATTTCATTGAGCTGCGCAGTCGTATTTGAATCTAGGACTTGAGCGAAATCGTTGACGTAGCCGGATGGATGCAGATCTTTGATGGGCTCGGCATACAGCGTAAATCCTAAAGAAAGGATTACCACCAAACTAAAGAGCGCTTTGGCGAGCCACTTCATTGCGAGAGAGATTGTATAGGAGAGCGGTCAATTTGCTTGAGAAAATCGAGAACCTGCCATTCAGCCCAATAACCGTCGCGGGAATCTCCGTCCGTGGCCGCGAGAAATGAGCAATGCCCTCCATCGCTGGCTTCGACAAATTTTATGTGGGAATTGGCAAGAATTTTCGCGCGGGTCGGTGCCGTGATACGAATGAAAGGGTCATTCGCGGCATGGATGATGACTGCGGGCACTGCGATTTTATCAACCACATTCGCGGCCGCAGCGCGGGCGTAGTAATCCGAAGCGCCGGTGAACCCGGAATAGTATGCGGTGATTTTATCGTCGAAATCGCGAAGGGTGCGAATTCCGTGAAGCCTCTCCACATCGAACTTTTCGGGAAATAATTTGGCTTTTGCGCGAAAACGGCGATTGAGTTTCCAGATGAAATAAGACTCGTACATGCGATTCGAGGGTTCGTGTAGCGCATCGGCGGAAGCCGCAAGATCAACGGCAGGACAAACCGCAGCGACGGCACAGAACTGGGTGGGGCCAGAGCTTCCCCACTCTCCAGCAAGTTTGAGAACGAGATTTCCGCCCATGGAATATCCGACTAGCGCGACGCGGGATATTCGGTCACAAGTGATCAGATGCTGTGCGACGGCCGCGATATCGGCGGAACGGCCGGAGTGATAGAGCGTAGGGGAAGAAGAGTCCATGCCCCCGCAATTGCGTTGATTCATGCGAACGACGTTCATGCCCGCTGCAAAGCCCTTGGCAGCAATACCTTGCATATATTGTGAGTCGCTGGAACCTTCGAGTCCGTGAATAATAATGACGGTCAATGCGTTTGTACGATCTGGTTGCCAATGGCAAAAGCAAAGGACTTTGACGCCGGGCTCGACTTCGATCATGCGCTCTTCGCTGGGTGGCAACGCGAGACGGCGAGGAAGAAAAAAGCTGGCAAGAGTTTGACGATGCCCGCCGCTTAAAAAACGACGGGCCACAAACTGATCCGGATTGATTTGCGAACCTGCCACGGATTGATTTTAAATGTAATTTCTCCGTAGCGAGATCATGGAAAGGATGCGTGTATGCCAATTTTTGAATACACCTGCAATGCGTGCGATCACGAATTTGAAGCTCTTGTATTTGGGCGCGACAAGGCCGAGTGCCCGAAGTGCCAGGGGAAAAAGTTGACGCCGAAGTTATCGGTGTTCGCCATGGCAGGAAAAGGCTCCTCCAGTTCGACGGGCGAAGCATCTGCGGGAGCTTGTGGCTCTTGCGGAGACCCACGAGGAGCCGGCGCGTGCTCTCTCGGCGACATGGATTGATTTTGCCTTTGACGAATCGAGCGAGTAAGTACCCTCGTTCCTCCACGATTCTTTCTCTTCTGGAGATTTCATGCGATTGTTGCTGGTTGTGTTTGTGTGCTCGTGTGTGATGTCAGCCAAAGCCCAAACTTCCCTACCTTTGATGCCCATGCCTACTAGTGTGCAAATGGGAAACGGGCAACTCATCATTGATTCGTCTTTTTCGGTTGCCTTGACCGGTCCGCCAGATGTACGGCTGCAAAATGCAGCGCAGAGATTTGCAGATCATTTACGGCAAAGAACTGGAATGCCGCTGCTAAGCGTAAAAGTCAAAGATGGAATGCCTGGAACGCTGGTCGTGAATATCGATCATGCAAGCAAAGGAATACAGGAACTGGGAGAAGATGAATCGTACTCTCTGGAAGTTACCGCGTCAGGGGCAACATTAAATGCCCCGAATAACCTGGGCGCGATGCATGGTCTTCAAACCTTTTACAGTTGGTCCAGACTTCTTCGACAGGATTTGCGGTTCCTGTGACCCATATTCAAGACGCGCCACGATTTCCCTGGCGCGGTTTGATGATTGATGTTGGTAGGCATTTCATGCCGATTGAGGTTATCAAGCGAAATCTGGACGGCATGGAAGCGGTGAAGCTGAATGTTTTTCACTGGCATCTCTCCGACGATCAGGGCTTTCGCGCCGAAAGCCAGAAATGCCCCAAGCTGCAGGAAATGGGATCCGATGGACTCTATTACACACAAGCGGAGATTCGCGATGTGATCGCATATGCACATGATCGCGGGATTCGGGTGGTGCCGGAGTTCGACATGCCCGGCCATGCAACTTCATGGTTTGTGGGATATCCGGAGTTGGCGAGCGGCACGGGACCATATCAGATTCAGCGCAAATGGGGAGTTTTCGATCCAGCGATGAATCCGGCAGAGGAGAACACTTACAAATTTCTCGACAAGTTCATCGGGGAGATGGCTGCGTTGTTTCCGGACCAATATTTCCATATCGGCGGTGACGAGGTAAATGGGAAGGAGTGGAATGCGAACACGAAAATCCAGGCGTTCATGCGCGTGCATGGATTGAAGAGCAACGCGGATTTGCAAGCATATTTCAATTCACGCATCGAGCCGATCGTGAACAAACATGGCAAGACCATGGAGGGTTGGGATGAGATTCTGCGTCCGGAGCTGCCGAAAAGCATTGTGATTCAGTCCTGGCGTGGTCAGGAATCGCTCGCTGGTGCGGCAAAACAGGATTATCGGGGACTTTTATCATCTGGCTACTATCTCGATTTGATGTATCCCGCATCACAACACTATGCAGTGGATCCGCTGAGTGGCAGCGCGGCAAATTTAAGCGCAGAAGAGAAGCACAGAATTCTGGGTGGCGAGGCTTGTGAGTGGTCAGAATATGCGTCGCCGGAAAATATTGATTCGCGGATTTGGCCGCGTACAGCGGCGATTGCCGAGAGATTGTGGTCAGCACAAGATGTTACGGATGTGAATTCGATGTACGTGCGAATGAATATTGTAAGCCACGAGTTGGAAGATTTGGGGCTCACGCACAATTCCTATTACGAACCGATGCTGCGAAGAATCGCCGGCTCGGATGACATTGAAGCCTTGCGCGTGTTGGCTGATGTTGTTGAACCGGTCAAGGAATATGCGCGTGAAGAACCAGCAGTGACGCCAGCTACAAGTCTTGATCCGTTGAACCGGTTGGTGGATGCGGCGCATCCGGAAAGTGATAAAGCACGAGAGTTCGCGACGATGGTAGATGCGTATTTAGCTGGAAAAGCTGATGCGGACATCAAGACCAAAATGCGGCAATGGCTGATCGCGTGGCGCGATAACGATGCGAAGTTGCAAACGCAAATATCAGGATCGTTTTTACTGAAGGAAGATGCAACGCTTTCGCATAGTTTGTCAGATGTGGGAGTGGCTGGGTTGCAGGCGATAGGGTACATCGAATCGGGCGAGCGAGGTTCGAACGACTGGGCTTCACAATGGAGCGCTACATTGACAGACGGAGCGAAGCCAAGCGCCCAGCTATTGCTGATGGTGGTTGCTCCGGTACAAAAACTGGTAAACGCAGCTGGAATACAGACTTCACCTGCACACTAGGTCGAGTATGAAATTTGCTTACATTGTTGTGTGCTGTTTATTCCCGTCTCTTATAGTCGCGTCGGATATCGCATCGAGAACTGCACACTGCGACAGCGGCAATTACAGCTATCGTTTGTTCGCACAGACGCCCGCCACAGTTTCCCCGGCGATTCTCCTGCTTCATGGCGCTGGAGATGAAGCCAGCAACTTCATTGGCGCTTGGAAGAAGTTGGCGAAGAAGGAAGGAATCGTGCTAATTGCTCCACAGCTAGACCGCGATCCGAAGTTTGAAGACGTGGCCTTGCCGGTGTTTCGCTGCATTATCGGGGACGCAGAAAAGTTTGCCGCGATTGACCCAAAGCGCATTTACATTTTCGGGCATTCCGCTGGGGGTTATTTGGCATACGATGGCGCAACTCTCGATTCGGAGTTCTACGCCGCGATAGCTGTGCATGGAATGGAAATTAATCCGGACTATACCTGGATTGTCACCAAGGCCAAGCGCAAGACTCCGATTGCCATCTATATCGGCGATCGCGATGAGTTTTTCTCCGTGGAGAGAGTACGCAAGACGAGGGATTTATTGATTAACGCCGGATTTCCTGTTCATTATACGGAACTGAAGAAGCACGGGCATGATTACTACTATCTTTCGGATCAGATCAACGAAGATGCTTGGAACTTCCTGAAAAACAAGCAGCTACCTTAGGAAAACACGGCTGCTCAATTCGCAAATGCGCTGCCGGACGGTTTACCTGACAATAACGTAACTTTAGTCACAAATTTCAGGCACACGCCGCTGCCCGGCAAAATAACTTCGTTTCGCCGTTAGAGTAACGATATTCCTGACAAACCACGCGCAAGAATGTGTGACTTAGAGGTGCTTTGGTGACATTGGTAACCTTAGGGAATTTACAAACGCCACCTAGAATGTCCCTGTGGGGCGTCTAACTCTAAGTAAGCGCACGTGGATGCTGCTCGCATTTGCCTTGGCATGCGCACAGTTTGCCTTCTCGTTGATTCTCCCTCCGGGTTATCTCCTCACCGCCGCCGTTGATATCACACAAACATTCCTGCTCACTTCAGTTGTACTAGCGACGGCGACAGATATCTCGCGCACCAGCCGGCGCGCTCGTCTATTTTGGATTCTCATAACGCTTGGAGCGAGCGCTTGGCTTGTGACTCAACTTTTATGGACGTACTTTGAAGTCTTTCTCCATAAAAGCGTTCCGAATCCGTTTGTAGGCGACGTTATTCTTTTCCTGCACTTGGTGCCGTTGATGGGTGCTATGGCTGTGCGCCCCCATCGAGTCACGGACGATCAAACCATTCGGCTGGGAACGATTGATTTCAGCCTGCTCTTCGTCTGGTGGCTCTATCTGTATCTTTTCACGGTCATCCCCTGGCAGTACATCGCCGTGGACGTGCAGCTTTATGGACGCAATTTCGACATTCTTTACACGCTGGAGCACATTGTTTGCCTCTTAGGGATCCGCCTCGTCTGGCAGCAGAGCCAGGGAGCGTGGAAAACTGTTTACCGGCAATTGTTCTGGGCCAGCGCGGTGTATGCCTTTGCCTCGATCAGCGCTGGACTCGCCATTGATTTCGGAACTTACTACAGCGGCGGCATCTACGACGTACCGCTGGCGCTGGGCATGGTGCTCTTCACCAAAGTAGGCCTGACGGCGCGTGAACACAAACTGGAAAATGACCCGGTCGAACAGACTGGTGGCACACGCAGTGTATGGATTGCGCGCCTCGCCATGTTTGCCGCGCTCAGCCTTCCCTTACTCGCCATGGAAGTGATGGCCAGTCACGCATTACCTGCTTCGGTGAAGAGTTTTCGATTGTTGCTGACCCTGGTGGCCATCGTAGTCATTGGCACCTTGCGATCATGGCGGCAATACAGGCTCGATAAAGCATTGGAGCAGGC
>JAJPHW010000217.1 GCA_021325035.1 Terriglobia bacterium
GGAGTTTGTTCGACCAGCCTTTGAAGCGCGGAATCAAGAGCACTGACAACTTCGTCCACATGTTTTTTTTTAATGATGTAAGGCGGCAAAAAACGCAACACGGTTTCATGCGTACGATTAATGATGATTCCTTTCTTCAGCAAATCACTGACAACCGCTTTGGCTAGATCTGCTGAATTGAGCTCGACCCCGACCATCAAACCTTTTCCGCGAATTTCGTGGATGGACGTGTATTTCTTGCGAAGTTGGTCGAGCTCGGCGAGGAAATAGTTACCCACTTGATTGATGTGCCCAAGCAGACCATCTAACTGCTTTAGAAATTCAAGGGCGACGGCACTCGTGAGCGGTCCTCCACCAAAAGTTGTGCCGTGCAGCCCTGGATGCATCGCACTAGCGACGCGATTTGTCGTCAGAAATGCGCCGAGCGGCAACCCTGCCGCTAATGGCTTGGCCACCGTCAGAATGTCAGGGCGGATTCCGTAATGTTGATAAGCAAAATATTTTCCCGTTCGACCAAGCCCAGCCTGAATTTCGTCTAAAACCAACAATGCGCCCGAGTCTTTCGTCAACTTACGTGCCCAGCGCAAAAATTCTTTACTTACGGGGCGAATGCCGCCTTCGCCCTGAATCGTTTCCAGGCAAATCGCGCAAACGGTCACGTCGAACTTGCGTTTTAAATCGTTGATATCGTCGAACTTGACGAACTCAACCCCAGGGAGGAGCGGCGCGTACGGTTCGCGATATTTTGCCTGCCCAGTCGTAGTAAGCGACCCATACGTACGCCCGTGAAAAGAATTCTCCAGAGCGAGAAAACGCGATTTGGGTTTATGGCCATTGGAACTCTGCGCCCGCGCATAGAGGCGGGCGAGCTTTAAAGCCCCTTCCCATGCCTCCGTGCCGCTATTCGAGAAAAACACACGATCCAGGCCGGAAATTGCTGTCAGACGCTCGGCCAGTTCCGATTGATATTCGTGGAAAAACAAATTTGAAGTGTGAATCAACTTCGCAGCCTGTTTTTTCAACACTTTTTGAACCGCCGGATGTCCATACCCCAGCGCATTTACGCCAATTCCACTCAGAAAATCGAGGTAGCGTTTGCCTTGCGCATCCCACAAATAAACGCCACGCCCTCTCTCGAGTAGAACCTTGTAGCGATCGTAAGTTGGCAGAAGTACCTTCTGCTCAGACTTCGCAACCGAACTGAGATTTGAAGCCGTCATTGCATCACCTCAGTTCCGCAGGGGAAATTGCTGGATCGAAAATTAGCCAGCACATTCACCTGTTCCGCGGGCAAAATACGGACACGTTTTACGCCTTGGCGCAGTGCATGGCTGCACGCTTCCAACTTCGGCAACATCCCACCAGCGACAACGGAACTGGCAATCAGCGAAGGAAGTTCTGAAGTGCTGAGCCAGGGAATCACGACGCCTTGCGCATTTTTCACGCCAGCAACATCGGTCAAAAAGATCAACGCATCAGCCTGGCAAGCAGACGCACAAGCCGCCGCCATTGTGTCGGCGTTAATGTTGTAGTATTCGCAGTCAAATCCGAGCGCAAGCGATGAGATGACCGGAATGCCGCCGGCATTCCAGATCGCATCGAGCCAGCGAGGATTAGCTGCGGTGATTTCGCCAACAAATCCAAGATCCAAGCCGGGGGATTGCTTCTTCTCGGCACGGAATATCATTCCATCTCCGCCGCAGAGTCCAATCGCCTCACAGCCTACGGAAGCAAGCGCGGCCACTAATTTTTTGTTCACCATTCCCGCCAATACCATTAGCGCCACATCACGTGTCTCGGCATCGGTAACGCGCAGGCCATCCACAAACTCACTTTGCTTGCCCAATTGCTTCAGGACGCGGGTAAAAGCCATCCCGCCGCCATGCACGACGGCAACCTGCTCGCCGCTATGAGCCAACTCCGCAACTGCCTTCGCGCAACTCTGCAATGTGGCGGCATTTTCCAGCGCGGCGCCACCAATTTTTACGACAACTTTCAATTCAGTCCCTCTTTTTCGCACCAGCTATACATCAAGTTCATGTTTTGCACAGCCTGACCAGCCGCGCCTTTGAGCAGATTGTCCAGACAGGAAACCAGGACGAGCCGGCGACCGTCTTTATCAAGACAAAAACCGAGATCGCAATAATTCGTATGTAAAGAAAATTGGATTTGCGGCAATTGCGGGGAAGCAAACAAACGCACCCAAGGCTTGCCTACATAAAAATCATGGAAACATTGGGCGATTTCGCCAGCGTCCATCGCGCGATTGAGCTGTACGTAGATCGTTGACAAAATACCGCGTGGGATCGGCAGAAGATGCGGGGTAAAGATCAGATTTCCGTTGTCTATCTTGAGTTGTTCCGCGATCTCGCCTAAGTGGCGATGATTAAATACCGAGTAGGCTGAGAGATTGTCGGCGACAGAAACAAAATGAGTGCGCGAGTTCGGTTCTTTGCCCGCGCCCGACACTCCGGATTTGGAATCCGAAACGACTCCGTGGTCTTTATTGATAATTCCAGCCTGCATCAGCGGAGCCAGCGCCAAAATGATGGAAGTCGCATAGCAGCCGGGATTTGCTACCAGGGCGGCACTCGCGATGTGATCGCTATGCAGCTCAGGCAAGCCATACACCGCTCGTTCCGTGAGCTCGGCAGCAGTTACAGCGTCTTTGTCTACGAAGTTGTAGATGGAGCGATGCTGAGTTTGCTTCAGCCGCCAAGCGCCGCTAAGGTCTATGACGCGAAGGCCGCATGAAATCGCCTCTGGGACTAGAGAACGTGAAACTTCGTGCGGAGTAGCAAGAAATAAAAGATCAATCGCTTTATTTTTCAACGCCGAAAATTCCAATCGCTCGAATGGATATCCACCATTTCCCGAAAAAGCAGGAGCTACTTCGGCGAGATCAACCGCCTTCGTGTCCGATGGACGCTGGAGCAACACGGGCTTTTCCAATCGCGGATGGCGCAACAGCAAACGCACCAATTCCTGTCCGGAATAGCCGGTCGCGCCCATCACCGCGGTTTTGAGTTTTGCCGACATTAGGCAATCATTCCCTCGAAACGCTTGGCCAGTTTTTGCGCCGCTTTTTTGTCGCGGCATACAATCAAAATGGTGTCGTCACCGGCGATCGTGCCAATCGCTTCCGGCCAATCTTTCTCATCAAGCGCGGCGGCAACCGGCTGCGCGCTGCCCACGCTGGTTTTAATCACAAGCAGGTTCTGCGCGGTGCGCACCTGCAAAACAAATTCCCGTGCCAGCCTGGACACTGGGGGCAGTGCTGGCTCACTGGTGTTGTCAGCCACAGTCAGTGCGTAGCCACTCGGGGTTTTCGCCAGCCCCAGATCACGTATGTCCCGGGAAAGTGTCGCCTGCCCAACTTTCAATCCCTGCTTGCCCAACTCTTTTTGCAAGTCTTCCTGGCTCGCAATGGGGCCATGCTTTAACAATTCCAAAATGACTTGCTGTCGCGCGGCTTTACTCATTATGAATAAATATCCATATGTATGAATAATTATTCATCCATAATACGAGAGCTGCCACGGAACCGTCAAGTGGATATACAGGTAACTGAAGTTTAAGAAAAGCGCTGGAAACTACTCTGGCACGACGGCAGTTACTTCGATTTCGACACGGGCTTGATCTTCAATTAATGCAGCGACCTGCACCGCGGTCATAGCAGGGTAATGCGAACCTAAAATTTCGCGATAAACGCGACCCACTTCCTTGTAAGCCGCAGTGTATTCATGCTTATCCAGGACATACCAGGTCATGCGCACAATATGCTCCGGGCGAGCATTGGCTTCGGCAAGCACTTCAACGATATTTTTCAGCGTTTGACGGACCTGCCCTACAAAGTCTGGCGAGGTGAATTTCCCCTCGACATTCCATCCCACCATGCCGCTGAGGAAAATTTGCCGGCCGCGCGTGGCAACGCCATTTGCATAACCTTTCGGCCTTGGCCAATGCGCCGGCTGAAGAATTTCCATAGCTATGTCTGCTCCACGATCGATTTTTGATTGTGAGAAAGAAAACTCGTCATGCGCACTCGAAGATCGTCTGGAAGAGTATGTGCCCGATTCTGCCCTAGTTCCATGAGCACAAGTACGAGCTTGCCCCCAACCCGTTTGTCGCCATCCGCGCCTCGCAAGGTAATTCCCAATCCAAAAGAACTGCGGCCAATGTGCGTAACGGAAAGCTCCGCCTGCAAAACGTCTCCCAGAAAACTCGGGGCGTGAAAATCAACTTCAAGATGAACAGTAGGAACGCCCCAGCCGCGTTCCACATGCAATTCGGCAAACGATAGATTCAACCCGTTCGCAAACCAGTCTTCCACCAGATTGTTAAACATCACCAAATAGCGCGGATAAAAAACCATGCGCGCGTAATCGCAATCCGCGAAGCGCACCAAAACATTGGACCGGAAAACGACTCCCGTATTTGGCTGCGTGTCGGGATTCACGCGTTCTCCTGAAACATCTTGATCATGCCGCGCGCGATGATCAACTGCTGCACTTCCGTGGCGCCCTCGTAAATGCGAAGGGGACGAATCTCCCGGTAAAGCCGCTCTACGGTCTGTTCGCGCACAACTCCCAATCCGCCAAATATTTGCACCGCCGCATCAATTACTTTTTGTGCGATTTCCGTCGCGTACATTTTGGCCATGGCAGCTTCCACAGTCACGCGCTGGCCTTGATCGCGCATCCATGCAGCCCGGTATGTAAGCAGCGCCGCGGCGTCAATCTCAGTCGCCATTTCGGCCAATTTTGCCTGCGTAATTTGAAAATCTGCGAGATTCTGACCAAACATTTTGCGAGACGTTGCCCGGCTTAGCGCCTCATGCAAAGCCCGTCGGGCAAATCCCAACGCGGCGGCGGCAACAGAAGTGCGAAAGACGTCCAGCGTTGCCATCGCAATTTTGAAACCCTGTCCCGGTACGCCGAGGCGCTGAGAGACCGGGACTTGGCAATGATCGAAAACAAGTCGGGCCAACGGATGCGGTGCGCTAACTTCAACGCGTTCGGCAATCGTCAGGCCTGAAGTTTTAGCATCCACAATGAAAGCGGAAATACCTTTTGCTGCCGGCGCTTCTCCGGTTCGAGCAAAAACAATATAAAAATCTGCGATGCCGCCGTTGGATATCCAGGTTTTTTCACCGGATATTTCGTAAACATCCCCTTTCAGCTTTGCTTCACATTGCAGGGCTGCAACATCGGAACCTGCGTTGGATTCGGAGATGGCAAAAGCCGCAATGGCTTTACCCTCCCGCACGCGTGGCAAGTATTTTTTCTTTTGTTCTGGCGATCCAAATAAGGTAATCGCACCGGAGCCGAGCCCTTGCAAGGCAAAGGCAAAATCGGCGAGTCCGGAATGCCACGCGAATGTCTCTCGCAAAATGCACAACGCGCGAGTGTCAAGGTCATTGGCCGCAGCCCCGTAGTCAACGCCACCAATCGCGTACTTAAGCCAGCCCGCATCCCCAAGTTGGCTCACAAGCTTCCGGCATGCTGCATCAACATTGGCATCATGCTCTGCGAGACTCGTTTTCGTCCAAGCACTTAACTCTTCCGCGAGCGTGCGGTGGCGTTGTTCGAAAAAGGGCCAATCGAGATGATTTTGTGCGAGCAAACTCAGTTTCCCTCAAATTCCGGCTTTTGCTTGGCGGCAAAAGCGTAGTAAGCGCGGTGAAAATCGTTGGTCGCCATGCAAATCGCCTGCGCCTGCGCCTCAGATTCAATCGCCTGTTCGACGCTCATGCTCCACTCTTGTTGCAGCATGGTTTTCGTCATGGAGTGCGCAAACGTGGGACCGGATGCCAACTCTCCCGCGAATTTTTCAGACTCCGCTAAAAGTGCTTCCGGTGAGCACAGGCGATTAAAAAACCCACAATGCTCAGCTTCCTCGCCTCCCATATTGCGTCCGGTATAAAGCAGTTCGGCCGCGCGCCCCTGACCGATTAC
This sequence comes from Terriglobia bacterium, assembly GCA_021325035.1. Lineage (GTDB taxonomy): Bacteria > Acidobacteriota > Terriglobia > Terriglobales > Acidobacteriaceae > JAJPHW01. The sequence goes on from JAJPHW010000217.1 coordinate 5,958, forward strand.
ACGCGGCAAGAGTGCACATGCACCCATATCGCATCCGGCAAGCCCCACGCGCGTAAATAAAAATGCGACTTTACTACGCGCGGTGCCAAAACGAATATCTGAAGCGAGCGCGAGAATGGCTCCTGCCCCAACGCAAATTCCATCCACTGCCGCAATGATTGGTTGCGGGCACGCCCGCATCGCCTTTACTAAATCTCCAGTCATGCGCGTGAATGAAAGCAATCCAGGCATATCGAGTTTTGTCAGCGGACCAATGATGTCGTGTACGTCGCCACCAGAACAGAAATTACCGTCAGCGCCAGATAGCACAATGACCTTTACGTCGTCGGCATTGGCCATCGCGCGAAACAAGTCTCGAAGCTCGGCATAGGACTCAAAGGTCAGCGGGTTTTTCCGTTCGGGACGATCGAGCACAATGCTGGCCACGCGGTCTCTGACATGAAATTGAAAATGCTTTGCCTGATACCCCGACAAATGCGTTCGATTTCCCGGCAACGCATGGGGAACTCCTGGAAGATGGCGCATCTATCGTCTCCTCCGCGAGGAACTCACGCTAGAAGTATGTTCACGCTGCCCAAGATGCATTTTTAGCTTGCTCAGTAAATCGAGCATCGTTTGTTTCTCCTCGCGATTCAAACCTTGCAACAATTCGACCGTCCATTGTTCGTTTTGCGCAGCCATTTCGCGAAAGCGCTTTAGACCTGAGGCCGTTAACTTTACTGTGAGAGCGCGCCGGTCTTCTGGGTCTAATGTCCGGGTCACGAGGCGCTCGTGCTCCAGTTGGTCCGTAATCCCTGTGACATTACCGCCCGAGACCATGAGGCGGCGCGAGAGTTCATTCATCCGCAACCCCGCAGGATGCCTCTCCAGCTGCGCCATAAGATCAAACCGCGGCAAAGTCGTCGCAAATTCTCTACGCAGACGGTCACGGATTTCGTTCTGAATTCGAACCGTACATGACAACATGCGCAGCCACAAACGAAGCGCTTGATGATCATCCTGCGTTGAGCGCGTTTCCAGATCGAGTGCGGGAAGATGCTGTGAGTCGAGGGCAGCATTCTCCGTCAGGTTCGTGCGGATTGTAGATGAGCTCACCATGCCGTCACATCACTTCTCCACCGGCTACACCAATCGCCTGGCCGTTGATCGCTTCGCTTCCGGGCAGACATAGCCAAAGCACTGCATTCGCGACTTCCTCCGGCGTAACCAAGCGTTTCTGCGGATTATTAGCCACTAATTCCGAAATAATGTCTTCCGCGGTCTGCCCAGTTTTTGTAACGATGTTCTCCACTGCTTCTCGCGTCATTTCAGTATTCGTATATCCCGGACACACTGCATTCACCGTGATTCCACTCATCGCGACTTCCAAAGCGACCGACCGAGTCAGGCCAATCGCTGCGTGTTTGGCCGCACAGTAAGCAGCCACATAGCGGAAACCACGAAGCCCAGCGATGCTTGCCACATTCACGATGCGCCCCCACTTCGCTTGCAACATGTCAGGCAGGGCGGCTTGCATACAGTGAACCAATCCGTCGAAATTGACCGTCATCATTTCACGCCATAGCTTCGCATCGGTTTTCAAGAACGGCGCGGATCTCCCGAACCCCGCATTGTTAATAAGAATTCCGACCGGACCAGTGCGAACAACGGCTTGCTGGAATGCTTGATGAACAGCATCTGAATCGCACACATCGGCAACGACAAAATCAACTTCGCCCAGATTCTGCAACTTTTCCTTTGTTCCTTCCAAGCTTTTCTGATTGCGCCCGAGTATGGTCACACGTGCTCCGTGTTCGAGCAGCGAACGTGAAATGGCCGCGCCGATACCACGGGAACCGCCAGTGACCAGAGCATGTTTACCATTGAGCCCTTTCATACTTGCAACCTCAGTTGCGCTGCCCGCGCGAGATTGCGCTCCAACTGCGACTTGCCATTCAAGTACGGCGACGGCCACCAAACGTCGGAGAAGCCTTGTTTGGCGGCTTCATGCAAAGTCCATGCCGGATCGGCAAGATGCGGACGCGCAATCGCGCACAAATCTGCCCGGCCCGCAGCGATGATCGTGTTCACATGGTCGCCTTCAAAAATATTTCCAACAGCAATAGTAGGGATACCGGCCTCATTGCGAATGCGGTCAGAAAATGGCACTTGAAACATTCGCCCGTAAACTGGGCGTTCAGCCTTGCTCACTTGACCCGATGAGCAATCAATTACATCGGCGCCAGCATCTTTGAACAAACATGCAATTCTCGTTGCATCCTCGGGCGTAATTCCACCTTCAACCCAATCATTCGCAGAGATACGCACACTCATCGGAAGATGCTGTGGCCAAACCTTGCGCACCGCAGTGAATACTTCGAGCGGATACCGGCATCGGTTTTCCAAACTGCGGCCATACTCATCCTTGCGGTAGTTCGTAAGGGGTGAAATAAAACTCGACAGAAAATATCCATGTGCGCAATGGAGTTCGAGCCAGTCGAAACCGGCGGCTGCGCCGCGTTCGGCAGCTGACACAAAATCGTTTCTGACTTTAGCCAAATCATCGAGCGTTGCTTCCCGCGGGACCTGCGACACACCTTTGATATAAGGAAGCGCCGATGCTGAAATCAGCGGCCAGTTTCCTGCGGCGAGGGGCTGATCGATGGCATCCCAGCCAACGCGCGTAGAGCCTTTGCGGCCCGAGTGCCCTAATTGCAATGCAATCTTCGCATCCGTATGCGTATGAACGTAATCCGTCACGCGCTTCCAGGCATCGCGCTGCTCGTTATTCCACATCCCCAAACATGCAGGCGTAATGCGCCCTTCGGGCGAAACGCAGGTCATCTCCGTAAATACCATCGCCGCTCCACCGGCCGCGCGCGATCCGACATGGACGAGATGAAAATCATTTGGCAGGCCGTTTTCAGCCATGTACATCGCCATCGGCGAAACCAGCACTCTGTTCTTTAGTTCAACCGAACGGGCCCGAAAGGGCGTGAACATCGGCGGCACAGCATGATCCACGCCGCTGCGCTCGGCAAACCAAGTCTCCACTTCTTGCACATAATGAACGTCGCGGACTTTCAAATTTTCATGGCCAATTCGCTGACTGCCTGTCAGTAAACTGTAAGTGAATTGCTCAGGTTCAAGGTGCACATACCGCTCCACCTGTTCAAACCACTCCATACGATTGCGTGCCGCGCTTTGCAATTTCAGCGCTTCTACTTCTCTGACTTCCTGATAACGCTGCAAAGCGCAGGAAATGTCACCACCCTCGGAAAGCACACCCGACAGAGCCATGGCATCTTCCATCGCCAGCTTCGTGCCGGATCCAATGCCGAAGTGCGCCGTGTGCGCGGCATCTCCAATAAGGACGATGTTTTTGTGGTACCACTTCTCACACAGAATGCGATTGAACTTGAGCCAAACAGCCGACCCTTTCAAATGTTTCGCATTCGAAATCAGGCGATTGCCGTCGAGCCGCGCAGCAAATAATTCCTCGCAAAGCGCAATAGACTCCTCCGGCTCCATCTTGTCCATGCCGGCAGCAAGCCAGTTTTTCTCAGGGGTTTCCACAATGAATGTGGACCAATCCTCATCAAAGCGGTACGCATGAAGGTTGAACCAGCCCCACTCGGTTTGCTTGAAATCGAAAGTGAAGGCATCAAGCTTTCTCTTTGTGCCCAGCCAAATAAACCGGTTCCTTCGGACATCAATATTTGGCTTGAAAATAGACTCATACTTTCTACGAGTCACCGAGGATGCGCCATCTGAAGCTACAACCAAGTCATATTCCTTCGCGTAATCTTCAGGATCGGCTACTTCAATCTCAAATGAAAGTTGCACCCCCAAATCAGCCGCGCGCTTCTGCAAAATATTCAGCAACTTAATGCGTGCAATCCCGCAAAATCCATGACCGCCAGATGTAATCTTGCGATTCTTGAAGAAAACATCAATGTCTTCCCAATGACGAAAAGCTTGCGTGATTGCAGCATGAGTTTCAGGGTCGGCATCCTTGAAACCATCCATCGTTTTGTCGGAGAACACGACGCCCCAGCCGAAAGTTGCATCGGCGCGATTTCGCTCAACGACGGTAATTTCCCATGATGGATTCGCCTTTTTAGCGAGAATGGCGAAATAAAGGCCCGCCGGGCCACCGCCAAGACAAACGACTCTCATGCCGCCACCTGCTGCATCGCTTCCGTTAATTTGTCACCGCTATCATCAGACAGAGCAGCGTCAAGCAGCTTACGGAAACACTTTGCGGCGTCAGGCTTGCGCTGCAACTGGGGCAGCGCGCTCATCAACGCTTCATAATTTTTCACTCCGCGAGCGTACGTATCGCCATAGCCTTTGAGCAATCTTGGAGATTCCGCAACTTCGGCTGCAAGTTGATAATCTTCCGGCGCGATGGCTATCAACAAAGAAAGCCAGGTTTCAATTTTCATCCTCTCTCTTTGATGTCGAAGAGAGTTTCGCCGCCATCGGCGGAATCCAGCCATGAAATAAAGTTTCAAAAATCCGGCGAGCGATGTTGTTTCGACGATTTGGCCGCCTTTCGCAAACCGTTCAATCAGGCGCTGCATCCATTCGGAATTCATGAGCCAACGCCCCCATGGAGCGGGCAAAATATCAGCAATTTCCTCCGCACGCGGATAGAGAAATTCGCGAATCTGTACGAGCTGCGCTTGCTTCGCGCGCGACTCTTGCTGGACTCGCTCAAAACGGGTGCGTCGGATTTTGAGATCTGCCACGCGGCTTGCGTCTTCGTAAGACATCCATAATGCCAGGTACCGAGCAGCCTCGCGGAGCAACGGAACATCAGGCCGTCCATGTAAAGCTTCGGCGCTTACAACCGGCGCGAGCCGGTCCAGATATTCATTCGCATAATGCAAATCCTGGTAATCCGTGAGCTTTTGAATCGCGGGCAGAACAATTTCATGGCTTGCAGCTGGAAATTCTTGTTGAATTCGTGCCGCGAGTTCCCGGAGCCGCCATCCCACTTTCAATTTTGTATTGGTCACGTCAGCAATTCGCGCGTTCTGGCCTCGTGCCGAAGCAAACCCTGCGGCAAAGCCTGCGAGGCTCGAGGCTACGCCCACTCCCCCGTGCTGAATCGCCTGTTGAAATCGTTCACGTTCAAAGGGAAGCACGTCCGCACCCGCCAAAGCCCCAAACAACACTGCGCTGATCACGCTATTGGTTTCGTGTGCTCGCGCTGCGAAATCGTCGTGCACCAATATTTTCGCGCCGGACTTTGCCGCTTCAAACAATTGCGTATGGTCCACGCGGCCATCGCCTGTCGCAGTTTTCTCTGTCATCGAATAAACGCGATTTGTGGATGCAATCAAAACTGTGCGATCGGGAGTTACCAACCCGCGCTGCACGGCTCGAGCGGCTTCCATCAACTCTGAAGCAATCACAATATCCACTTCTCCCGGGACCGGCATTAAAGCCAGCACAGGGTCGGTGTTTTGATTTTGCGGCTCAGGAAACAACTCCACGTAATAGACAGTCGTTCCCGTGCGCTGCGCAACCCCGGGAACTGACGTTGTTTGTGCAAGATATCCGCCCTGCTCGGCCATATCCACAATCCAGTCGGCGAGCACGCCGCCGCCTTCACCGCCCATTGCGAGAATCGCGATAGTGATGGCACGTGACTGCACGGCTGCACCCGCAACGGGTTGCAAAATCGCACTCATGCGTAAATTCCATCCAATCGCCTGCCATCACGTCGTTGCAGAAAATGAATAATCGCGTGTGCGACTCTAGTGGTAAATCGCTCCCATCGGCTCGGATTAGAAATCACATCCGTCCGATAGAAAGACGGGCATAATCGTGCGACGTGCGCAACTTCTCCACAAAGACCACAACCAATGCAGCTTTCAACTACCGTCGCAACTGGATCTTTGCGCAACGGATCAGGATTCGGAGCAATCGTGAGTGAAGGGCACCCTGAAAGGCGAATGCAGGAGTGATCTCCGGTACAAGTCTCAGCATCAACCCCAAATTTTTGGCTCACGATGCGCGCTCCCTGCTCGACTTGCTTGCGCTTCCACGGTTTTTCCCGGCGTTCTTTGTTCAGGGCACATTCACTTTGCGCGACAATCACCTTTGGGCCGCGCTCTTTGGTTGTAAGCGCCTCCCGGATTACGTCTCGCATCTTTGCAAGATCGTAGGTGTGCGTAATCGTTCGCACCCATTTCACGCCCACCCCTCTCACCGCATCAGCAATGGAAAGACGCGTGGTGCGTATCGGGTTCTTCGCGGCAGAGGACAAAATATCCTGACCGCCCGTCGCCGCGGTATAGCTGTTGTCCACCACGACGAGAACGTTGTCGCTTTGATTAAATACTGCGTTGCCGACTCCACTTGTGAGTCCGTTATGCCAGAATCCGCCATCACCCATTACGCTGATCGTCCGCTTGCTCGCATCTTTTGCGTTCAATGCGGCCGCCCCAGCCCAGCCGAGGCCATAACCCATGGTAGTTGCGCCCAGATTAAATGGCGGCAGAATCGAAAAAAGATGGCAGCCGATGTCGGCGCTGACATGATGCGGCCCGAGTTCGCGCTCCACCAATTTCATGGCCGTGAAAATCGGCCTCTCCGGGCAGCCAGTGCAAAATGATGGTGGACGAGGATGGACCTCGGCTGACTTTGCCGGTGGCGCAGGTCGCGCAGCTTTCGGCAAATTCGATTCCTGGATCAACTCAGGGGCATATTCTCTGATGAATTTCGTGATCCCCGCAATCACAACCGCCGCGGTGTATTCTCCCGCCATGGGCAGGCAATCTTTGCCGTGAATTTTCGTCATCAATTCCGCGCGCCGTAAAATCGCGTGCAAATTCTGCTCAATGAAATCAGGCTGTCCTTCTTCAATTACTAAAACTGCGCGTTTGTTCTCGCAGAATTTCTTTACTTCTTCATCCACAAGTGGATACGTCACATTCAAGACGTATAGCGGGATTTGGCTGCTCCCGAATACATCGGACAGTCCCAGTAGCTCCAGGCTCCGAACAACAGCGTTGTACATCCCGCCTTGCAGAATGATTCCGATGTCGCGAGTGCCGTCATTAAAAACTTCGTTCAACGAATTTTCTTGAATATACTTTTGAGCTGCCGGCCATCGGTCTCGTATCTTTTCTTGCTCTTGGAGAAAGCTCGCTGGAGGCAGCACGATACGACTCACATCTCGCACCGGGTTCTCCATGGCATCGCGCAGCGTGAACTTCGGGCGGACATTATCCTTCGCAATAAACCGTCCATGCACGTGGCAGGCACGAATGCGCAGCTCCAGCATGACAGGCGTGCTTGTCGCTTCTGACAATGCAAAGCCGTCCTCGACTGCTTTTACAATGCAGCGCAGATTCGGCCGGGGATCGAGTAGCCACATTTGCGATTTCATGGCAAAGGCGTGTGAACGCTCCTGCATAATGCTTGAGCCTTCGCCATAGTCTTCGCCGACAATAATGAGCGCTCCACCTTTGACGCCGCCCGAAGCCAAATTTGCCAACGCATCCGAGGCGACATTCGTGCCAACCGTGGACTTGAAAGTCGCCGCCCCGCGTAGGGGATAATGCACCGAAGCCGCGAGCGTCGCCGCCGCCGTCGCTTCTGACGCGCTGTGCTCGAAATGTACGCCTAGCTCCTCGAGAATGTCATTGGCATCGGTGAGAACGTCCATCAGGTGTGAAATTGGCGCGCCCTGATACCCGGCGACGTAGGACACCCCCGATTGCAAGAGCGCCTTGGTGACCGCCAGGATCCCTTCGCCGCGAAAGACTTCTCCCTCGCCGAGGCGAAGCTTCTGCACTTCTTTCGTAAATGAACGTTCAGCCATAAATCAGCAAATCAGGACTAACGCAATCAATTTACAACTAAATAATTTAGGTGTCAACTAATTGATAGGCAGTCACTGGCTGACGACTGCTCATTGGAACTCCTACGCTTGCACCAGCGCCAGCACCCGGCAAGGGCTGCCGGAACCTTTGGTGATCTTCAACGGCGGGGTAATCAATAACGTGCCTTTTGGCGGTAACTGATCAAGATTGCACAAACTGGCCAAACCAAATTTATTGTGCCCATGCATGATCGAGTGACAAGGAAATGGCGGATCAAAGCGAAAAGCCTGGCCCGCATCCGTGCCGACGCCTTCCGATCCCCAGCCAATCACATCGCGTTCTTTTGCCAGAAAAGGTACTAGCTCAGGATGTGGCCCGGGCACATGGGCCCCATCTTCCTTCATATTCAAAAATTCTGCGGATTCGCGCTTCGACCAATCCGTCCGCATCAGCACCCACGAACCAGCATCGATGCGACCGTACTCTTGCTCCCATCTTTTTACGCGTTCAATGGTCAGCAGAAAATCGGCGTCTTTCGTCGCCTCCTGCGAAACATCAATAACACACGCCGGAGCTACAAACTTCCCGACAGGAATATCGTCTGTCGCATTTTTTGGATAATCTTTCCCGCTCACCCAATGAATTGGCGCGTCGAAATGCGTGCCCGTGTGTTCGCCGCAGGCAAAGTTATTCCAATACCATGCCGGGCCGCGGCTGTCGTATTTTGAGATTTCTTCCAGGCGGAAAGGCCAGGTCTTGCCGAATTCGGGAGGTAATTGGATGGTCGCAGTGGAAGAATTAAGTGGCTGGGTCAGATCAACAATCCGGATTTCGCCAGATGCAAGCGCTTGGGCAAACTGCGCCAGGCTTCCTTGTGACATACAGTTTCCCCCGCAAGAATTTAATCAATTTTCAGGGTGTTTCACGGTTTCACGAGTCCGCAGGCGATTCGCTCGCCGGAGTTTCCAGCTGGGTCAGTCACCATGTCATCCGCTTTGGCATGGACCACCAAAGCTGTCCCGCCATTGGTGAACAACGAATGGGGCCCGTTTGAAAAACTCACATCTTCGTTACTGAGTGTTATCCGGCTTGCCCGTCCGCTGGCATTCACCGTAAAATTCTGCATGTCGCCAGCATGGTGCCCGTCAGGACTATTCAGACCATGCTTCTTTCCATCAGGATTAAAATGCCCACCAGCGCCTTTAAATGCTGGGGCATCACAAGTTGCATTTTGATGAAAGTGCAGGGCATGTTCCCCCGGAGGCAGGTTTTTAAGGTTTAATCGTAGGGAGACCCCGGTTCCGGACGATTTGATAGTGACTGTGCCCGCATCTTTGCCATCCACGGTCTGCATGCGAACCTTTACAACTCGGCTCCGGTTGGCGCTCGCAACGGAAATCGCAACCACCAGCAGTGGCAATACAAAAGCGAGCAAGGGTTTGCGCTTCATGCAGCAAGCATTATAGCCAAAGCTGGCACTTTCGGGCCATCCTGCTTTCCCTAGTCCGCAACCGAAAGAACCCGGGTAAAAACCCGTAACCGGACGTACACTCCCCTTCGGTAACCCTTAGTAACCATACAGTTCTGGGTAACACGCCTTACAATGACCTTGGTTCGAGGTACTTTCCCTCGCGCAGCTCGGCCATTGTGCCGCATGCAGGTCGAACCATCTGTGAACCTTCTCGCGCAAGTGAGCTTGAAGGAATTGCTCCATAGTGGAGTCAGAACGTATGGCTTTTGGTTTCGGCTTCAACAAACAGAAGGTCCTTAGCGCCGCGGAGAAGTTTGTCCAGCAGGGCAAGCTCCCGAACGCCATCTCCGAATACGAGAAGATTCTCAAAGCAGATCCCAAGGACCTCACCGTCATGAACACCGTTGGCGACCTCTACTCGCGCCTCGGTGACAATGACAAAGCGATTGAATGTTTCAAAAGCGTCGGCGATGCGTACGCTTCACAAGGCTTTACGGTCAAAGCCATCGCGATGTACAAGAAGATCACCAAGAGTAAGCCCTCGGTCGAGAGCGTGCTCCGCTTGGCTGAACTCTATACTCAGCAGGGCCTGTTCAATGACGCCCGCGCCCAATATCTGCAAGTCGCTGAAGAGTTCCTACGCGGGGGAGAACTCGATCAGGCCGTCCGCATCTTCCAAAAGACTCTTGAGATGGACCCCGAAAATCTTGCCATGCGGCTGCGTCTAGCCGAAGTCTATGTTCGTCTGGGCAAGAAAGAAGAAGCGCGTCAGGTTTACTCCGCCGCTGTGGAAAGCCTAAAAGCAAAAGGCCAGCATGATGCTGCGGAAGAAATCCTTCAGCGCCTGGTAAAACTCGACCCCGGCAGCAGCGATGCCGTCTTAATGCGTGCCCGCAACGCCATGGATGCCGGTGATTTCACTTCTGCGGCCCAACAATTTGAGCAGATCCGCGATATAGACCATAATCCGGACGCATTGCGTGGTTTGTTCCAGGCTTATCTTAATCTCGGCCGTTTAAACGACGCCGGAGCAATCGCCCCGAAGTTATTCCCTCTGGAAACCAATTGCAGCTCCATCAGCAGCTATGTGGATGCTCTGATTGCGGCTGGCCAGTATGAGGAAGCTTTACCGGTTTACCAAACCTACGCTGAACGCCTGCTTGCGGACAACTCGACCCGCTTTCTCAACAGCCTGCACTCCATGATTGGGCCTTTGAGCGAAAACACAGGCGCGTTGGAAGCCATCCTCAGCCTTCTGGGCAATGCTGGCGACAAGAGCCACGATGCCGAAATTTTTGAATTGCTGGGCCATGCGTATGTGCAAAGCGGCGTTTTTGAAAAAGCGCGCGATTGTTACGCCGAGCTCATGCAGCTCGAGCCTCAAAACACACTGCATGCCCAGAACTATCAACAAGTCGCCGGACGCATCACCAGCGCAGCTGCTCCTTCTTTAATTTCAGTGGAAGAAGGTGTCGTGTGGGTGGATGAGCTTGAAGCGACCGCCCCGTTTATTGATCAGGAAAATGACGATAGCGTCGCAGCCGCGGTGCGCACAGCCATCACCGATGCCGAACTCTTTCTCTCCTACAACATGCAGGAGAAGGCTCTCGCGCCGTTGCTCTCCGTTTTGCCGCAGGCTCCTCGCGATCTGCGCTTGAATCAAAGGCTCGCCGCCCTTCATACACGGGCTGCACGTTTTGCCGAAGCAGCGGTCTGCTGCCGCACCCTGGAAAGCATCTATCACGATGCTGGCAATTCTGCGATCGCGGCACGTTACGGCGATCTGGCCGCAAAATACGAAGCTCACACTGCAAACAGCGAAGGGGAATCCTCCGCGGTTGTTGCCGCTCCAGAAGTCGCTGAATTTGAAGCGCCTGTCGAGGTAGTTGTACCAGAAGCAGTTGTCGAACCACAGCCTCAGACCCAAGCAGCAGCGGCCGTAGCCTCAGCAGAAATGGCGGCGCACGTTCCGACCGCGCCTGTTTCGCTGGAACCAGCAGAATTTTCTGTACAAGCAGAGCCCTCAACGGAAGAAGCAGAAATTGATCTCTCTGGAGAGTGGGACGGTAATGGAGCAGTTGAAGAAGCCGCTCCAACCCCGGAAGCCGCAGTTGAACCGGAAGCAGCTCCTGCCTCAGCATCTTCGAACGACCTCGCAGTTGCCGAGACCATCGAAGAGATTCGCTTCTATCTGGAAAACTCCATGCCCGACCAGGCCAAGTCGGCCATGGGCAAGTTGGAGAGCCTGACTTCTGATCCTGCGATGTTGACAGCGTTGCGCGCGGAGATCGAAGCCGCGGCAGCCGCTGTGCCCGCAGTAGAACCTGAGCTTGCAGTTGTGGCCGACGACGAACCCGCAATTGTTGTAGAGGAAGCTGCAATTATCCCGGAAGCTCCGGTTGTCCACGAGATTCCCCTTGTTCCCGAAGCTGTGGTCGAAGAGCTTGTCGTAGAAGCACCTCCAGCACCGGTTGCAGAGATCGCGGCTCCCGAGCCCGTTCAAGTTCCTGATCCAGTTCCTCCGGCTCCAAAACAAGCTTCCCTGCCGGCCCCTGCTCCGGGCGTACTGAACGATATCGTCGCCGATTTGGAATCCTCACTCGGAGATAGCTTCCTGCCGGATACATCCGCGCAGCCAATGGCGGAAAAGCCTGCTCCGCCAGTTGCTCCTGCTGCGACACCGAAGCCGAAGCCACAAGCGCCTGCAATCGTGCCACCCACAGCAGAGAATGATACCCTCGGAGACCTTGTCTCCGATCTCGAATCCTCTTTAGGGGATAGCTTCCTCGCAGAAGCCCCTGCGGCGCAGCCTACAACCGCCGCTGCCGCCCCGGTTGCCCCGCCTCCAAGCGCGCCTATAGCTGCGATGTCCGCAGCCGCGTCGGCAAGTTCAGCGATGAGCCAGCCGCAAACTCCGGTCCAGCCACCGGTTGCTGCATCGAAAAATACGGCGAACACCGCGGCAGCAGGTTTTGACCTGGCCGACATGTTCGGCGAACTCAAGCAGGAATTGGAAGAAGATACCGCGCAAGCGGACGAAGATCCTGAAACTCATTACAGTCTCGGCGTTGCCTTCCGCGAAATGGGCTTGTTGGACGAAGCCATTGGAGAATTGCAGAAAGTCTGTACGGCGGTTGAACGCGGCCATCAATTCGGCAGCCTGATGCAGACATACACCTGGCTGGCGCAGTGCTTCCTCGATAAAGGCGTTCCTGAAGCGGCAGTCCGTTGGTACGACAAAGCGCTGCAATTGCCCAATCTCGATGGTGAAACTCTCACCGCTCTGCATTACGAACTCGCCTCGGCCAGCGAAGGTGCGGGGGACAAAGCAACGGCCCTCACTCATTTCATGCAAGTCTATGGCAGCAATATTGACTATCGGGATGTCGCCGAGCGCATCAAGGCATTAAAGTCGTAGAATGTCACGATGCCTTTGAATTTTCACCGCACGGCGGAGTTTCTGCTTGAGCGCTGACCTGAATCCTCCTCAACAGCAAATTGCTTCCAATACAAAAGGAAGTCAATTGCCAGCGGATGCAAAGTCTGCCAGCAATTCCTCGATTTGGATCCATCGCCTTACCATGCTGATGTTCGTCTGCGTCTGTGCCGGCTTTGGAGTCCTTCTCATCATGCTGCCCTGGACGTCCGCGTGGACGGATAATCGTTTGTTTATCATGTATCCTGCTCTGCGCGATTTTGCTGCGAACAATTTTGTGCGCGGCATGTGCAGCGGCTTGGGCGTTCTCGACATCTGGATCGGATTTTCCGAAGCTTTGCATTACCATGAAGATCAGCGAACCTGAGCCCCCGCCGATTTCATTTCATCCTTTAGAAAGCATGGATTCATGACTGACCATAAAATGCCGCGCGCTCCTCTGGCCTACGAAAATGAGCCGTTCCTGAACAGCCCCGATGGGCGTGTTCTGCGAATTCTTTCTGAATACTCCGAACC
>JAJPHW010000013.1 GCA_021325035.1 Terriglobia bacterium
AATGCGGCCCAATGAATGGACGCCAGCCGATGGTAAAGGTGATCGCGGCTGCGACCATGAGCAAAAGGAATGCGAGTATCCATCCCAATATTCTTCCAAGTTTTTTCACAGTAAATCGCCCCATTATTTTTGTCCCGGGTTCAGCTTAAGCTTTCGCAATCCGGAAGGCTTGGTCATAGATCCAAAGCGCGAATGACGTTATCAGTCCAGTGGCAACGATGACCCACCAAATCATCACAGGACGCCCTTGTACCTCGCCGTAGTGGTGCAGCAGATATCCACCAAAGGGGCCGCCAATCAAAGAGCCGATTCCGATGGGCAGAAAAGCAAAGCCCATATAAGTTCCCTGCTGGCCGGGCGGCGCGAGCAAAGCAATGTATTCGTAGTACCGCGGCTGCTGAATAATCTCGCCTAATGCCAACACAAAGATCGATAAAACCGCACCCCAAATCGTCGGACGCAACGCAAGAATTACCCATGAAACCGATGTAATAACTGTGCCGAGAATTACGGCTTGGAATGCAGGAACTTTTCTCGTGAGGAAATTCACCGCTAGCGTGAGACAGATAACCGTGAGGCCATCCGTCACCAGCACCCGTTCGACGTCTGCTTGCGTGCTGATGTAGCGATGAATGTAGCCGGGAAGGCTGATGTACTGCTGCCAAAAAACGACCCAATAGCCGGTGAAAAGAACCAGGAACCACATAAAGCGGCTGATGCCGGCAAGCATAATGGCGAGGAGTGCAATCCAAATCCACCAGGGGATGGCGACCGATGGATGAGTCCAGGCAAAGGCTTGCAAGGCCAAGCCGGTGACTACGGCGGGCAATACGAGCTTGTAATTTCCCAGGACAACGCAGAAGTTTTTAATGACTGTCGCGGCGGACGGTGGAGGAGCGTCGCCGGGCTTGCGGGGTTCGCGGAAAAATAGAAGAACCACAAAAAACATGGCAAAAACGAAAAGCGCGGCGACACGGTAAACGTTCTCGACGCCAAGATTGCGATGTGCCCACGAAGCAAATAATGGCCCCATCGCGCCGCCGATGTTGACGAGCGTGTAATAAATCGAATATCCGATGGAACGGACATTCTCCTTCGACGCGCGCGCTGTGGTGCCAACGACGCAAGGCTTTACCAGTGAGATGCCAAGCGCGGGAAGAACGAGAATGACTCCAACGAACAAATCTAGTGGCACTGCATTGCGAATGGGAGCGAGCCAGTCGGCGGCGATTGATCCAATGAGGAAATAAGCGACCGAGAGAATAAGGTAAGCGATGGACAAGGCTCGCCGGAATCCCAGGCGATCAGCGACGGCCCCACCAAAGATCGCCATGAACCAGACCATGCCTCCGAAAATTCCAGTCAGCGTTCCGGTCTGCTCCGTGGAAAAGTTCAGCTTCTCTTGCAGGTAGAGGGCAAGCGACGCAAACGCGCCATAGTAGGCAAGGCGCTCAAAAATTTCGCTGAGATTGGCAATCCAGAAGGGCCGCTCAAACCCGGTACGGATTTCGTGAAAGCGTTCAGAAAATGTCAATGAATGTCCCCGTTATTTTTCATCGAGCCGCAACCGGCTACGTATTTGTTCTGCCGACAGTCCAATCACTCGAATCACTTTCTGACGGCTGGATTCGCCGGACGCTATGGTAACGGAGGAACGAGAAACCCGCAAAATTTTTGCGAAAAATTCAATACAGGCTGCATTCGCGCGTCCATCAATCGGAGGAGTGGTAAGCGAGACTTTCAGCGTATTGCCTATTTCGCCCGTAATCGCATTCTTCTTTGCCCGAGGATGGACCTTGACCGCAAAGGTTGAGCCAGCAACCGTTTCGTGTATCGAGATCAAGCAATTATCCTACCGACCCGGTGACAGAATTATTTTCAAGATAATTAACAAAATAACCGCGCCGGCGACGCCCAAATAGATCAAGAAATCACGGGTTCTGTGTTCATATTTCAGCGCATGTCCAACCATTACCTTGATGTAATGATCTTCCCATCGAAGTGCGCGGCGGGCTGCCACCCACTTTTCCATTTTCTCCGGCGAAACTTTCTTATCCCGTCGAAATGCATTCCTGACTAATCCGACAATTTTAGCCTCGTACTCAAACATGTTGTAATTTTGGTCGAATTCAGTGGCAACCTGGCTAATATCTGGAAGTGACGGATGTCGTTCGCTGAAGTACAGCATTTTCCTCTCGACTTCAGAAAGATCGACATTTTCGAGTGCGGCCTGGTCAGTTATTCGTGAAACTATGAATTCCTTGGCATCCATAGAGTTCATATCGTTCTGGCTCCTCCTCCGCCTTTCGCTATCCGCGTTCGCCAAAAATCGACGTTCCTACTCGCACGCATGTCGAACCTTCTTCAATCGCGACTTCGAAATCATGCGACATTCCCATAGAGAGAATAGCCATGTTGATAGAAGGCAGGTTCCGCGACGCTATATCTTCCCGCAACTCCCGCAATTGGCGAAAATACGGACGCGCGTCTTCTGGGTTTTCGGTGAACGGCGGAATTGTCATCAATCCGTGAAAGACAAGATGGTCGAGACCCGGAGCAGCATTAAGAAGATTTTCCAATTCAGGCGAATCGGGAGATAAGCCACTCTTCGCAGCCTCTCCACCGACGTTGATTTCAATAAGTACTTCAAGACGCTTACGCAACGATTGCGCCGAGGAATTTAATTTTTCCGCTAGCTTCAAGGAATCAACAGAATCAATCGCGCTGAACAATTCTGCCGCTCTTGCCGCCTTGTTGCTCTGCAAATGACCGATCAAATGCCACTTTGCATCTTGTAAATCGGCGAGGGGTGTAGCCTTCCCCGAAAATTCCTGCACCCGGTTTTCACCAAATACACGTAAGCCGGCATCGTAAGCTTCGCGAATCAACTCCGGCGGATGCGTCTTGCTCACAGCCATCAACGTAATTTCATCGGGATTGCGGCCAGCTCGACAGGCCGCGGATGCGATGCGTTCGCGGATTCGCGCAACATTTTGATCAATGGACATTCAGTTAAGACTGTAAACCACGAAGGACACAAAGGTGCACGAAGAAAGATCCCTACACTTCGTGATACTTCGTGTCCTTTGTGGTTAAAGCTGTAAAAACACCGTCACATCATTGCAGTCGGAGGCGCAGGTTCATTCGGATCACCAGCACTCGATAGTGGCAGCCGAATCATCAATGTGGCCAATGCGACCATCACGGCGATGCCGACGAGGTACGACGGATTGCTGAAGACTTGCGGCCTCGCCCATGCCGGGGCGAACTGCAACGCGGCCCAAAGTAGCCCGAGAACCGCTTCTCCAGCGATGAGCCCCGAAGCAGTCAAAACTCCGGCATTTTCCACGCGTGCTTTCTGCGCATGATTGAAACCTCGGCGGTTGGCGGCCCAGTCTCCGATGGAGCGAAACACGCCGCCCAGGAAAATGGCGCAGGTTGTCTCGAAAGGCAGATACATGCCCACGGCAACCAGCATGGGGCTCTTCACTTGCATCATGATTAAAGAGATGCCAAAGAAAACGCCGACCACGACGAGCGGCCACGGCATATTTCCGCCGACGATGCCCACGGCCAAGGTTGCCATTAAGCCAGCTTGGGGTGCCGAGAGTTGGCGGTCGCCAAATCCAATGCCGCCCGCTTTAATGTTTGCTTCATGCAGCAGCATGAGCGGCCAGTACATTACGAGGCTGGCAACGACGACGGCAATCAATTCCGCCATCTGAATCTTCCGGGGAGTGCCGCCGAGAATGTAGCCGACTTTGAAGTCTTGCAAGAGTTCACCCGCCACGGCCGCAGAAACGCAAACCACGGCCGCCACGCCCAACACGGCCGCCACACCCGATGTCCCCGACACTCCGAGGGCTACCATGAGCAGCGCAGCGATGATCAAGGTTGAAAGCGTCAAGCCAGAGATCGGATTGTTGGAAGAACCGATAAAGCCCACGAGGCTGCCTGAGACCGTCGCAAAGAAGAAGCCGACGAAGAGCATGACTACTGCCGCCAGCACCGCTGGCCACACCAGACCTGAAATGTGGATATAGAGAAAGCACATGAGTAAAAACATCAAGCCGATCAGTCCGAAAACTGCCTTAGAACTCATGTATTGTTCAGTTCGCGAAAGTTGAGCCCGCTGACTGGCAGTCTGGCGCAAATCGCCGAAAGCCTTGCCCAATCCCGCAGTCAAACTCTTCCGCATATTGAACAATGTGTAGGCCGCGCCCACCAGCATCCCTCCAACGGCGATGGGGCGGACAATGAATCTCCACACAGCTGCTGCTATCGCCGCCCAGTTGTCCGGCGTGTCCGCAGGAATGTACTGCCGAAGCTGCGGCCCGAGGAAATACATCAGCAATGGAACCATCAATCCCCATGCCAGCACACTGCCTGCAAATTGAAGCGAAGCCAGTTTGAGCCCGATAATGTACCCGACACCCAAATACGCCGGGCTGACGCTTGGCGCCGAGATCATACTGGTACCGCCCGTGGCCAGCACTTTTGTGCTTCCAGTTGTCCCTAGGCTGACTTGACTGCGTCCCAAACTACCTACGCGAAAATAGAAGTCCTGGTCGGAGGCAAACAATCCAAAGCGTCCGAGCATATAAACGATGCCGCCAACTCCAATGTTCCAGAACAGATATTTCGCCGCGTCGGCGCCGCGCCTTCCCGCTTTGTGAATCTCTGACGCCGCTACTGATTCCGGGAATGGCAGTTCGGGGTCTTCCACCATGACTCGCCGTACCAGCGAGATGAATAGCACTCCGAGGATACTGCCCACCATGATTAAAGCCGTCGATTTCCAGTACGCATCAGCCGGACGAAACGACGGCCATGCTTTCGCAAGCAAGAACGCCGGGATCGTGAAAATTGCTCCCGCTGCCACCGACTCTCCAATGGAGCCGGCCGTACGCGCGATATTTTCTTCCAGCAGCGACCCCTTCCAGGCCCGCATCGCGGCCATCGCAATCACTGCGGCAGGATATGTAGCCGCGATTGTGATACCCGCGCGTAGGCCTAAGTATGCGTTCGCCGCACCCAGAACAACTGTCAAGGCGAGACCCAGCAGCATGGCTCGCCAGGTAAACTCACGCATTTCAATGTGTTCGGGAACAAACGGTCGGAACTTCTGAGGATTATTACTCTCCGGGGTATCAATAGCCATGAGGGATCCCTTGATGCCTGAAAATTAAGATATTTGCAAACCCGCGAACCTTAGCACGCCGCAATGCTACATGACAAGCGTGTTTTCTGTGCCTCGCGGTTTGCCATTACTTTGTGAATCCAATGTAAATTTGTGAACCGAACAGTTACCTTAGCATTTCCACTGCGTTGCGTGTGGCATAACTGTACCGCTATACTAACCCTGAGATGCAGTTCGTCAGCGCGGAACCCCGGTTCAAGCGTCTGGCTTGGCATCTGTTGGATCAGGAGGCTCGTCTTCAGCAGTAGTGGAGACCAAACTCGCGCTCCAAGCTTGTGTGTTGCAGGCAGCGGCAGTGTGTTGCCTCAACCTGTGGGGCTTGTGATGCGAGGTATTGCGGAAAGCCTCTTCACTACCCTCTTCCCTTCTGATTGCCGCATTTGCAACGCCCCTCTTAGCAACATTTCCCGCCTGCCGGTTTGCCCAGAATGTCTTTCCGCGATAAGGCCCATGTCGGGAACTATGTGTTCGGTTTGTGGCGAGCAACTGATGAGTCCCTTTGCTGTAGGCGCTGAAACCTCAGAAGTGCGGTGCGGGATGTGTCGTCGCGCCGAGCCATCTTTCAAACGCGCCCTTGCTTATGGCAGCTATGAAGGCGGACTGCGCGAATTGATTCATCTGCTGAAATATGCCAATGTTCGTCCGGCCGCAAAAGTTTTAGGACGCATGTTGAACGAAGTGATTTGCGAGCTTGAGTCTGGATTTAGCGAGAAGGAAATCTTACTTATTCCTGTTCCGCTGCACAAAACCAAGCAGCGTCAGCGCGAATTCAATCAAGCGGAAATAATTGCCAGTGCTGCGCTGAAGATGCGAAAAAAAACGCGAATTCAATTGAGAACAGACCTGCTGGAACGCCGTCGTCCTACTCAATCGCAAATTGGCCTTAGCAGTCATCAACGCCGGGAAAACTTGCGAGGAGCATTCGCCGTCGCATCTCCACAAGAAATCAAGGACCGCGAGATTCTGCTGGTGGATGATGTCTTCACCACCGGAACCACGGTTTCAGAATGTGCGCGAGTTTTGCAGCGGGCTGGCGCAGCGAAGGTTTGGGTCGCGACCGTGGCACGGACTCTGAAATTCGAAGTTCAATCAGTAAAACTTGGTTTTGTAGACGAGCACTTGAGCCCAACGATGGCTGCGGCGGGATAACTACAATGTCGGGTATGTGGAACAATTCGATGATGGGAGCGACACGAGCCGCAATCCCCGTTTCCATGGGAATCCATCAGCATGATGATTCCCAGGCATTGCATGCGCCTGTGTTGGTTCTGAATGCCTCCTACGAGCCCATCAATGTTTGCGCCGCGCGCCGCGCGCTTGTTCTGGTGCTTAAAGGTGTGGCCATGACAGAGGAAGAGAATGGCCACTTTCTTCACGCCGCGCGATTTGCAGTCCGTTTGCCTTCGGTTATCCGGCTGCTCGAATACCGGCGTATTCCGCACCAATCGCGGGCCCTTTCACGTAAAAATATCCTTCTACGTGACCGTAATACCTGCCAATATTGCGGAGAAATTTTGCCCGCTAGCGATTTGACGCTAGATCACGTGGCTCCGAGGTCGCGCGGTGGGAACTCCTCCTGGGAAAACCTGGTGGCCTGCTGCCACAGCTGCAATCGCCGCAAGGGGAACCACTATCCGCATGAAGCTGGCATGAAGCTCATGCGCGAGCCGCGTGCTTTCAATCTTCACACCAGCCGACACATTATGCGATTGATGGGCCGCTCCGACGATAAGTGGCGCAAATACTTGTTTTATTAAGACTCAACCCTTACTTTGGCGGTGCCTGCGGTTTACTTTGGTCATCCTGTGCTTTTGGCAGTTCCTGCCCGTTGAACGTAATCTTGGATCTTGATCCGAAGTATTTGTAGTCTTTGTACTTCACTACCTGCTTGATTTTTACGTCACCCGTTGCAAAATGCAACGTATCGTTGGCGCTGGTATAAATTGGGAACCAATATTTTCCATCCACCTGCCCGCGATATGTTGTGAATTGAGGAAATAAATTTTCGTTCCCCTTACCTTTTTTATTGGCGCGCGTTTCAGGCACCATGCGGCCATAACTTTTCACGATTTGAAAATCGTGGTCATCCACCCAAATGCGCCCCTGGAAATAGCGCTTGTTTTTTTCGATTGTCTTAGGAGCAACATCAAAAACGTAGCAATGCAGTTCATCTTCTTGCTGCTGACCAACGTAGAGGATGGTGTACTGGCCAATTTGATCTGATGTAAGGACTAGCGGGAAACCGTTTTCCATGTCATCCAGATCTTCACGGGTTAATCCAATCCGGCTGAGAGTCGGTTGCGGTGCAAACACCATGTTGCGGATCCGTCGGCCTTGATCGTCAAAGCTAATATCGAAGACTTCTTGAAATTCACCATCCGGCGTATCCCCTTCCAG
>JAJPHW010000198.1 GCA_021325035.1 Terriglobia bacterium
AATGCCGCTGACAGTTTGCAGGGTCAACTCACGCGCGCGTTCGGGGTAAATGAGGCCATCGAAGCCGTCAGGGATGCCGATGACCTTCCAGTTGTATTTGAGAATCGCAGATTTGACTGCCGCGCGGATGACGGCGTTAAGTCCGGGAGCGTCTCCGCCCCCGGTACTGATGCCTATGCAGCGGATGGATGGCATGCGGTAAAGGTGATGACTACGGATTTACAGTCAGGATAGCCCCGTTGCTAATAACATTATCTTCTGTTGCCGTAATGGTCGTTTGCTGAGACTGAGTGAGACCCGACGCAGGCGTGAACAGGCCTCCGCTAGTCGCAATTGTTCCTGCACTTGAATTCGATGATGCCCAAACTGCAGAATTGGTGACGTCCTGAGTACCACCGCCAGTTAGTGTAGCAGTAGCAGTGTACTGCTGTATTTGACCTGATGTAATGCTTTGGCTAGAGGGGCTGACCTGAATAGATACGATGCCAGTCAATTGAACTGTCACTGTGGTCGTGCCGCTGACCGTTCCGGACGAGCCTGTAATGGTTGCGCTCGAATTGGAAACCCCGGTCACAAGTCCTGCGCTACTGATCGAAGCTACTGTTGAATCAGAGCTGCTCCAAAACACGCCCGAACTCAGATTCTTGGTACTGCCGTCGTTGTACGTGCCGGTTGCACTCATCTGCAACGTCCCGCCAACGTTAATAGTTGGTGTCTGTGGACCAATAGTGACTGTTGTCAATACCGGATTCTGAAAAAAGCCCGTGCAACTGGTAGCCGAGGCGAGAGAAAGGATCGTAACAAGCGACGCCAAGACCCGAAACTTCTTCTGTTTGCCAATAAACATGATCGAAAGGCCTCTGAGAGGATGTGCTTGACAACGCAAGCCCTTAGCGGCGCACCTAAATTGTAGCATTCAGCGACTGATGCGCCTGAAACTAAGGAACGTAGCTTCCCCCAAGACTTGCAGCAAGAGTGTTAAAAAAACACGGCCTTCTCATTCTAAAAATCAATAACTTCCTGCTTATCAACAGCCATCCTAGGACTACACTGTCCGCGCCCTTTTGAGGGCGAATTCAGTAGAACGGAGAATTTGCATGTTGAAGAAAGTACTTCCCATTTTCACCATCTTGCTGGTAGCCGCTTGTTTCCTAAGCTATAAACTTGGATCTGCACCAACGGCTTTTGCAAAAGGCAACGGATCACCTCAACAGGTTTCCGATCCTGCGCCTCCACCCCTGCCGGCCCCGCCCGCTGAATGGGTTGTTCACGCTGTAGCTAATCCCGGCAGCATCGCCGTAGCGACAAGACCGGCTGGAGGCGCCGGAGTCCAGCACGTTGTGGACTGCGTGTCAGCTACAGTTTATGCAACCTCAGGAGTCGGCGACGAGGTAGCGCTCCAATTGCTGGACGGGAGTGGTGCCCAGCTGATGCTATGGACTCTCACAGCAGCGTCGTCTAGCAATGGGCCGTCTCAGGTAAGCATTTGTGGCTTGAACGTAGTCGGCGTCGCCAACGAAACAATGACCCTGGAATTCCTAACCAACGTAGGATTCCAAGCAGTCAACTTGATTGGTCACGACGCAACTTAAACCTTACGTGCCCCGTTCAACCGGGCGGGGCACTTTCTGCTGCTTTTCTAAGCCCTTCCGTGCGATAGTGAATCCAACTATTTAGATGCCGCTTACCGACAAATTCGGCCGTCCGATCACCGACCTGCGGCTCTCCATCACTGACCGCTGCAATTACAAGTGCGTCTATTGCCGGACAGGGAATGAAGGCGCTTTGTATGGCGACCTACCTTTTGAAGACTATCTAAGAATGGCGCGAGTGCTAGTCGGACTGGGCATCCAGAAGGTCCGGCTTACCGGTGGCGAGCCGCTATTGCGCAAGGGTGTCGTCGAATTCGTACAGGAACTCGAAAAATTGAACCCTCAAAACAGCGACCCGCTCGACCTCGCTCTTACCACCAACGGCCATCTTCTTGCCGACCTCGCCCAGCCGTTAAAAGACGCCGGGCTCAATCGCGTCACCGTCAGCATGGACGCCGTTGATCCCGATCGCTTTGCCCGGATTACGCGCGTGCCCGGCGGGTATGAGCATATGCTGGCGGGCATTCGCGCCGCGCGCCGCGCCGGGCTGTGGCCATTGAAAGTTAACTGCGTGCTGATGCGCGGCTTCAACGAGGACCAGATCATTCCCTTTGGGATGTTTGCGCGCGAAGAAGGCGTGATCGTGCGCTTTATAGAATTCATGCCCCTCGAAGAAGACCGCACCTGGTCGCCCACGACTGTGGTTACGCTCGACGAAATTCTTGCCCGCATGAGCGAATATCGCCCGCTAGTTGAAATCCCTCATGCGCGTTCGGAGACGGCGCGCCGCTATCGATTTGACGACGGCATTGGCGAAATTGGAATTATCGCGCCCGTGTCGCATCCCTTTTGTGGGCATTGCAGCCGCATCCGCATTACTTCCGACGGCAAAATTCGCACATGCTTATTTTCCGTTTGGGACCACGATCTCTATGGCCAGATGCAACGGGGCGCGAGTGATGAAGAATTAGCCGAATTTATCCGCGGCGTGGTGATGAAAAAAGAAGCGCGCCATCACATCGGCGAACCTGACTTCGTGCCAGCATCGAGGACGATGGTGCATATCGGGGGGTAATTTACTCCAACAAATCTACGCCGGCCTTTTTGCAAGCACAAATAAGAGCGGCGTCTAAAGTGGCAAGCGGCAGAGCACTGTCAAGCGCAATGGCGAGATAGGCCGCGTCATAGGCGGTCAGGTCAAGTTCTCGCGCAAGAGAATGAATTCGCGTAAAGACCGCATCCGCGCTGGAAGAAACCAGCGTGACAGGCAATGCAGTTAAGTCATCGAGAAAACTTTGGATCAGCGCTTTGGTGATGCGCTTTCGCTTCTCGCCAACCAGCAGAGCGTTCAAGATTTAATGCGGCCAAAATGAAGTAGCAACAGCGGTATCGCCACGCAATAGTCGTTCGATCACTCTTTCAGCCACCAAGTTTGACTCGGCTTCGTCAGGAAAGCACCACGCCAACGCAACCGAGGCATCGAGAACGAATTGGCTCACCGCCGCCCTTCGTTGATCAAGTCTTTGATCTTGAGTCCTCGCAGGGAAAATTTGTGGCGTTTGCCGAAACTGGCTAGACGCTCGGCGGCTTCAGTCAGCGAAGCTCCTTCGGTGGACATGCGTTCTTTCAGCAATTCTCCGAGCAGGCGCGAGACGCTAGTGTCGCGGCGTGCGGCTTCGATGCGCGCCCAGCGGGCGACGTCTTCTTCGAGGGTGACGGTGACGTTTCGGAGGCGACTAGTTGACACTAAAATAGTGTAACACGAACTTCGTGTATCTTCAATGCTCTCCGGTTCTACACGAACAAGAATTCCTTCGTCCTTAATTCCTTAATCGTGTCGCGCAGCTTAGCGGCCTTCTCAAACTCAAAACGCTTGGCGGATTCGCGCATGTCGCTTTCCAGTTTGCCGATGTAGGTATTCAATTCTTCCTGCGACTTGAACTCGGGGATACCCTCCGATTCACTTACCGTTAGATCGGCATAATCGGCGGCAACGATGCCCGCCAGCGTCATATCGAGTGGCCGGATGATGGACTCCGGAGTGATGCCATTGGCTTGGTTGTAGGCTTCCTGAATGGCGCGGCGCCGGTCGGTTTCGTTGAGGGCTTTGATCATCGAGTCGGTTCGGCGGTCGGCATAAAGAATCGCGCGGCCATTTAAATTGCGGGCACAGCGGCCAATGGTTTGAATCAGCGATCCGGCTGAGCGGAGAAAACCTTCTTTGTCGGCATCCAGAATCGCAACCAGCGAAACTTCTGGCAGGTCGAGTCCTTCGCGCAAGAGATTGATGCCAATCAATACATCGAATTCGCCTTTGCGCAGGTCGCGAAGAATCTTCACCCGCTCGAGCGTTTCAATTTCGGAGTGCATGTAGCGGCACTTCACGCCTACCTCGCTGTAATACTCGGAAAGATCTTCAGCCATGCGCTTGGTAAGCGTCGTGACCAACACGCGTTCACCGCGCGCGACGCGATCGCGAATCTCGTGCAACAGGTCGTCTATCTGGCCCTTGACTGGACGGACTTCGACTGGAGGATCGACCAATCCTGTCGGGCGAATGATTTGCTCGATGACCACTCCGGCCGATTTTGTGAGCTCATACGGGCCCGGCGTGGCTGAGACATAAATCATTTGGCCCATGCGGTGCTCGAATTCTTCGAAGGTCAGCGGACGATTGTCCAGCGCCGAAGGCATGCGGAATCCGTATTCGACGAGGGTTTCTTTCCGCGAGCGGTCGCCGTGATACATACCGTGAAGTTGCGGAACGGTCTGGTGCGACTCGTCAATGAACATCAGATAATCGCGCGGGAAATAATCAAGCAGCGTTGGCGGCGGCTCACCGGGCAGGCGTCCGGTAAAGTGGCGCGAGTAGTTCTCGATGCCGTGGCAGTAGCCGACGGATTTAATCATCTCCAGGTCATACATAGTGCGCTGGTGTATGCGCTGTGCTTCGACAAGACGGCCCTGCTTTTCGAGTTCCACTTCCCACCACGCAAGTTCGGCTTTGATGGATTGAACCGCAGTCGAGCGAGTTTCCTCCGACATGACGTAGTGCGTCTTAGGATAAATCGGCAGCCGTGCATATTTCTGCTTCACGGTGCCAAAGAGCGGATCAATCTGGGCCAGTGAATCGACCTCATCGCCGAACAGTTCAACACGATATGCCATGTCGTCGTAAGTGGGAAAAACTTCGATTACATCGCCGCGTACTCGAAACGTTCCCCGGCGAAAATCGCCATCGGTTCGCTCGTAAAGAATATCCACGAGCTTCCGGGTGATGTCTTCGCGCTTGATCTTCTGGCCTTTTTCGAGAAACAACATCATCCCGTAATAAGCTTCAGGCGACCCAAGGCCGTAGATGGCGCTGACGGAAGCAACGATCAGCGCGTCACGGCGTTCGAACAAAGATCGCGTGGCGGAAAGGCGCAGTTTATCGAGTTCGTCGTTGATGGTGCTTTCTTTTTCGATATACAGGTCGGCAGCGGGAACATAGGCCTCGGGCTGGTAGTAGTCGTAATAGGAAACGAAGTATTCGACCGCGTTGTGGGGGAAAAAATTCTTGAACTCGTGGTAAAGCTGAGCGGCAAGTGTTTTGTTGTGGGCCATGACGATCGAAGGGCGGTTTAGCTGCTCAATCACCTTGGCCATGGTGTAGGTCTTGCCGGAGCCGGTAACTCCGAGCAGTACCTGGTGCTGTTCCCGGTCGGCGAGTCCTCGCACGAGAGATTCGATGGCCTGGCGCTGATCGCCTTGCGGCTTGTAAGGGCTAACTAGTTTGAAATCCATGGGAGAAGTTGCTTCATATTGATTATAGTGAGGGCGGTTTGGATGCGTCTGTCTTAAGAGAACCTTCGCGTGAATTTCGGGCGCGCGAGTTTCGCTGTATGCTTTCCCCGTGCAACTCTCGGTGGTCTTAATCACCCAAAACGAAGAGGCGAACCTGCCGCATACGCTCGAAAGCGTCATGCCATTAGTCCGCGATGGGCAAGGCGAAATTATCGTCGTGGATTCAGGCTCGATAGATCGGACGCTTGAGATTGCCAAGTCTTATGGTGCAAAAATATTTGTCGAGAAATGGAAGGGCTTTGCCGGACAGAAGAATTCCGCAATGGAAAAGGCGTCTGGAGATTGGATTTTGCAGTTGGATGCAGATGAGGCGTTGGAACCGGAATTAGCTCGAGAGATTGAACAAGCCGTCGCGCAAAGTACCAGTCTTGTCGGTTATTTCATCCCCCGCAAAAATTTCTTTCTTGGCCATTGGATCAAACATGGCGGATTTTATCCAGATCCAAAGTTACGTTTAATTCGCCGAGGCGCTGGCAGGTTTGAAGAATATGGGGCACATCCGACGATCAGGGTTAGCGGTTCCACGGCACAGTTGAACCATGCGATGTTGCATTACGCTTATCCCACGCTGCGCGGCTACATTGATCACATGAACAGTTATTCGTCGCAGGGAGCAGAATTTGCCGTCGCCCAGGGCCGCCGTGGATTCAGTTTTACGGACATCACGATTCGCCCGTTGCTGACTTTTGTTTACAACTACTTCATTCGGTTGGGCTTTCTTGACGGTCGCGAAGGGTTGTTACTGCATCTCTATCATTCGGTTTATGTTTCCTGGAAGTATGCCAAGATTTGGGAACTGAGCCGAAAACCAGATAAGTCTGAACTCTACTCCCGGCGCGATATGCCGTAAAATGGAGTGTTTGGTCGAGGGAGCCATGATGCCGAAAGATAAGACGCCGCAAGTCGCAGAAAGCCCGATTGCCGATGTGTTTGAAGGGCGTCATCCGTCCGACGCGGAGAAACAATGGGCTGAGAAGACTCTGGCGCCAACGCTTGAGAAAGCTCCCGAGAAACCAATTGGCGCAGCCACTGGCGTAAATCTCGACGAGCACGGCCACGCTAAATTTACGACTATCTCGGGTGTGCCGATTCGCCGGCTCTATACGCAGGCCGATCTTCCAGAAGATTGGAGTGCAGAAAAATATCTTGGCTTCCCCGGACAAGCCCCTTATACACGTGGCATTCATGCCAGTGGGTATCGCGGCAAGCTTTTTACGATGAGGCAGTTTTCGGGCTTCGCATCGCCTGAAGAGACCAATCAACGTTACAAATATTTGCTTCAAAGCGGTGGCAGCGGATTATCGGTCGCGTTCGATCTGCCGACTTTAATGGGGTATGACTCCGATCACGCGGCGAGCGAAGGTGAAGTCGGCAAATGCGGCGTGGCCATTGATTCACTCGAAGACATGGAGATTCTTTTCGACGGCATTGATCTCGAAAAAACGACTGTCTCGATGACCATCAATTCGCCCGCGTCGGTTTTGTGGGCGATGTATTTAGTCGTGGCTGAAAAACAAGGCGCGGATTGGAAGAAAATTTCGGGCACGCTGCAAAACGATATTCTCAAGGAATATATCGCGCAGAAGGAATATATTTATCCCCCAGCGCCGTCTATGCGACTGGTCATAGACACGTTTGAATTTGGTTCCAAGTTCACACCGAAGTTCAATACGATTTCCATCAGCGGATATCACATCCGCGAGGCTGGTTCGACGGCCTTGCAGGAGCTGGCATTCACGCTTTATGACGGCGTCGAATACGTGGAATGGGCGCTGCGCCGCGGCTTGGAAGTGGACGAATTCGGTCCGCGGCTAAGCTTTTTCTTCAATGCTCACAATGATTTCTTTGAAGAAATCGCGAAATATCGGGCCGCTCGGAAGATTTGGTATCAGGTCATGAAAAATCGGTTTGGCGCGAAGAACCAGCGCACATGGCTCATGCGCTTCCATACTCAAACTGCGGGCGTTTCACTGCCGGCGCAGCAACCGATGAACAATATTGCCCGCGTGGCTTTGCAAGCTCTGGCCGCGGTCCTGGGCGGAACACAGTCGTTGCATACGGATTCCTATGACGAAGCTCTCGCGCTGCCAACCGAAGAAGCGGCACGTATCGCATTGCGCACTCAGCAGATCATTGCTTATGAATCAGGAGTAACGCAGACGATCGATCCGCTCGGCGGTTCGTATTTCCTAGAAAATCTGACCCTGCAAATGGAACAAGGCGGGTTCGATTACTTCAATAAACTCGATGCCATGGGTGGCATGGTGAAGGCGATTGAGCGCGGATATCCGCAGAAAGAGATTGCGGAAGCCTCGTATCAGTATCAACGAGCTGCCGAAGCAAAAGAAAAAATCACGGTTGGTGTGAACGAATTTGTCATCGAAGAAGAATCCCCGCATATTCTCTATATTGACGAGACCGTCGCCAAGCAGCAAACCGCTAAGTTAAAAGCATTGCGCGGACGGAGATCAAATGAAGAGGTCGCGCGCCGTCTCAATGCTTTAAAAAAGGCGGCCGCACAAGAACCAAAAGCAGAAGCAAATGGCATTTCCCCTGCCAACACGATGCCCTACATTATTGACGCAGTGCGGGCTTACGCAACCGTAGGAGAAATCTGCGAAGCATTGCGCGAGGTGTACGGAACATACACGGAAGTCAGCATCACCTAGGGACTTTCTCTTTCCACTCCCACCCGCGCACAACAACACATGCGCTTCGTTTTTTATTCGCCTTGCTATAAATCCTGTGATAAAACAATTTTCATGCGCAAGGCCATCCAACATCTGAAAAAAAACGATCCAGTGCTGGCTGCGATTATTGAACGAGTAGGGCCCTACAAAATCAACTACGGAGTGCCGGGATTTGAGCATTTGGCGGAGTCAATTGTGTATCAGCAGCTTAACGGGAAAGCAGCCGCGACAATCTTTGCCAGATTGGAAGCATTAGCTGGAGAGCCGGTTACACCCAAAGGCATTCTGGGTATAACGGAAGCGCAAATGCGGACTGCCGGACTTTCGAAACAGAAGTTGAGCTATATAAGGGATTTAGCGGAGAAAACTCACGATGGCACTGTGCGATTTGAGAGCCTGCCTCATATGAGCGATGACGAAGTGATTGAGCATTTGACGCAAATCAAAGGCATCGGCACATGGACAGCTCATATGTTCCTAATGTTTGCGCTACGTCGGCCTAACATTCTGCCGACTGGGGATTACGGCGTGCAAATGGCCATTAAGAAGGCCTATAAGAAGCGCAAATTGCCCAAACCTGCACAAATGATGAAACTGGCAAAATGCTGGGAGCCCTACCGCAGTGTGGCGTGCTGGTATCTATGGCGGAGCCTGGATATCAAGACTCTCTAAGCTTGATACAAGCTGGATTCTGCTCATTGTGGTTAAATAAATAAGCATGGCAGATTCAAAGATTCGCGTGCTGGTCGCCAAACCCGGCTTGGACGGTCATGATCGCGGTGCAAAAGTCATTGCACGAGCGCTGCGAGACGCCGGCATGGAGGTCATTTATACCGGTCTGCGACAAACGCCCGAAATGATTGTCAGCGCATCGCTACAGGAAGATGTACACGTGATCGGGCTTTCCATTCTTTCTGGAGCGCACAACGCTATCGTTCCGCGCGTAATGGATCTGCTCAGACAAAACAAGATGGAAGACGTCATCGTCGTCGTTGGCGGCATCATTCCCGATCAAGACATTGCAGCCCTGAAGCAAATGGGAGTAGCAGCCATTTTTCAGCCTGGAACTGCAATGGACGACATCGTGAAGTTCATCCGAGCAAATGTAAAACCTCGCGGTGTTCCAGCCGTTTAACGCAAGAATTAACCTGCAGCCCTTCACTCATGTCTAGCGTGAATCTTTCTTCGACAAAGCGGCAATTGGAAAGTGCGGTTGGTCCTTCTCCATGGTACTGGGCAACATTTCCATCGTTCACTTCCTCATCAGGTCAACGATTTAAATGGGCGCATCACGGTGAGCAAGGATCTGTCGCGTATGTAATTTCACTGCACTTGCAGCAGGAGCCTGAGAAACAGAGGCTTGCATTAAATACCTATTGCCGGCCATTCCTAACAGGAGAAACGAAACTCGGAATTTGGTGCCCGGAAGGGCGAAATATACGGCTCGCGTGTTTTGATCCTGAGCGGCTTAAGGCATTCGATCTCGCGGAGATTGCCGGATGGTTCAAGCAATCCTCCGACAGGATTTACGCAGCGACTGCCCCGGTTGCAGACATGGAAGTTCCGCTCAATCTAGGCGCAGGGACGCACAAAATTGACGTGCCGGAGTCATTGCGATCGGTGGATGAGTTGCTGGTTCCGACAAGTTATCCCGCGAAGAGTCCCGATGACCCGGCTTTCGCCATTTACGTTTTCTATCTGCGTGCAGGACTTGTGGATGTGCTTCCGCAGCGCTGGTTTACAGCCAGCCAATATCAAGTTGGCAAGCAATGGATTACCCGAGTCGCTCGCGATGCAGAAACGCAGCGACTGATTGGCGAATGTTTCGGCGCTGGAATCTTTCAATTGGAGGAAGATGGGTGCCGACTGGAAAAATGGCTCGAGAGGAAGTAGGCTGCCTACTAATTTCCAGATCGAGACGCGGGATCATGTCCACATTCTGCATATAACTTCCAGTGATGGAACCAACCGTCTCACGCAAGCTTTCATTCTCTCCCTGCATGGTGCTCTCAGCAACCTAAGGCAAACTCAAAAACCGATCATCGTTACTGGAAACGAAAACTATTTTTCCGTCGGGGCTGACCTCCAAGAGATTGCGGCTCTTACCGCTCCCGCCGCCTATGAATTTTCGAAAATCGGACAAAGACTGATGACCGCGATCTCGCAATTCCCTGCCCCGGTTTATGCTGCGATTTCTGGATTCTGCATGGGAGGAGGGCTGGATCTGGCGCTCGCATGTCATCGGCGCATTGCTTTCCCCAACGCTATATTTGGTCACCGAGGAGCGGCCCTTGGATTAATGACGGGCTGGGGTGGTACGCAACGGCTTCCACGCTTGATTGGCAAAGCGCTAGCTTTGCAGGCATTTTCAGCGGCAGAAAAAATCGACGCCATGGAAGCATCACGAATCGGACTCATTGATGGCGTGGCCCATGACCCGGTTTCGGAGGCCATTTTTAGGATCCAAAATACCAGTTTGCGCCCCTCGCCTCTGCTGTTATAGGGTAAAAGTTTCGTATTTCTTCTTTCTTCTATGGCTGAACGCAAGGAACCCACTCCCCCATCTGTCTCGCCACAGCTGGAAACGCGCGTGGACCCAACGTCTGCACGCTTCGAAGCTAACATGCGGTTTCTTGCGGACATGGTCTCGCAAGTACGCAATGAAGAAGAAAAGATCCGTGAGGGCGGCGGGAGTAAAGCCATCGAAAGCCAGCACGGCAAAGGCCGTTTGACCGCACGAGAGCGCATCGCAAGACTTGTGGATCAAGGCTCATTTTTTGAGCTGGGAAGCTTTGCAGCTTACGGCATGTATGAAGAATGGGGCGGGGCACCGTCGGCTGGGGTGATCACGGGTCTGGCCCGCATTCATACAAGAATGGTCATGATCATCGCGAACGACGCCACCGTGAAAGCCGGCGCGTTCTTCCCGATGACATCAAAAAAGGTGATCCGGGCGCAGAACATTGCCATTGAGAATCGGGTTCCAACGATTTATCTGGTGGACTCCGCAGGCGTGTTTTTGCCACTGCAAGAAGACGTATTCCCCGACACTGATGATTTTGGCCGGGTGTTTCGCAACAACGCTGTCATGTCAGCCAAAGGTATTCCGCAGATTGCCGCCATTATGGGCATGTGCGTGGCTGGCGGCGGATATTTGCCGGTGATGTGCGATCACGTCTTAATGACGGATGGCAGCGGGTTATTTCTTGCGGGCCCGGCGTTAGTACAAGCCGCGATTGGCCAGAAAGTTTCTGCTGAGGAGCTGGGGGGTGCAGCCATGCACTCGGCAATCAGTGGAACCCTCGATTTCCGCGAACCCAACGACGAAGCCTGCATTGAGCGCATTCGAGCCATCGTCGAAAAATGGGGATATCGCCGGCAATCGCCCTGGGACCGACGCAAACCCGAGGCTCCCGCATTTGCTGCGGAAGAAATTTATGGGGTATATGACTCGTCGCCGGCGCGGCCCTACGACATGAAAGAAGTTATCGCGCGAATCGTGGACGGTAGCCGCTTCGATGAATACAAGCCCGATTATGGCAAAACTTTAATTTGCGGATATGCCCGCATTGGCGGATTTGCTGTTGGCATTGTTGCCAATCAAAAGCTGCACGCCCAGGCAACCGACCACGAAGGCAAGAAGCGCGTTGAATTCGGTGGGGTCATCTATACGGAGTCAGCAGAGAAAGCTGCGCGTTTCATCATGGACTGCAATCAAACTTTGGTCCCACTGGTCTTTTTTCATGATGTAAATGGGTTTATGGTCGGGCGCGACGCCGAGTGGAGCGGCATCATCAAGGCAGGCGCGAAGATGGTGAATGCAGTGTCGAATTCCGTCGTGCCAAAGATTACCGTTATCGTCGGGGGATCGTTTGGCGCAGGGCACTATGCCATGTGTGGCAAGGCTTACGATCCGCGGTTCGTGTTTGCCTGGGCGACAGCTCGATACGCCGTCATGAGTGGGGATTCAGCCGCAAGTACGCTGGTTGAAATCAAGATTCGCCAACTGGAGCGCGGCGGCAAGAAATTGAGTGAAGACGAGCGAAAAGAGCTCTTTGCGTCGGTTAAGAAGACGTACGACGAGCAGACCGACCCTCGCTATGGCGCAGCCCGGCTGTGGATTGACAAGATCATTGATCCGGTTGAGACGCGGGATGCCATCACGAATGCACTTGAAGCCGCATCGCTGAATCCTGACGTACCGGAGTTCAAAGTGGGAGTGCTGCAAACATGAGCGCTTCGAAACAGGTCAAATTAATCGAATGTCCGCGGGATGCCTGGCAGGGGTTGCAAGGACAGATCCCCACACATATAAAGCTTGAATACCTCCGCAGTCTGATCAATGCCGGGTTTAAGCATATTGATGCGGTTTCGTTTGTATCACCGAAAGCCGTTCCTCAGATGGCAGATTCTGAAGATGTCTTGAAGGAACTGGATCCACCCGACGATGTTGAGATCATTGGCATCGTAGTCAACGAAAAGGGCGCTCAACGGGCTGTGGAAACACAAGCGGTCAGGACGCTGGGCTTCCCTTACTCGGTTTCACCAACTTTTTTGCAAAATAATCAGCGCCAGAGCTTGGAAGATGCGATTGAAGAATTGGAAAAAATACGCGCTATCGCCGAAAATTCCAGTTTGGATACGGTGGTTTATGTCTCCATGGCTTTCGGCAACCCTTACGGAGACCAATGGAATATCGGAGAAGTCGTGGACGCCATTGACTTGCTTGAATCCATGGGTGTGCGAACGGTTTCGCTGGCTGATACGGTAGGCATGGCTGGCCCCAAGCAGATTCACGAATTAGTCTCGGCTGTGATTTCGAAATATGACTATCTTGAAATTGGCGTTCATCTCCATAGCCGCCCAGATCAGGCAACCGAAAAAATTCTGGCGGCCTTTGACGCTGGATGCCGGCGATTTGACTCTGCTCTCGGCGGACTGGGCGGCTGCCCGTTCGCGCAGGACGCATTGATCGGCAATATTGCTACCGAGAAAGTAATCGAGGCACTGACTGCACGCGGCGTAGAGTTGCCCCCGTTGAAATCTCTTGCGACGTTGCTGCGCGCGTCGGAAGGAATTGGAGCGCAGTACACAACATCTCAGGCAGTGAGTTGAATCGCGAATGAACTATACCACCATCGAATTTAAACGGCAGGATGGCATAGCAACCATAACGCTGAATCGTCCTGACAAGCGCAACGCCATCAGCTTCCAGTTGGTGGATGAGCTAATGCACGCGCTGGATGAGGCGGAAAAGTCCGGCGCACAGATACTGATTCTTACCGGGGCAGGCAAGGCGTTCTGCGCAGGGATGGATATCGATGAACTGAAATCGCTGGTTGGGAAAACTCACGAGCAGAACGTGAAAGATTCGGCCCGCATGGCGGAGATGTTTCGCTTTCTTTATGAATATCCGCTGCCGACCATTGCAGCTGTCAATGGCGCAGCCGTTGCTGGAGGAACGGGACTAGCAACGATGTGTGACTTCACATTGGCCGTTCCTGATGCGAAATTCGGCTATACGGAAGTACGAATTGGTTTTGTTCCCGCGATTGTTTCATCCATCTTGGTATGGCAGGTCGGACATAAGATCGCCCGCGATCTTCTGCTCACCGGACGCCTTTTTGATGCCGCGGAGGCGCACCTCTATGGATTAGTCAACGAAATTGTGGAGCCCGAGCGTCTCATGACGCGCACACACGAACTGGCCCAACAAATTCTCGCCAATAGCCCGTCATCGGTCCGCGCGACCAAACGCCTCATCAACAGCTTCATCGCAAAGCAGCTCGATCAGCAGATTGCTGAGGCCATTGAAGACAATGCGCGTATTCGCACCACAGCGGACTTCCGCGAAGGCGTGGCTTCATTTTTGGAAAAACGTAAACCAGTTTGGAGCGGAAAGTGAGCGAAACCCTCGTTTGCGAAACACGAGTGCGCGTTCGCTATGCGGAAACTGACCGCATGGGGGTTGTTTATCACTCTAATTACCTGGTTTGGTTTGAAGTTGGACGCGTGGAGTGGCTGCGCCAGATGGGCTTTTCCTATCGTGAAATGGAAGAGCAGGAAGACTTGGCCATAGCTGTTGTTGACGTTCATTGCCGCTATAAAGCCCCCGCCCGATACGATGAAGAATTAATCGTGCGAACGTCCATAAAGAACGTTCGGGAATGCATGATTCACTTCTTATATGAAGTTGTCCGTGTGAATGACAACATGCTGTTGGCGGAAGGCGATACTACGCATCTTGTGGTCGGGCGGGATATGAAAGTCAAAGCCATTCCTGATAAATATATGTCCGTTTTCCGTAAAGCGTTAGGCCGTTAGGCTAGGCTTGCGCGCTGATATCGGCGTGCGGGCCACCTTCAAGCCCCAACTCCTTGGCAATTCCCTTCAAAGCCTCGATGCAGAATTCGATGTGTTCGTTCAAATCAACTCCCAAGCTGGCTGCTCCGTTCACAATATCATCGCGGTTTACTTTTCGAGCGAAGGCTTTGTCTTTCATCCTTTTTCTTACCGATTTCGCATCCACTTCGACGAGTGACTTATTTGGCTTAATTAGTGCCACAGCGGTGATGAATCCCGCTAATTCATCGCAGGCGAACAACGCTTTCTCCATCGAAGTATCGCGAGTGACGCCAGTGTATTCGGCGTGGGACATGATCGCTCTTCGGATTTCTTCTGGATATCCGCGTTCCTTTAAAATTTCGTTGCCCTTATAGGGATGATCTTCAAGGCTCGGATAGCGGTCGTAATCGAAGTCATGCAACAGTCCCACCACACCCCACAGTTCTTGATCACTGGAAAATTTCCGGGCGTATGCCCGCATACAGGCTTCAACCGCGAGCGCATGTTTGCGCAAACTTTCGGATTGAGTGAACTCAGTTAGTAAACACCACGCATTTTCGCGTTCTATTCTCATAACTCACGGATTTCCTTGCAATTCGCATGATTCAATCCGTTTCTTCCTGTAGAACCAGTAATTCACTCAAGATTTTACTTGACATCCACAGGGTGGATGAATCAGATTACGCAACAGACGGAATCGGTTTCAAGATTCCGGGAGTAGCCTCGCTCTGGCACTCCCACACTCGATGGCCACAACTCTTGCCCCGGTCGATTCACGGGAAGTAGTCCGTTGCGACCACTGTCTGCTTGTTCAATTTCGTACAACCAATGACCTTTGCCGGCGGTGCCATGCTTCTTTGGATGAAGAAGAACCGGAACCCGTCGCAGTTTTACCGATGCCGGCCATTCTTCCGCCACCCGGACATGGCCGCGGACATCTGAATCTCGCGTCTTCGATTCGCTCTTTGCGTTTGCGCAGCGGTTTGAGCCAACGGCAACTCGCGACACGCATGTCCGTGCCGCGGACCTACGTTTCGAAGATCGAAAATGAAAAGGCAACTCCTACGTTGTCGTCTCTGGAAAGATTGGCGCGAGCTTTAGAAGTAACCGTGCCCGATCTTTTGAGCGGAGGCGAACGTAACCGTCAGGAGGAAATCCGCGAACTCACGCAAGACCCATTTATCGCGGAGATGATGCCATTCATGTCGAAGCTCAACGGAATGCAGCTCTCCAGTGTGCTGGCGCAGGTGCGTGATTTGACGCTTCGCCCACGCCGCAGCGCATAAATTTTATCCGGGCCATCACAGCCAACTGCAAGCCGGAACCGAAAGGTTCCGGCTTTTTTATGTTTCCAGCCGAAAGCGCGTTTCCGCCAGCCGGTACAAACGCCGCCATACAAGGCGGTTCGTGGTCACCACCATGGCCGCCATCACCATTGTCGAAGCCAGCAAGAGAGTAAAATCGCCGCTGTCGCTGGCCCGGCTGATGGTCGCGCCCAATCCGGCTGTGAAATAGGTTTGTCCTTTGAAGTGAAAATATTCCGCCACAATGCTGGCGTTCCACGCACCGCCAGAAGCTGTAACCAGGCCCGTGACAAGATAGGGAAAAATTCCCGGCAAAATCAGTTTGCGCCAGCGCTGCCATCCGGTGATGCGGCAAATGGAACATGCTTCTTTCAGATCGGTCGGAATGGCCATTGCACCGGCTATAACGTTGAAGAGGATGTACCACTGGGTTCCCAGCAGAAGCAGCACAATGGAACCAATGCCTAGCCCTCCACCCAATCGAATCAAAACTAATAGCACCACGGGAAACAACGCAGTGGCAGGCACTGAAGCGGCTATCTGCGCCAGGGGCTGCGCTATGCGGGCCAATCGCGGGCTAAAGCCGATCATCACGCCGACTGGAATCGTCCATAACGCACCCAGCAACAGGGCAATATTTACCCGGAGGAAAGTCGCTCCCAACCCAAGCGCTAGTTCGCCAGCTTCGGCATGTGTTGTGCCGGCAAGCATCGCGATCACGCGTGCGACCGCATAGCTTATAAATGCAATCGCCGCGATGCCGGCAATGCGGGCAATCCACATATTGCGGGGAGACTTCACGCTTTCTGATTTCGTCGCGTTGTGCTTGCGCGCGAAATACGCCATCAACGACTCTCGCAACGGAAATAATGCTTTTTTCTTAAGCTGGGCAAGACTGCGGGAGTGCTGCATTAAATCCAGCACCCAGGAATGCGGTGCATCACTACTTTCGACCTGCTCAACTTTAAATTTTTCAGCCCAGGCAATCACCGGCCGCCAGATAAATTGATCGAGCAGCACGATGACAGCGATCATCGTGGCCACGCCCCAGAGAATTGAACGAGTATCGCCTTCGCTCGCGGCGGTTTGTAGATAAGATCCCAATCCTGGAAGCCGGAAATCCCGGGAGCCCAGCACGAACATCTCGCAGGCCATCAAGAAGAACCAACCGCCCGCCACGGACATCATGGAGTTCCATACCAAGCCAATCGCGGCGTAGGGTAACTCCACTTCGACAAATCTCTGCCACCAACTAAAGCCGTAAATGCGAGCTGCTTCTCGCATGTCACGCGGAATGCTCTTCAAAGAAGAATAAAAGCTGAACGCCATATTCCAGACCTGACCCGTGAAAATCAGCAGGATCGCGCCTAATTCCACACCTAATTGCCGGCTGGGAAAGAGCGCCACCATCGCCAGCATGACGCCAGGCAGAAAGCTCAACACAGGGATGGACTGTAAAACATCCAGTAGCGGAATCATAAAGCGTTCTGCTTTTGCGTTGTACGCGGCTATATACCCGTAGGCCAAGGTAAAAAGAAGGCTCAAAACATAAGCGATCGTAATTCGCAGCAACGAAAGGCATGCGTAAGCCGGCAGAGCCCATGCGCTTCGTGAGATTTCAACCTGTGGTGTAAATGGCCCCAACCAGGTTCGAGCCACCATGATGAGGCCATAGAACAAAGCGATGGCCGCGCCAAACATCAGGAGATCAGGAAGTCGTGCGGGTTCCAACCGCGGAAGCAACGACCACAAGCGATATGGAGTCAGTGATGCCGTTCCATGAGGTTTCTTCATGGCTTCGTCGCAGGGTGAATTTCCACCAATGGTTCGCTCAATACCAGCCGTGCGTTTTGCGGGTCATGATCGAAAATCTCGGCATAGCGGCCCCAATTCATCGCGGTTTCAAATTGGCGCTCCACTTCATCCGAGCTGAAATGCTCGTCGAGGATGTCATGGAAAAATTCATCGGAAATCGAGTGATCGGCTTTGGCTTTGAGTACGCTTTCGATGCATTGCAGAATTGCCACATGTTTG
The DNA here is from genome assembly GCA_021325035.1 of Terriglobia bacterium. Taxonomy (GTDB): domain Bacteria; phylum Acidobacteriota; class Terriglobia; order Terriglobales; family Acidobacteriaceae; genus JAJPHW01. Next base: position 17,812 of record JAJPHW010000198.1, read on the forward strand.
AGCGCAGCCTCACGGAATAACATCTTGCGCGCCTGAATATCCGCTTCCGCAAAAGCGATTCCCTCCAGAGTAATCTGCACGTCACCTTCGGTCAAGGTTGCAAAGCCAAGAATCGTGGCCGACTCGATAATCGGCAAAAGATCATCCACGTCCATAGCCAGCTTTTCCGCTAAGCGGTAGAGATCATCGTGGCCGCCGCCATCGTTGAGGATCTCAAGCAGGCCACTGATGCCTGCCGTGCGAGCATGAGGCAGCATTTGATATTTCTGTCTGGGCGGTTTGGTGGAGGCAGGACGAACCTGGCCCGGAACATTCGCCGGCTCCGCATCAGGCTGGGTCATGATTTTGTAGATGTAATCAACAAATTCCACGAATTTGCCCGACTTGCGGTCACGGGGATGGGCCAGGCCAATCTCAAAATCAGAACGGATGCGCCCAGGATTTTTTCCCAGCACGATTACGCGGTCGGCAAGTAGAACAGCTTCTTCGATATTGTGCGTGACCACAAAAATTGCACTGGTTGGCATTTTTTTGCTAAGCCACAACTCGAGTAATTCTCGACGGAGTGTTTCAGCCGTTAAAACATCGAGCGCAGAAAAAGGCTCGTCCATAAATAAGACTTCCGGTTCTACAACCAAAGCGCGGGCAAAACCTACCCGTTGCTTCATACCTCCAGAAAGCTCTTTGGGATAGGCGGTTTCAAAACCGTCCAGACCGACTGTATCGAGAGTCTTCAACGCGCGCTTTCTGCGTTCGATGGGGGCAACTCCGCGAGCTTCGAGCGGGGCTTCAACGTTTTGAAGAACGTTTAACCAAGGGAACAAGGCAAAGCTCTGGAAAACAATAGCGACATTCGGTGGTTCATTCCCTACCGGTTTGCCATGCCATAGAACCTCCCCTGATGAGGGAGTCGAGAGACCCGTCAACATTCGCAAAAACGTGGATTTCCCCGAGCCGGAAGGTCCCAGAAGGCAAATGATTTTTCCAGCCGACACATCTAGATCGGTGGGAGCGATGACCTCAATGCGGTTACCGTCAGGCTGGGTATAGAACTTTTCGACGGCGCGAGCTTGGATGATGGCGTCTGACAATGAATTTCACCCGGTTCAAGGTATATACACGATCTTAGCGGTTGACGGGAACCCGCTTTGTTGCAGGAATGTTAAAACAGAATTTTCAGGCAGCAAACTGCTCGTCGCCTGAAACTTCGATCGGTTGTGGCAGCCTGTCTGTAATTTCGGCGAGGCTGGCCAAACGATTCGCTAATGCCGCAGTCATTGCATCAGGCTGCAAGCGCCAGCGGTAGTTCCCTTCCGGCATGCTCGGAATGTTTAAACGCGCCTCGCTACCCAGGCCCAACACATCCTGCATTGGAATGACGCACAAGTCTGCCACTGAACCCTGCGCCGCACGAATAAGTGACCAATTTACGCCATCGTCGCTGCGTCCCACGAGTGACTCCACTGCCTTGCGTTCCGGCTCGCCAAGGGTTTGCCACCAACCCAGAACAGTATCGTTGTCATGCGTGCCAGTGTAGATCACGCGATCGGTTGTCAAGCGATGGGGCAAATACACATGGGCACCGACATCGCCAAATCCAAATTGCAAAACCGCCATCCCTGGAACATGCAATCTGTCACGCAACGCGACGACATCGGGAGTAATCACGCCCAAATCTTCTGCGAAAAATGGCAAAGTTCCAAGAGATTCGCGCAGAGCACGAAACAAATCGTCCGAGGGGCCATCAACCCAACGGCCATTGATGGCGGTCGGTTCCTGTGCAGGAATCTCCCAGAACTGGGCAAAACCGCGAAAATGATCGAGACGAATGTAATCGCATGTTTTTATGGCCCAACGCAAGCGCTGGATCCACCATTCATAGCCTTTTGTCTTCATCATGTCCCAGTTGTAGAGCGGATTGCCCCAGCGCTGTCCCGTCGCGCTGAACGCGTCCGGAGGGACTCCAGAAACCACCTCTGGCGTCAGGTCATCCTTAAGGCGATATAAATCTGTGTGCGACCAAACATCGGCACTGTCATAATCTAGAAAAATGGCAATATCGCCGACAACGCGAATAGATCTTTGCGCACAGGCTCGCCGTAGGGCCTGCCATTGTTCCCAGAAAAAGAACTGGATGACTTGCCCGATGGCGATTTCATCACGGAGCTCCATGCGTGCTCTTTGTAAGGCATCAGGATCGCGCCGCGCCAACTCTTGCGGCCAACGGTTCCACGGCTGTTTTTCATAGCGGCCACGCAAGGCATCGTAGAGCGCAAAGTCTTCCAGCCACCAGGCATTCTCCCGGCAAAATTGGTCGTATCTCGCGCGCGGCCAATCCGAAGCTTTTTGCAAAAACTGACTCGCTGCTTCGCACAGGATCAGCAGCTTCTTCGATAAAACATTGTCGTAATGCACAATGCCGACGGTATCAGTCAACCCATCTAGGCTCCCGGGCTCTAACCACCCCCGCTCTGCCAAACGTTCCAGACTGATTAAAATTGGATTGCCCGCGAACGCTGAGGTTGATGAATATGGAGAGTTGCCGTGCGCCGGTGGCCCGAGTGGTAATACCTGCCACAACCCCTGTTTGGAAGACGCGAGAAAATCAACAAATTGATAGGCAGCTGGGCCAAAATCGCCAATGCCGCCGCGCGACGGCAGAGAAGTTGGGTGAAGCAGTATTCCAGTGGCGCGCGGAAATGACATCGGCCTTATTTAGCGTACGTGAGCTACAGCGCGGGCCGCGGCGTTACTCGCCCTGCTCTCCACCCTGCGCGCGGGTCAATCGCTTCATTTCATCCTGGTTAATTTTGATCTTGCCGGACTTCTCCATTTGGTCATGGAGATTCATCACGAACATTCCAAATATTTCAGATTGCTTGTTTTGCATGAGCGAATCGCGGATCTGGTCCTTCTTCTGAGCATAGTCGGCGTCGGTCGGTTCTTGCCGTTCGAGCAAGGACAAGACAACGCCATTACTCGCATTGTCAATCGGGCCGCTAATGTCGCCAGGCTTCATTGTAAAAGCGACGGACGCCCCGCCCGACATTCCACCAATGTCGGGAACCTGGCCATCCGGCGCGACAAAATCACTAGTTTTCATGGTCGCGCCTAATTCTTTGGCAGCTTTTTTCAAATCGTGCTCGGCTTTGGCACGATCTGAAAGTTCCTGCGTCCTTTGCGTAAGCAAAGTCTGCGCTTGCTGGGTCTTGAATTCATCTTCCAGTTTGCTCTTAACATCTTCGAAACTCGGCGTAGCGGGAGGCCTGATTTCCAGCACATGAAATATCGCAACCCCTTGCGTTACCGAAGCTTCGTCGGCAGGCGATTTATCGGCCGCGCTGAAAATTGCATCCATGAGTTGCTGCGAAAGGCCGACACCCGGAAGAGCATCGGTTCGGCCGACGAAATCCGTAGTCACGACCTGCATTCCTCGAGCGGCAGCAGCCTTCTCTAAGCCTTCGTTGCGAGCTTGCGCCAGTAAGGCATCAGCCTGCGAAGACACTGCCTGCGCCACTTTTTGTTGCTTCAAGGTTGGTTCAATCTGGGCGCGGACCTCACTCAGCGTCTTCAAATGCGCATCCTGTTTGTCGTCCACACGAATGATGTGAAACCCGTAAGTGCTCTGCACCAGATCGCTGGTGCCGCCTTTGGGAAGTGCAAACGCCGCTTTCTCAAACTCGGGCACGGTCCGGCCACGGCCAATCCAACCGATGGAACCGCCATTTTTTGCACTGGCAGTGTCTTCGGAGTACTGGGCAGCTAACTTCGCGAAATCGCCGCCAGCCTGCACTTGCTTTAAAACGTCTTCGGCCTTTTTTCGCGCGGTTTCCACTCCGCTCGCGTCAATTTTTCCGCTGGCATCAGGCAGTGGCGTTTTGATCAAAATATGACGCACATTTACCTGATCGCTGGTACGGTATTCGTCCCGATGTTGGTCGTAGTAAGTTTGCAAATCTGCCGTCGAAACCTGCACCTGATCGGCAACTTTGGAGTTTTCAAGTACGACGTATTCGATCTTGCGTTTTTCTGGAATCGAATTTTTATAGTTCGCCTGATTGCGGTCGTAGAATGCTTTCAATTCCACGTCAGTAGGATGAATGCCCTTCTCGATTTGATCTTTGCTGAGAACGGCGTAATCAAATTTAACTTTTACGTTACGCTTTTCAAATTCCTGCCGCACGTCTGCATCGGTAACCGTCGCGCTCCCCCCGATCAAATTGCGCAACTTATCGAAAAGAATCTGATCTTTCACACCATCTTCAAACAGAGGAACAGTGAAATCGTGTTGTTGCAGAATGGACTCATACTCATTCTGACCGACAAAATTTCCGTTTGGAAAAAACACGCTGGCATAGCGGCCATGCTGCAATTCATCGCGGACTTCATCGTCAGTGGCGCGAAACCCCAAATGTTGGGCTTCCTTGACAATCAATTTCTGCTGAATCAAAGTCTCAGCTGCACGCTGGGCAAAGTAGGGCAGCAACGCTTCCATCTGGGCGCCGCCTTGCGGAAATTGCTGTTGCAGCATCCCCTTGGCCTCGCGCTGTACCTCGACTACAGTGACGGGATCTCCCATCACAGTTGCGACTACACCGGCACCGGGCGTGCCAAGGCCCAGGCTCGATCCAAGACCGCCCGGAATGAGCGTAATCACCATGGCAGCGCAGATAACAAGCAACATTCCGCCAAGAATGATTTTCTTGAGCGGGCCCGGAGTTTGCAGAAATCGAATCATGTTCTTATAGTCGCTTTCCTAAATGTATTGTCTGGAGTGCGAAGCGGAAAATCTTATTATAAACCAACTAATAACCTAACTTTGGAGAGGTTTGGCGGCTTTTTGATCGGTCACGCCTTTTCCACGGAATTATTAAAAAATGCTCTATTGAAACGTATCAATAAACGTGTTATCTACTCAGTCGGGGCTTTCACTTTCGATCCTTCATGAGTGACACCCTGCATGTCCAACAATCCATTGTCGAAGGGACCTCGCGTGAGACTTCCCAACCCGGTTTGCCAGGTTTTGTCGGTTTTCTACTTGCTGTTACCACTTTTTAACCTCGCAGCCGTTGCCCAAAGCAACACAACGGCCACCAACAGCGTCCTCTCTCTACGCGACGGTTGGCAATTGCAATCTTCCGGAAAAGTTGACGAAGCGGGCGCGACTATCTCCACTCCCAAATTCATTCCCAAAAACTGGAGGGTGGTTTCCGTACCTACGACGGTCGTCGCGGCGCTGGTTAAAGACAAGGTCTATCCCAATCCTGACTTTGGAATGAATTTGCGATCTTTCCCCGGGATGAACTATCCCATCGGGGCAAACTTCTCCAACCAGCCGATGGCACAGGACAGCCCCTTCATTATTCCCTGGTGGTATCGCAAGAGCTTCGAAATTCCAGCCACGGACAAGGGTAAGACGCTTTGGCTGCGATTCAATGGCATCAACTATCGAGCCAATATCTGGCTCAATGGCAAACAGATCGCAAATTCGAATGATGTCGCTGGAGCGTGGCGGACTTACGAGTTCAACATCACCGGCGCAGCCCTAATCGGAAAGACCAATGTGCTGGCCGTAGAAGTTTTTTCACCAACAGAGAATGACCTTGCTATCACGTTTGTGGATTGGAACCCCGCGCCTCCGGACAAGAACATGGGCTTGTGGCGTAGCGTAGAAATCGCGGCAAGCGGGCCGGTGGGATTGCGTTATCCCACAGTCGTATCCAAGGTTGATTCACCGGAGAACGATAAAGCTCACCTGACGGTAACGTCATTATTGAAGAACGCGACTGATCAGCCAATAAAGGGCGCACTAACCGGCAAAATAGAGAACATCGAGTTCTCGCAGAACGTCGAACTCGAAGCCAACGAATCGAAAGACATCACATTCACGCCAGAGCAATTTCCACAGTTGAATCTCGACCATCCAAAGCTGTGGTGGCCGGCACAGATGGGCAAGCCCGATCTACACAATTTGCATTTGCAATTCATCACTGGCGGTAAGGTCTCTGATTCGTCAGATACGCAATTCGGTATTCGCCAGATAACGTCGGAACTCAATGCCAACAATGGCCGTGTCTTTTCAGTGAATGGAAAGAAGATTCTCATTCGCGGCGGCGGCTGGTCGCCCGACATGTTGCTGCGAGAAAATTCGCAGCGTCTCGAAGACCAGTTCCGTTACGTACAGGACATGGGCTTGAATACGATACGACTCGAAGGCAAGCTCGAAACGCCCGAGTTCTTTGACCTTGCCGATCGCAAAGGCGTTCTTGTGATGGCTGGCTGGTGCTGCTGCGACCATTGGGAGCATTGGCCGAATTGGAAGCCGCAGGACTTCAAAATCGCCGAACAATCCCTACGCGATCAGATCTATCGTTTGCGTTCGCATCCGAGTCTCGTGATGTGGCTCAATGGCAGCGATAATCCGCCCCCGCCTGATGTCGAGCAAATGTATCTGAAAGTTGAAAGCGACTTGCTCTGGCCGAACCCGATTGTTTCATCGGCGACTGCTAAAACAACCACGATCACCGGCGTTAGCGGTGTAAAAATGTCCGGCCCATATGAATACGTCGCGCCAAGCTATTGGCAGGAAGATTCGCTCAACACCAGGTCGTCACATAAGGACTGCAATCAGGGTGGCTGCGGCGGAGCACATGGCTTCAACTCTGAAACCAGCCCCGGTCCAGCCGTTCCGCCGATTGAAAGCATTCGCGCCATGGTCGGCAAAGATCACATGTGGCCGATCGACGACGTATGGAACTACCACGCGGGTGGCGGCGTCTTCAAAGACCTCCATGTCTTCACCAATGCGATTGATGCCCGCTACGGGGTGGCCAGTAACGTAGATGACTACGCGCTCAAATCTCAGGCCATAGGCTATGAGGGCATTCGCGCCATGTTCGAGGCCTACAGCCGCAATAAATACGCATCCACCGGCATCATCCAATGGATGCTGAATAACGCCTGGCCTTCCATGATCTGGCACTTGTACGACTACTATCTCCGTCCCGGGGGGACTTATTTCGGTGCGAAGACAGCGATGGAGCCGCTGCATCCTATCTATGGATACGACGATCACTGGATTTATGTCGTCAGCAGTCAATACACAGACGCCAAGGGACTCAAATTAACTACGCGCGTGCTGAATCTCGATATGACTGAGAAGTTCTACCACGAAGGTACGCTCGATGCACTGGCTGACAGCACACAGAAAATTGTGGCGATTCCGGATATCCAAGGTCTGAGCTCGACTTACTTCTTAGACCTGCGCCTGCGGGATGCAAGCGGCAAAGTCGTGGGATCGAACTTCTACTGGCTGTCCACTAAGCCGGAAACTATTGATTGGGCGAACTCCAATTGGTACACCACGCCGACGGCTTCCTACGCCGATTTCACTGCGCTCTCCCAACTGCCCAAAATAAAACTAAAAGTCAGCGATCGCACCGAGCATAAAAACCAAGACGCGGTGACCCATGTGACCATCGAGAACCCTAGCAAGAGCCTCGCATTCTTTGTGCGGCTCAAGGTTGTCAAGGGCAAAAGCGGAGAGGAAATTCTCCCAGTGATCTGGCAGGACAACTACATTTCCCTGCTCCCCGGCGAGAAGCGCGAAATCACTGCAACATATCGCGCATCGCAGCTGGGCGCTGCAAAGCCGGCCATCGAAGTCAGCGGCTGGAACGTGGAATAAAAGAATTGCGGCTAGACGTGCTCCGATACAGACAGCATATTGCCGTCGGGGTCTTTAAACCATGCAACTTTGTCTCCCCCAGGGGCGATCCAGATGCCAAGTTCATCCTGTTGGAAAAAGCCGAAGCGCTCGAAATGAACCCCTTTCTTGCTCATGTCCGCAACTACATTTTCGATTCTGGAAACCTGCCAGCCCAAGATTGTGAACGGCGCGGGTTTGAAATCAGCTTTGGCGATACGCACCATAATTCCATTGGCATCCAGCACCAGCGCGAAGCCGTCGTCTTTGATGAAGCGCAGCCCTAGCACTCCTTCATAGAACGCTCGCGCCTTCGCAGGATCTTTGGTGGGAACAAACGCGATGACTTTGTTTGCGGCAAGCATGGAATCTTTCTCTACTCATCCGCCGGCAATTCGAAATCAATCAGGTTGCCCCGGAAGCCTTTAGTTTTCCACGCGCCGACGGCGATACCAACAGCCATCCAAATGACTCCAGCGATTTTGGCCGGGCGGCTGAGATTGAGCCACAAAAGCAAACAGATAAAAAATCCGAGGACGGGTGGAATGAGATTGGTCAGTTTCTTTTCATCGCTCCGGATGTAATAACGCACGAAGGCTGCTGCGTTCACTCCCATGAACGCAATGAGAGCGCCGAAGTTGAGCATCTCCGCCCCCAACCCGTAGCTAATAACGAATGCACCAATGAGCGCAATCAGTCCTACAAAAATTACGTTGTTTCTTGGCACATGCCGTTTGGGGTCTACAGCACCGAAAAAAGATTTTGGCAGCGCGCTGCTCCTTCCCATGCCATAAAGCAGACGCGCGGCGCCAAGCTGAGCACCCATACCAGAACCAAAATTAGCTACTAACAACGTAAATCCTACGATGGCAAAAAGCGGCCGCCACGCACGCGCGGCGACATGAACGAATGCCGTGTCAATATCCGGAAACGGCTGAGAAGCGGGCCAGATCAATTGCGCAGCATACACCTGAATAGCCGATAAAATTCCAATGACAACGCAAGTGAAAACCGTGGCGAGCAGAATATTGCGGCGTGGATTCTCGGCCTCTTCTGAGAGCGTCGAGATGCCATCAAACCCGATGTAAGTCAGTACAGCAATCGATGTTCCGCCAAGTACGGCACGCGTATTCCACATGGAGGGATCGTAGAAAGGACGCGTGAAGAACGCAGCATCGCCGTGTGGATGGCCAAAGATATAACGTGCAGCTGCGACAAAGAAGATGGCAATGACCACGCCCATGCCCATCGCTAGGCCTGTATTCACCCGAGCAGAAGTCTTGACACCCTGGATATTCAATCCCGTAAAGACCGCAGCAAAAAAGATAGCCCAGACCCAGTACGCCACACCCGGGGCAAAAACATGCGCTTGCTGGCTGCACCAAATAATGCAGATGATGGGATTGAGCATATAGTCCATCACCATAGACCAACCTGTGACGTAGCCGAGTGCGGGGTTAATCTCCTGCCCAACATAAGTAAAAGCCGAACCGGCACTGGGATAGGCACGCGCCATGCGGCCATAGCTGATTGCCGTAAATAGCATGGCGACCATGGCAATGAGAATGGTGGTGACAACATGGCCGCGTCCACGGTCGCTGAGCACGCCAAACACAGACATAGGCGCGACCGGTTGTATGACAATGATGCCGTAAAGAATGAGATCCCAAAGAGTCAGGGAGCGGCGAAGGCGGGGTGCAGAGGCGTTCGTGGTTTCCATCCGCGTGTTATTGGATTACGGATGACTATAAAGTGTCAAGATTAAAACGATTTAGTGAGTGACAATTTTGCGTGGTGAGAACATCGGTTCCCGCGGCTATTGGTTGTAAAACTTGCCCCCGAGAGCCTGATCACAGCCGCCACCGCGAGTGTTTTCCCATTCCATTTGAATGAGCCAGTTGTAGGTACCGAAGGTTTCGTTGTAGACGCCGTGTCCAGCAAGACTCTTGTACGGACCAAATTTCCAGGCGCACTTATCGCCCACTTCGTTTCCCTGCGCGTCGTATCAAGCGTTCAGGTCAGGATCGATGACGGTTTCGACAGCCTCGTGCGACATGATGGATACCATGCCATCAGCCCCGCTGTCACCGTTCGGGCTTTGGCTCTGCGCTTCGCAAGCCGATGGACAACGATCAGGATTGCCGACAAAAGCATATTTGATGTCCGTCCCCTCGAGGTTCACGTGATTGTGCCAACCGCAATATCGAGTGCAGAAACCTGAAGTCTCGGCTACATCCGACGAAGTCAATACGAAGTAGATGGCATTGCCGTCTTTGGGCAATCCGCTACTGATGGCATGCAAAACAACGACCTGCACATCGGCGTCGGTAAGCTGTTTTCCGCGGCTATAGCTATTGGTCACCGAGGCCAATTCATCAAGATTGCCGCTCGCGTTACCAGTTGCATCTCCGTATGTAGTTGTAATTTTGAAGTAGGAGGAACCTCCCATGCCGTGAGTTGGCCCAAATAATGTGTGTATCAGGTTGACGGTGTCTTCATGATCCGAAGTCTTGGGCCCGTTCGTCCAATTGCCATACCAGATGAAATAGGCGTGCACCGGGCTGCCATGCATGACCGGGCCGCCATGGTAAAGGATGCCGTTGCCAGTTTTGACGATATCGGGCGCAAATTCAGCGTGGTCCATGGGAACGGAAACAGCCCAGCCCTTACCGGTTGGCACGAGGTGCGTAGCGGTGCGAGTGGTCTGTGCGAATGACGCCGCAACGCCTGTAAACACTGCGAGGACAAGAATAAGCTGACGCATTAATTCTCCGTTTGGTGGCAAGTCATGGACTGATGGAGTTATACGTGGACGACGGAGGGCGGACAAATTACCCCCGAGGAGCAGGATGGTTACTCTAAGTCTTCATATGAGCTGAAAACAAAGTAGTTAGGAAGCGAGATTTCGAAATTGGGACATAAGGAAACACAGAGCGTCACGCCGGAACTAATATTTGCGGGGGCGGAGGCGTTTACGTCACGCACGTTTTTATTTCTGATAGTCAAAAGCGAATCCCGGCGCTTCATGACCAGACATATAACGTGTGTTGTATTCGAGTAAATAATCGAGATGTGATGCATCGAGTGGGAACATTTGCTGCGGAGGATAGTTCTTCATGGCGGCATAGGGCAGAGGCGTCACGCGATCAAAGTCGAAGGCATAGAAATCCATATCTTTTTCGTAGCCTTCAGCGGCGAAGAAATAGTCGCGTGTCCAGCCGGAGGGCACGGGGGGTAGATTCGAAGGATCAAAATCGAGTTTGATTTCGTCTCCCGAACCGAAGACGGCGAGGCGGTCGTCGAGATTGGTTAGCAATGGGAGCACGTCGCCGTAGCGCGTGTAATTTCCGGCCGGGCGGGAGTACGGGCCTGTAGCGCTGGCTTGCTCATAGATATACGCGACATTCCCCGGAGGTTGGTTTTCGATTTTCCGGGGGAAGCCATGGAAGTCGAGATCGGCACGGGCGAGCGGAACGTCGGTCACCTGTGCTGGCTGCTCTTGTTTTGTCCTACTTATCAGGATGCTGTCCCAATAAATTTGAAGATTTGTCGTGATTCGAAGATGCCGCGCGCCCATGGGCAGCTTACCAGAAAGATCGGCGGTCATCGTGCGCGGACCACCGGCGGGAAAGCCGAGGTCATCAATAAGGCGAACCCACTTACCCTCTGCATTTAGCGCCTCGACGTATGGCGCGATCGGCTCGAGCCCAGCCTGACTGGCAGCGTACATGCTAGTCGCGGTGAAATATTCGATTTCGCCGTGCATGAGCAACCAGAGCGGCCCCCCGTCATAATCTTTGCCTAGATCAAGTTCGAGCGAATGCGGTTCTGTGAAGCCGGAGAACTGCAAGACTTTAAAATCACCGATGAAATTGTGCGCCAAGAGATTGGGAAGAACGTCGTGGCCGTGATCGTCCACCGCTGCAACGGGTGGGTGTGCGTCCCGGCTGAAGATAACTTTGAACGGCGGATAGGGCGGATTGGAAGCGAAGTACTCGTTGGGATAAACATTTAGCGCAGCAGGGTGATCAACCGCCAATAGGCGTACGCGATCGAGATAAACCGCTTCCTCGAGCGGCTCCATGAAACGGAAGCTCAGTTTGCCGTCTTTGGGCTGGAGCGAACGATCGAGTTTCACGTATTCGACTGGACGCGCAATATTTCGCTCGTCAGGCGCAACCCAATGGCCGATTGCTCCTGCACCGAGCATGTCGGCGACGAGTGTATAAGCTTTTCCGTCCCAGGCGAAAAGCGTAGGACAAGAACTACCTCGCCGGTCAATCTCGGTGATGGATTCCGTTTGATCAGCGGCAATTTCGACTTCATCCTGCAAAACACCTGTTGGCCATAGCATGCGGACAACATCGGCTTGTTTTTCCTGGCCTAGACCGATAACGATATCAGTGGAGTTCTGGCCAAGATAACCATTCGATCCGTAGATTTCATATTTCTGGCGATTGCCGCCGGAAAAGACTTCGACTTTTGTCCCGATGGCACTTTTGTTGTCGTTAAGCCCTTTCAGCGACAAACGCAGCCAGTGATTTTTGTTGGCACCGACATTCTTTAGCAACACTGCTGGCCCATGATTTTGCGTGATGAGAAGATCTGTCGTGCCATCCCCGTCGAAGTCAGCCGTGGCAATCGAGCGCGGGTCTTTGAGGATGATTTTGTCGAGACCAACGTCGGCTGTAACGTCTTTCCATCCGTCGGGACCGAGATTCCGGAAGAGACGGACTTCACCTTTGCCATCTTTGGTTTCACCAACGGCGGCGAGATCAACCCAGCCATCGTTGTCGTAGTCGAGAGCGGCGAGGCCGAAGGCGCGAACCCAACTGGTCGCGGGGAATGTCACGTTCTCTAGGTCTTTTCCTTGCTTATTGCGAAGCACACTCAGGGCCGGCACGCCGACTTCCCCGTTGACGTGTGTGAAAGCCAAATCTATCCATCCATCATGGTTAAAGTCCAGTGCTGTCACTCCAACTGTTGGGTACATCGCACCAGCTTTAAATTCCACCGGGATGAATTTTCCTTCGCGCGGATTCCCCATAACAGTGTAGGTTAGCTGGAAACCAGTCTGCACGAGATCTACAGCGCGGTCGTTGTTGAAGTCGGTCGCGATTGCCGATATGTTCGGACCTACATCGAGTCCCACCACATCGCTTACATCGGTGAATGTTCCGTTGCCGTTGTTTCTCCACATCTTTCCCATGGCAGGAACGCCATGCGCGGGATGCGATTTATCTCGTTGTGTCCATGGATCAAATGCAGAGTCGTTCAGATATTGAGATACGAGCAGATCCAGATCGCCGTCGTGATCGTAATCCACAAAAGTCACGCCCAAATTGAATACAGGGCCACTCACAACAAATGTGATTCCGGCAGAGCCTGTGACATCTTTTAACATTCCGTTCTTCTCGTTATGTAGAAGCATAATGCGGTCGCTCAAACCGATTACCAGATCTGTCGCGCCGTCATTGTCGTAATCTCCAGCAGTGCAAGCAATGGCGTGAAGCGAAGGATCGAGTCCGGCTTTTTTCGTTACATCTTCAAACTTCCCATTGCCTAGATTGTGATATAGCGCCATGCCGCCCTGCGGGCCGTTATCAGCGAGAAAAATGTCCGGCTTGCCATCGCCGTCATAGTCGAAGACGCAAGCACCGGGCCCGAGAGATCCCGCCAGATCGTTAGCTTTGTTTGAAGACTTAAAACCAAGTCCAGCCTCAGCGGTGACATCGACAAATCGCACGGGAATTTGTGGCGGAACTTTTTGCGGCGCAGCAGCAGATTGTTCAGCAAGTGAATATTTGCCCTGCTCTCCGTAGGCGAGGCTAATGGGCGTGCCCAGTTTTTTCTGCGTAAAGTATTGGAAACGCTCTAAACCTTCTTTAGCTTTGGCTTGATCTCCGGATTGTTGATAAGCCCGCGCCAATCCAAATTGCGAAGAAGCATGATATGGATTCAATTTGAGCGCGTGATTATAAGAATCAATGGCCTGAGGAAATTGCTTGAGCTGAGCATACACAGAACCGAGGAAATACCAGACGTCAGGATCGGCGGAATCAATTTCGATGACGTGAAGGAATGCATCTACTGCACGATCTGGCGAATTGCTGTTTTTGTAGAGTAGTCCGAGATTGTACCAAGCGTAGGGGTCTTTCGGATTTTCTTTTGCGGTAGTTTCAAGGATCTGCTGTGCGGGATCCAGCTCGCCGATGTTGAGTAGAGCAATACCTTGATTGAGCTTCGCGATTTGAAGATTGGGATCGAGTTTTGAGGCCTGCTCAAAGAGATGCAGGCCTTTTTCAAATGCCTGCTGATTCATGTATCCCGCGCCAAGGTTATTGAGACGAGCAGCTTCAGTGGGATTCGTTTGGGCGGCCGCACACAAACTGATCGAGAAAACAGCAATCCAGATCCGGACGGCAGTATGGAGATTCACAAGAGGATTTAAACACAGACCGTGAATATCAAGCATGGGGCTGCAATCGAATTTGACTATTGAGAAAATTCCGCATCATTGCCAGGTTTTGCTGTATGTGCGCGCCGCAATTACACCTTTACCCTCCTGCACCGTTATGGTCTGTCCGGCATTGATATTGGAAAGCTTATCCACTTGTCCGCTAGGCCATTTGATCTCGATAGAATCGGCTTTAACTGAGCTTCCCATGCCGAAGGTCAATGTTAGCTCGCTTTGCGAAAGATAACTCGATCCGCTGTGGACGCTCTTGTTCTGATCGTCTTTTCCGGAAACCACGCGAACATTGGCTCCGATACCATCGCGATTAGATTTTGTCCCGACAAGCTTGACACGAAGGCTGCGATTTGTCCCATTCTGGCTATGATATAGATAGGCGCGGCCAGCGTTGGTGGTAAGTAGCACATCGAGAAATCCATCGTCGTCTATGTCGGCGTATGCCGCGCCGCGAGCTACTTTTGGGCTGGCAAAGTCCGTGCCGACAGATTGCGTAACTTCTTGAAACTTGCCCGAACCAAGGTTGCGGAAAAGATGCGGCGGCTCGGCGTAGTGCACTCGTTTCTGAACGCGTTCAATCGCATCTTCAATATGGCCGTCGGCGACGAAGATATCCTGCCAGCCGTCGTTATCGTAATCAAAGAAAAAACAGCCAAAGCCTAGAGTAACCAATGTCGCGCGGCCGACTTCGGATGCGGGGGCGTAGTCCACAAAGAGGCCGTTGCCTTCATTGTGATAGAGCGAAAGCATCTGGTTGGCAAAATTCGTAATGATGAGACTGGGTTTGCCTGAGCGGTCGTAGTCAGCGGCATCCACACCCATGCCGGCACGAGCGACGCCGTCTTCACTGAATGCAATTCCCGCGGACACGCCCTTCTCCACGAATGTTCCATCATGCTGGTTTATATATAGCTTGTTGGGCTGAGTATCGTTGGCGAGAAGAATGTCAGGCCAACCGTCACCATCAAGATCGAAGACTACTACGCCCAGACTCTTCGATGTCGGATCATAGAATTTCGCTTTTTGCGTGGCGTCTTCAAACTTACCGTTGCCGAGGTTGTGCCAAAGGCGGGCCGAGCTGCCTTTGTAGGATTCAGGTGTGCAATAAGACTTGTGCGCGCCGTCAATGGTGCAGTAAAGATCGCCTTTCTCGGACCAATCCACGTAATTGGCGACTACGAGGTCAAGTTTGCCATCGCGATCGTAATCCACCCAGGCGGCGCTGGTGGAGAAGCCAAGCGTGCCTTCGAGCCCAGCAGACTTGGTTACATCAGTAAATGTCCCGTTTCCATTGTTATGAAAAAGACGGCTCTGGCCGAGCGCGCTGATAAAAATGTCATCGAAACCGTCGTTGTCGTAGTCGCCTATTGTGGCACCCATACCGTACATGGAAACACCCAACCCAGCTTTGCGGGTTACATCGGTAAATGTGCCGTCGTGATTGTTGTGGTACAGCTTTGGCGTAGTAGCTGCGCCGGCATGACCGGGCCAGTTCTCACCGTTAATGAGAAGGATGTCAGGCCAGCCGTCGTTATCGTAATCAATAAAAGCGCACCCCGGCCCCATGGTTTCGGGGAGATATTTCTTGCCGAAAGCTCCGTTGTTATGAATGAAGTGGATTCCAGCCTGGGCGGTGATGTCGCGGAATTGAATTTGTTGGGCGGCAACATATAGAGAACTCAATGTGAAAATCAACAAGAATGTGCGCATTAATGAGCGGCTCCGATGTGAGCTGTGATTTCTGCCGGGTTATGCTCGACTGGACGACCGGCAGCTGACGTCCCCAGGCGGGCAGTGTTTACTCGAGTTTGTCCGGTCAAAGGAACGGAAACATGTTCGTGAATCGCTTGCCGTTCGTTGTTGTCTTCAGGATGCAATTGACGATATGGTCCTGTGATAGCCTGCGCTGATTCATCTGCCTTGAAACGTAAATAGCGCTCTTCATGCTCACTGGCCATTTTGTTATTGCCTAATCCGCGATAGCAGAGCATCAGGTTGTAGTGGGCTTGCAAGTCTTCAGGATCAACTTCCAAAACTTTATCCAACGCAGCCACCGCTTCTGCATATTTGCGCTGTAAAAACAATATGCGCCCAAGATCGTTCAACGCGACACGATCTCGCGGGTATTGTGTCAAAACCTGGCGCAAATGATTAGCTGCGCCGTCGTAATCGCCATCACTGCGCAGGACGCGCGCGTAGAAGTAGTGAGCACGGGCGAGATTAGGATTGATTGCAAGCGCTTTTTCGAGCATCGTCCGGGCGTGCGGCATATCGCCTTCCTGCACCGCACAACGACCAATGTTGACCCATCCGTCGGGATTGCTGGGATCGATTTCCGTAATCTTTGCAAACGCTGCGGCGGCGCCTTTCAGATCTCCCTGAAGAAACAATCCGATGCCATAATCATTCCAGCGCTGCCAATCGTTTTTTTGCAGCGTTAGTTCCGGTTTTGGCAGCGGAGCATTGCGCGGCGCGACATTCAACGACACTTCGTTTTCTGCAACTGCGACGATCGGCACATCGGGAATTGCTTCTTTTTTAGCCGAGACACCCGCGAGCGGCGCCGTAAAAGTAAAATTGCGATCGTCAAAATTCGGTGTGGCGGCCGAATCCGATCCTTGAGGAGACCCTGCAAATGCAAATTGCGTATTCCACCACGCGAATTTGCGATAGCAAAGGCGAGCGTGGAGAGTAATTTTATTGCCCACATTCTCCGGAATGTGCAGACGATAGTGGACTGTATCGGCGGCCCCGGGCGGAATTAAACGTACATAGACAACCGCTCGCGTGGACCAGGCATTGCGTTTGTTGATGGGATTTCCATGAGCGTCAACCTGCAACGACCGATAGAAGTGAGCGCCTTTTTCGACTGGGCCCTTGCCATCATCTTCGACCTTACCGCTCCAAAAAATTGTCTGATTTTTGTCGTCGGTAGCTTTGAGTTCAAGCCAGGTGTCGTATGCATCCACAGTTCCGCCGGGGAAAAAATGGCCAACAGTTTTTGTGCGGACGACCACTTCCACGCGAACCGTATCGCCGCGGCGTACCGTCGCATTCGCTCGATTTAAAGGTGCAGTGACTGGCATAGTTTCAGTTTCTGTTGCCGGAGTAATCTTGGTCTCGGCCTCTTCCCCTACGGCAAATGTGGTTGACAGATCCGCCTGGCTTGCCGTGCCTGATTTAACTTCGGCAGATTCCGGGGTGAGCGCAAAAATATCTACGCTCAACTTCTTGTCCTTCAGAAAATCTTCTGTGAGCTTAAGCTGCTGTTCATCTTCGTTCGCAATAGGAACAGCGGTGTTCGCACCCGGGAAACGGTGCGAATGAACAAACCCACCAATATTACCGGCATCTCCGGAGTGCGTAAGCGGCATATGGCAATCGGCACACTGTGAAGGCTTCGCCGGATAATAAAACGACCGTGCTCCCTGACCCGATACACCACTCGCCTGCCAGTTGTCGTATTCGTTGAATCCACGGAACCAGCGATAGTGGTTCACTGGAACATCGAGATGCACTTTGTGACAGCTCGAACAAAACTCGGCAGTTTGATCACGCATAAACGGCTTGAGAAAAACCCGGCGATGCGGTTCCGGATTCAACTTCACCAAGAAATCATGCAACGTACGCACGACAGGATTCTTACTCGCAGCCAACTCATGCAGCTTGGGATACTCCAGATAAAAATCTGCCTGGCCCATCGTGCTTTTAACGCTGGAAATCGAATGGCACATCATGCAGCCAAGTCCCGCTTGCGCGGCGGGCGTGTGGACAATTTGTTTTATGGGAGTATCCATCTTGCCACTGTAGAGTAGAGCCGGGTCATGGCATCCTGCGCACCATTTGGAGGGCTTGGTGCCGATGGTGTCCTGCATGTATTCAATGCTCTTGCGATACCACTGATTATTGAAGGATGAAAAGTGGTGCATTGAACTAAACCATTGCTGGTAGATATCCTGATGGCATCGCTGGCAGGAGTCCGACTCCATGAAATATTCACTGGGGATTTTTTGTCCGCCAAGCACCTGCGCCGAACTGGGAAAGAAAGCTCCGTTCGATCCGTCACCCTCATCTGCCATCTCAGCAGGAGGCATTTTAGGATTCTCGATGCGCGAATGGTTCTGCCAGCGCGATTGACGGAGATAGTGTGCGCCGAAACCCAGGGCAGTCAGCACCAACAGGGCAACTCCGGCTCTCGCCAGCGATGCCGCGACCGGATGAGATTCCCTTCTTCCGAGCCATTCCGAAAACAAAATTCCTGCGCCCGCTAGCGAAATCAGAATGTGCGCATAAAGCCATTTCCATTCAGCGCGTGGCGTACCAATTTTAACGAGAAGAATGCCAACAATTGCACCGCTGAGAAGAAGCAGCCATCCAGCCCGCCCCAACGGAGTGGCATCACGAAATATGCGGAAAAGATAGATTGCCAAAAGCAACGCGACAATGGCGCCTGCTAAAGCGTGAAGAAGAACCACGCCCGCATAAAGAACATTCGCCTGCGGAAACGTGTAGAGATATGCAGCCGACACCACGAGAAATATAAAGAGGGCTGGAATGAGGCGAGGATATGTACGAACGGCGGTTGTTCTCTGATTCAACATTGAAAGGCGCTTCGACTTAGGCTATTTGGTATCGAATTTAGAGGCAACAGTATAAAAGTATTAGACGCTGTCAGGCCGATTCAGAAGGAACCCGCCAACCGCCAGTCTCACGTTCTAGCAATTCTGCCACCGACAGGACGATTTCCTCCTGCCACGGAAGCCCGACAACCTGCACACCAATTGGCAATCCTTCTTTTGAATTGCCAGTGGGAACTACCACTGAAGGCATGCCAAGCAAATTAAACCATTCGCAATAGCTCCAGGCATCGAGGTATTTGACCGTCTTACCTTCGACTTCCCATTCGCGTTCCCAATGTTTGAACGCTGGAACTGACGCGACGGGACAAACGATAATGGGATACTCCCGCATTTGCCGGAAAACTTCCATACGGACAACATCGCGCTGCGTCCAGGCATGGAGTAACGAATCCCCGGTATGGGGTGGCTCGGCCGCAACCCAATCGCAAAATTGGCGCAAGATTGGGCTAAGGTCCAATTCACGCCCCTTGAGCATGGGCGCAAGCAACATGCCCCCTGCAATGCCAAAGAATTGCCACCAAACCTTACGGGCGCGCTCCAAGCCTTCTGGACGAAACTGTTCGACACGAAATCCCGCTCGGCTCAATCCATTGGCGGCCGTTTTAACAGCTTCATGTGTCTCTTTTGTGACTGGTGTACGCCCATCATCTTCGAAATACCCTATTCGAATTTTGTCTAGCTCACCAGGTTTTGGCCATCGCACAGGTATAGGAGCAGCAGAAGGATCCCCGTCATCAGCCCCTTGCATTACTTCAAACAGCAATTTCAAATCTGCGACGGTCCGCGCCATGGGACCGACTACGCCGAGCAAAGCGAACGGCCCAACGGACTGAGGAAAATGTCCAGTGGCCGGAATGCGCCCCGGAGTCGGTTTCAATCCACAAATTCCACAAAAATGTGCAGGGATACGAATAGATCCGCCGCCGTCGCTGCCGACTCCTCCGGCAGAAAGACCCGCCGCAATCGCTGCGGCTTCGCCGCCGCTTGAACCACCAGCTGTATGCACGAGACTCCAGGGATTATTCGTGCGCCCATGAAGAAGATTGTCCGTTTCCCACGCCATCAGGAGTTCAGGCGTATTCGTAACGCCAAGAATGACTGCACCAGCGTCTCGCAAACGCTGAACTAACGGTGCATCTTTTTCTCCAATCGTTCCTTGCCTGAGTTTTGTTCCAACTTCGAACGGCATTCCTGCAACTTCGATTGAGCTTTTGATACTGATAGGCACTCCATGCAATGGACCTGCAACTCGATCCGACTCCAGCTGTCCTTCCGCAAAAAGCGCTTGCCGCCGTGCGCCTTCGGCACCCACTTTTATGAATGCATTCAACTTCGGATTGAGTCGTTCAATGTCCTCTAAGTGAACCTCGACGAGTTCGGTGCAAGAGATTTCACGATGCCGCGTCTTTTCGGCCATGGCTGTAGCAGATAGATAATTGAGTTTGGTCATGAAATATCAGCAGGAAAACGGAGTCTAGCACGGACGGTCAAATTTCACTCTAAGTTGCTCTAGAATGTTCACTGCTGGGAGGAAAAATATGAAACATGCTCCGCGATTTTTAAATATCGTGAATGATGCCAAAAAGCGCGTAAAAGAAACAACCATTGACGCCATCAAACAACGGCTCGACAACAAGGATAAATTCATTTTGGTGGACGTGCGCGAGGAAAGCGAATTTGCGAAAGACCATCTCCCCACAGCAATCCATTTGGGCAAAGGCATCATCGAGCGAGACATTGAAGATCGTGTGCCCGACTTAAATGCGCCGCTCGTTCTATATTGCGGGGGCGGCTTTCGCTCGGCTCTGGCTGCGGATAATCTGCAGAAAATGGGTTACACCAATGTGCTCTCGATGGACGGCGGCATTCGCGAGTGGCGGGAGAAAAATTTTCCCCTGGTGAAAGACTAGGTAAACATTTGAAGTACCTTCGTAACTTGCCGTAACCGCTGCCAGCACAGAACATGGTAGTGCAACACGGGACAGATTTTCAGCGGGTGAGAACGCGATCGAATGCCAACTTCAGGAAATAACTCTCAGGGCGCAGCAACGGCGGTAGCGTCAAACCGCTCCGTGGAATACGTGCTGGAACAAGCCACAACACCTGATAAGTTCTGCGTGGCTTTAGCCAAACTTTTCGCTGTCCGCCCCAAAGAAGTTGCCATGTTGCGGTTGGATCGCTCACTCCTTAATTTTCTTTACCCTGCCGAGCTAAAAATAGCCGGCGCGATTCCCGTTTCTAGTTCGACCGCGATTGCGGCTCACACAGCAACTACCAAGAAATTTGAGATATTTAACAATTTCACAAAAGTGAATCACGCTCGCATTTTTGAAAGCGTAAAAATGGGTGAATCGGAAGAAAAAGAAATCGTCGAAGAAACGGCTTCAGGTATTCAGAAATTGATGTCCGCGCCCATCCTGAATCCGCAAGGTAGAGTACTCGGAGTTATACAAATTTGCCGCAAAGGGTTCAGCATCACTTCGGCCGGCCCGGATTTTACGGATAGCGATTTGAAGCAATTGAAGTTGGCCAGTGAAATTGCCGCCAAACGAGACTTTATGTCTACCGCAAAAGGTTAGCCTTTTCCTTACGGTTTCTCGTTCGATTGAATCTCCCGATCAATTGACTTCTTCTCTTTCAGGGTCAAAGCACGGAACTTTCCCTTCGCAAGCTCGCCTAACGGCAGCGAGCCGATCGCGACCCGTACTAAACGCAACACGGAAACATCGAGCTCCTCTAATAAACGCCGGATGTGCCGGTTTCTGCCCTCATCTAACACGACTTCAATCCAACTGTTGCTCTTCCCGCTACGCAGTAGCCTCGACTTTTTTACTTTCAAGATTTCGCTGCCACATAGCTTGCCCTCCATCATCGAATTCAACAAACCGGTGGAAGCTACGGTATCTACTTGTACGTGGTAAGTTTTTTCGAGATGCGTTCCCGGTGAAGTAATCCGATCCGCCCAAGCGGAATCATTGGTCAGTAACAGCAAACCTTCGCTGGCCTTGTCTAACCGCCCAACTGGGGCAACCCATGGCAAGTCTTTGGGTAATAAGTTGTAAACAATCTCCCGATTCTTCTCATCCGACGCTGTGGTTACAATGCCGCGTGGTTTGTTCAACATGAAATAGACCTTCTCAGCCCCGAAAATTCTCCTATCCCGCACCTCAATTCGATCTTTCAGGAGGCTGGTTGGAGTCTCGGGGTTCAGGCATATTTTCCCGTTTAAACGAACTTGCGCATCCTGGATAAGCTCCGCCGCTTGCGAACGTGAACAATACCCCAACTTGGAAAGTGCGCGCGCCAATCCGACACGCTGAGCCGTCTTTTTCACCAACTCATGCTAAACGATGTTGCCTTTCGTGGATTCACTACCTGCCAGGCAACTTTCGCTGCAAAGCCTCTTGACGGCGGCGCAGAATGTGTTAATCTCCCTATCCCTGATGGAAATCAACACCGAGCGACGTTCAACGCAGCGCATCGCGGTTCGTATTCCAGTAGCGATTCATTCGCAGGATGGATCTCTGCAAACAAGCGGTCATACGCGAGATTTGAACGCAGGCGGAATATTCCTTTACACGCAAAGTAAAATCACTGCCGGCAGCAATCTTGAGATGGTCTTAATTCTGCCGCCCGAACTCACGCAGGGGGATAAGCGTTGGGTTTGCTGCCAGGCCTCGGTGGTCCGGGTGGAGACCAGTCAGAATGAAGGTAATTTCGGCGTAGCCGCACAAATCACTGGCATGCAGTTATTACCCGAAATCACCGGCTGAAGCTGCGTCTTATGGATTGCAGTTGTGCAAATCCCTGAAGCCAAACCCCCTCCCGACACCCAATGCTGATATTTTTTGAATAATTTAAAAATTCCTTTGGACATGCAGCACAATTAGTGCAATAATTCGGCCCTTGAATTGCTGTGGGTGAAAAGTATTAACCTCAGAGTTTAGGGTGATTTGGATATGTGGATGGAAAAGCTATCGGACGGGGTGCTTCGGGTGCTCACACCCCTGGGTCCGCGTTATCTCAAGCCTTCTTTTTTTCAACGACTTTACTTGCTCTGGATATTCCGAAACTTCCAGACCCTTCCCGTGAAAGTTCTCAGTCCGCTTCAACTTCAGTTTATGGACGCAATCTGCCGGCACGGCTTCGCGCAGAGTGGCATTAGTGGATTTGACGATTTCCCGATCTTGGGCACTCTGGAGCAACGTCCATCTGCGGAACCTGAGAGTAACCAGCCACAACGACGTCCCAATGCCTCGGTGACCGAGGCGGTTTCGCCGTACGCAGCAAATCACCGTTCCTGATTGCTAATATTGCGGCCGGGCATCCGATCCATTCGACGGCTGCGTACTTGACGGTTCTCGTTGCTGCATTTCTTCACACGGATTATTACGGCCATTCATCATGCGTCCACCGTGCCGCCGCTCAAAACACGACTTGTAGGCTTCTGCTTGTTGTTCCGTAACCAAGCTGCGAACTTGCCCTAAGGATTGCTCCCGCAGTTGATGAATCTGCTCACGCTTTTGTTCCTGACTCAAAGACGTATCCGCACATACTGACATCACTTGGGAGTGGAGGTTGCGCTCAATTTCCCGGCCTTGCTGGGCCACGGAGGGCGAGATTCCCGCTTGCTGCCAGCACCCCCCGCCTCGGCCATTACGCTTCGTAGGTGCGGAACCGCCAGGCGGTGCGCTCGATGGGCTCTGCGCTAGTAATGAACCAGCAGCAAACGCGAATATCATGATTGGAAGTAGCTTCATTTTTGGCATAGGAAATCTCCCTCTTTACCAAACACAGCATCTCAGCAAAAGTCGTGAATGGGCAAGTCCGAAAAGGTGCATCATTGGGAGTAATCGAATTTCCTGATTACCCTCGCCGAACTTGCTGACATCCGTTACTGCAAGTTAAACTATTTATGGGTTTTCCACCGGAAGTCCTTGAAGCCGTTTCATCCAGGAAATCTCTTCCGTTCTGTAGGGCGCGTAGCTCAATTGGCAGAGCAACTGACTCTTAATCAGTAGGTTGTAGGTTCGACTCCTACCGCGCTCACCATCTAGTTGATGGTAGTTTTATCCTCCACTGCGTAAATCCCTTTCTGCAACCATCGATCCAACGCGAACATCGTCTAGCACTCTTTTCACTGATTTTTACCCATAAAATGGGCTGGTAGAGGCTATGACATGGGCAATCCTCCCGGCGACGAACGCCGCAAATATTCTCGCGCGAAACTCCGCGTTCCTGTGGAGTTTCGGACAGCTGAAGCGAAGGTGTCTTCGCGGGCAGAAACCACCGATTTAAGCCTTGGGGGGTTTTATCTGGAAACCATGTTTACCATGCCGGTGGGCACAGAGCTTGAAGTGACTCTACACTTGGAAAACCCGGTTTTAGCGGTTGCGACGGTCGCTACCTGTGATCCGTCATTTGGCAATGGGGTCCACTTCACCAAGATACTGCCCGAAGACGAAGAATCTCTGAAAAGCTATTTGGAGAAACAAGAGAAAGCCGCAGAATCAGGGAATGCGGGCAGTTAAAAGAACTCTTAGCTGGTGGCAGCGGTAACGATTAGAGTAAGGCTGATCTGATGAACGGATGTATTCCCACCGTTTGTTCCTGCCGTGCCTGTCGCATTCACGGTAAAGGTCTGCGTCCCAATCGGTGTAGTCGAACCGGATGTCGAACTGCTGCTGCCGCCGCAGCTTGAAAACGAAAGTATGATTGTCGCGGCCAATAACCCCAGTAAAGGGATGCGTGCCCAGTTTTGACTCCGCAACGATGCGATTCTCTTTCGCCTACCGTTTCCTAAGAATACAAACGCGCCAAACAGACCACCCAAAGACGTAAGCAATGCATTCTGATTTTCTGATTTTGGGTTCGCCGGCGTGCGCAACGCTGAAGAATTGCCCGTGGTTGTGACCGTAACTGAAGTAATCAAATCCGATTCCGTACCGTTTGGCGTCAACGAAGACGGATTAAAGGCGCAGCCAGTACCAAGCGGCAATCCTGAGCAGGTAAATGTAATGGTCCCGTTGTAGCCGTTCGTGGGCGTAATCGTCAGCGAATAAGTGGTAGAACTTCCCACTTCAACGCTCTGAGTCAACACAGATGCAGTTAGCGTGTAGTCAGATGCCGGAGCGGGTACGATGACCTCACTCAAGGCGCTTGAGGTCACTGCCGAATAGTTGTTATCTCCGCTATACCTCGCCGTGATGCTGTGCGTGGCCACGGACAAATTTGAACTCGTGAACACGGCAGCGCCAGTCGCATTGAGCGTTACAGGAAAATAAAGCGCGGTCCCAGAGTCGAGAAAAGTCACCGTTCCCTTGGGAATAGCAGCTCCGGAGCCCCCGCTTACCGTCGCGGTAAAAGACACCGCCTGCCCGTTGATTCCTGGATTGACCGATGACGTTAACGTAATCGTTGGCGTCGTCTGGGCAAAGCTTGCGGTCGCAAGGCAAACCAGCAAAATGAAGAACACCAAGTACAGGATTTTCGTTCTTTCCTGATGCTTGCCTGCCCGCTGGGTTCCCTTACGCATGAACAGTTTGATATTCCTCGTATGCGCCCTTGAAATCTGTTATCGAATGATCGCTCTCAAAATGCCAGATGCGCGTCGCCACTTCATCAATTAAATCATGATCGTGCGTAACCAGCAGCACCGTGCCTGGATATTTCTGTAAGGCGATATTCAATGCATTGATGGATTCCAGGTCGAGGTGATTGGTTGGCTCGTCCAGCACCAGCACGTTCGGCTTCTGCAACATCAGTTTGCAGAACAGAAGGCGGGCCGCCTCGCCACCAGACAGCACGTCAGTTGACTTAGTGGCTTCATCTCGCTGGAAGAGCATCATGCCGAGCAATCCGCGAATTTCTTCGTTGGAGGCTGACGGATCCCACTGATGCAGCCACTCTAGGACCGTCGTTCCTTTGTCAATAAGCGCCCGCATGTCCTGCGGGAAGTAGCCGATCAGCGCTTCATGTCCCCAAACCACTTTGCCGCCGTCAATGAATTTGCCGTCATAGCCGGAAGTCACGCGTAGCTCCGATTCCGGCGTGGTCGGCGAATTCGCCAGCAATGCATTGACCAGTGTCGTTTTACCGGCGCCGTTCCGGCCCATCAAAGCGATCTTTTCGCCGCGGCTGATGCTGGCGGTAAATCCACGAACGACTTTCTTGTCGTCGTAAGCTTTCTCGATTTTTTCCAGTTCGAGAATGTGCTTACCGGAAGGCCGCTTCATGTCGAACTTAATAAACGGGCGTTGAATATTGGAGCGCGCGAGTTCGGTCACCTGCAAACGCTCGACTTCTTTGCGCCGGGATTGCACCTGGCTCGATCGCGTACCAGCTGCGAACCGAGCGATAAATTCATTCAACTGTGAAATTTTCTTCTCGCGCTGGACGTTTTGTGATTCGATTTGCGACCGTACCTGCGTCTTCGCCACGACCATGTCGTCATACGAGCCCGTGTAAGTAATGATCGTCTCGTAGTCAATGTCCGCAATGTGCGTGCAAACGCTGTTTAGGAAATGGCGGTCGTGCGAAATGACAACAAGCACGCCGTCATACTGGTTCATGAAATCCTGAAGCCAGTGAATCGAATCCAAGTCGAGGTGGTTCGTAGGTTCATCGAGCAGCAAAGCTTGTGGATGTCCAAACAACGCCTGTGCCAACAGCACGCGCACTTTCTGTCCGCCTTGCAGCTCACCCATCTTGCGCAGATGGAGCTCATCAGGAATATCGAGGCCTTGCAGCAAAATGGCTGCGTCAGTCTCGGCGGTATAGCCGTCTTCCTCGCCGACAATGCCCTCGAGCTCGCCAAGCTTCATCCCGTCTTCGTCGGTCATTTCGGGCTTTTCGTAGATGGCATCGCGTTCCTGCATCGCCGCCCAGAGGCGCTTGTTGCCCATAATGACCGTGTCAATCACTTTGAAGGCGTCAAAGGCGAACTGATCCTGGCTCAACACGCTCAACTTGCGCGGACGGACGACCGCCCCTTTTTGCGGTTCCAATTCCCCGCTCAACAACTTCATGAACGTGGATTTCCCCGCGCCGTTTGGCCCAGTGAGGCCATAACGGCGGCCCGGCGTGAACGCCGTGGACACTTCTTCAAACAGAACTTTTGCGCCGTAGCGCATAGAAACATTGCTGACTGAAAGCATGATTTACGTATGAAACTGCGAGGAAATTCCGCTAAAAACGGTGCGCAGCCAGAGTATTTAGGATAACATGCCGCGCAGGAAATTCATTTGGCGCGGACGCCCCTCACCGCGAACGAAAGGCCTGCTATGTCCTACCCCTGCTTGGCTTCTAACTCCGCCCATCGGCTGTACAAAGCGTCCAAATCCTCTTGCGCTTTCTCTAGCTCAGCATGAGCGCTCACCAGCCGCGAAGCATCGCTCGCAATCGCTGGATCCTCTAACGCAGCACGCTTTTCATCGCGCAACGCTTCGGCCTGCGCGATACGTTCTTCAATGCTCGAATACTCCCGGGCCTCAAGATAAGAAAGCTTCTTTTTCCCGCCGGATAACGCCGTGTTTCTCGAAGAATCTGCCGTGCGCCTGTCATCTTTCACGGGCCTCTTCTGTTCCGCCTGCCATTCTTCCCATTGCGAATAATCCGCGAAGGCCTCGGCTGATCCTTGCCCATCCAATCCGAGCACAATCGTCGAAACCCGATCCAGCAAATAGCGGTCGTGGGTAACGAGCACCAGCGCCCCGCGATACTCCAGCAGGCTTTCTTCAAGAATTTCCAGCGTTGGAATATCGAGATCGTTAGTCGGCTCATCCAGCAAGAGAAGATCGGCAGGTTGCAGCATGAGTTGCGCAATCAGCACGCGCGCCCGCTCTCCGCCAGAAAGCTTGCTCACAGGCTGATTCAGTTGCTCTCCAGTGAAAAGAAATCGGTCGGCCCAGGAAGCAACATGAACCACGCGATCTTGGTAAATGACCGAATCGCTGTCCGGCGCGAGCGCCCTCCTCAATGTCAGCTCACCATCAAGCTGGCGATTCTGGTCAAAATACACAATGCGCAAGTTTGGCGCAGTTTGAATTTTTCCGGTGTCGGGTGAATATTCCCCGCGCAGCAGGCGAAGCAATGTCGTCTTGCCACTGCCGTTCGGCCCAACCAGTCCCACCCTCATGCCTGCGGTAATCACAAAGTTTAAGTCTGAAAATAACTTACGCCCGCCAATTTCATAACTGACGTTTTCCAGTTCGACCAGGCGTTTCGTCTTTCGATCCGTCGCCGAGAAATCGATTTTCGCGCTCGCCGTTCGGCTTCGACGATTGAGGTCAGCCAACTCCCCAATCAATTCGTTGGCGTTATCAATTCGCGCTTTGGCTTTCGTGGTGCGGGCTTTGGGCCCTCGCCTAAGCCACTCAATTTCAGTGCGGACGCGATTTTCGAGCGCATCCTGATGCTTCGCCTGCGCTGCCAGATATTCTTCTTTTCTGATCAGGAATTGGCTGTAGTTGCCCTTCACCCTCAAAATCCCGTCCGGATAAGCCTTATTCAATTCGGCGACTTCCGTCGTTACATTCTCGAGAAAATAGCGGTCATGGCTCACCACCACGCATGCGAACTTCGCGTCGCGTAGAACTTCTTCCAGCCATTCAATGCCGGCAAGGTCTAAATGATTCGTGGGTTCGTCCAAGAGCAGGACATCAGGCGCTTGCACCAACGCTTCCACCAAGGCCAACCGCTTTCGCCAGCCTCCCGAAAGGGCCGCGGCTTCGACATCTAGATCTTCGAAACCCGCGCGCCCCAAAGTTTCAGCGGACAGCGTTCCGCGTTCGGATTCAGAAAGATTCGAACGATTCAATGCGGCATCAATCACCGACCGTACTGTCACGCCAGTGGCGAACTGAGACTCCTGCAAAACATAAAGCAGGCGCGCTCGTTTGCGGATGGCCACTTCCCCGCTGTCGGCGTCTATTCGTCCAGCCAAAATTTGCAGAAGCGTGGATTTTCCAGCCCCGTTCGGCCCGATAAGGCCTATGCGGTCACCTTCGGAGACGGTGAATGAAATTTCCTGAAATAAAGGAAAAGCCCCAAAGGCTTTGGTGAGGCCTTGTGCATTCAGAATGGGAGGCAACGGCTGGTAATGCTCCTTCAGAGGTATTCGTAGGAAGTTCTACTCCAAGAATAGCAGGAGCAAACGAAGGACTATTTTCCCTGTGCAACTTCGATGCGCGTTTCTGCGCGTTTAAGGGCATTCTCGGCGCGGGTCGCATCCACTTCGGTGTTGCTGCCAGCCAGACGTTGTTCGGCGCGCTTTTTTGCTTCCCGCGCGCGGGAGACATCAATTTCTGAAGCTTTTTCTGCCGTCTCCGCAAGGACGGTCACCTTGTCGGGCAGAACTTCGGCAAATCCCCATGCAACCGCCAACCGCTGCGTATCGCTGCCGCGGCGGTAGCTGATCTCCCCAACTGCCAACTCCGTGATGAGCGGCGCGTGACCCGGCAGAACACCGAG
>JAJPHW010000037.1 GCA_021325035.1 Terriglobia bacterium
CAGCGAGTGATGGCATTGACGCCGGAAGACCGGGTGATGGTTCTGGCGCCGATTGTCCGCGGGCGCAAAGGCGAATTCAAGAAAGAGATGGAAAAGCTGCTCGAGCACGGATTTACGAGGGCTCGCGTGGATGGCGAGTTGGTCAATTTGGAAGACGAGATCAATCTCGACAAGCGCAAAAATCACACGATTGAAGTGGTGGTAGATCGTTTGCTGGTCAAGCCGGGAATCGAGCATCGGCTGGAATTGTCGGTAGCGCTGGCGATGAAGCTGGCAGGAGGATTGGTCATAGTCGCCGTCGTCGATGGCGAAGAACAGCTTTATTCCGAGAAGCTGGCCTGTCCGGATTGCGGAATCAGCGTGCCGCAGCTCGAGCCGCGGTCATTTTCGTTCAACAGCACTTATGGGGCTTGTCCCGAATGTCACGGGCTGGGCAGCAAGTATGATTTCGACCCGGCCAAAATTATCAATGACTGGTCAAAGCCCTTGCTCGACGGCGGATTGGGGCCGGGATCGGCGTCACAAAATTTGATTAACCAGGTGCAAATCGCCGGGGCGGCACACGACATTGATCTGAATATACCTTTTGAGAAACTTCCGGAGAAGTCGCAGAACTTATTGCTTTACGGCGAGGCGTCTGAAGGTAAAGCAAAAGCAAAGACTGGATTTCGCGGAATTCTGGCGTATTTGAAGCGCAACCTGGAAGATTCGAGTTCGGACGGTTATCGCGAATACTTGATGGACTTCATGTCAGCGACGGAGTGCCCGATTTGCGATGGCAAGAGATTGAGGGCTGAAAGTTTAGCTGTCAAAGTGAATGGACTCTCTATTTCTGATTTCACGGCCATGTCGGTGACGCGATCGCTCGAAGCGGCGCGGAAGATCAAGCTTGCCGGACGTGAAGCGACGATTGCCGGACGCGTGGTGCATGAGATCGTCGAACGATTGCAATTTCTCGATCGCGTGGGCCTCGGCTATATTTCGCTCGGCCGTTCTGCGGCGACGCTCTCGGGCGGAGAAGGACAGCGTATTCGCCTGGCCACGCAAATTGGATCGAAGCTGCGCGGTGTTTTATATGTGCTGGATGAGCCATCGATAGGATTGCATCATCGCGACAACGAGCGCTTACTCCAGGCGCTCGAAGAGCTACGGGACTTGGGCAATACGGTTCTCGTGGTTGAGCATGATGAAGAGACCATCCGGCGCGCCGATTATGTGATTGACCTCGGCCCCGGCGCGGGACGCAATGGCGGCGGATTGGTCGCGCAGGGAACTCCGCAACAAATCGAGAAAGCTCCGGATTCTTTGACGGGTGCGTATATCTCCGGCCGCTCGAAGATTGAAATGCGCGATGAACGCCGTTCCGCGGGCGGCGATGGCATTACGATTCTGGGCGCGAAAGAAAATAATCTCAAGAACCTCGACGTGACTTTTCCGATGGGTGTGATGACGGTCGTGACTGGAGTCTCCGGCTCGGGCAAATCCACTTTGGTGAACGACATTCTTTACCGCGCGCTGGCGAAGAAGCTGTACCGTTCCCGCGAAGAAGCGGGTGAGCATAAGACAATCTCGGGAGCCGAGGCGATAGACAAAGTCATCCGCATTGACCAATCGCCCATTGGCCGCACGCCGCGATCGAATCCTGCGACTTATACCGGAGTCTTCTCACAGATTCGCGATCTTTATGCCATGCTGCCGGAATCGCGTGAACGTGGCTACAAGCCCGGACGGTTCTCTTTCAACGTCTCCGGCGGGCGCTGCGAGGCTTGCCAGGGCGAAGGACAGCGTCGCATTGAAATGAATTTTCTTCCCGATGTTTATGTGGTGTGCGAGGTCTGCGGCGGGCGACGCTACAATCACGAAACGCTGACTGTGAAATATAAGGGCTATTCCATCGCGGACCTGCTCGAGACACCGATCAGCGATGCAGTGCCGATTCTTGAAAATATTCCGCAGGTGAAGCAGAAGCTGCAAACGCTGGTGGATGTCGGGCTCGGTTATGTGCATCTTGGACAATCGGCGGTGACTTTGTCGGGTGGCGAAGCCCAGCGCATCAAGCTAGCCCGGGAGTTGAGTAAACGGCAGACAGGCAAGACTTTATATCTACTCGACGAGCCGACGACTGGATTGCACTTTGACGACGTGCGCAAATTGCTGGACGTACTGCACCGACTGACTGATCTTGGCAACACAATCGTGATTATTGAGCATAATCTGGATGTAATCCGCAACGCCGACTGGATTATCGATCTTGGCCCGGAAGGCGGAGAAGACGGCGGAAAACTGGTTGCACAGGGAACGCCGGAGCAAGTAGCGAAGAACAAGAAGTCTTACACCGGGCAGGCACTGGCGGGATACTTCGTGCAGAATGGGAAAGTCAGCGCGTAAGGTTCCATGCTGCTAGCGAATGAGCGAAACTGAATCCATGTCCTCTACTGAAAATTCGTGGCCGCCGCCAGTCGCTCCGATGCCGCCGGAGATTCCTGCGCCGGTCATTCCCGTGCCCAGGTTTCCTCTCTGGAGCGGTTGGGATGTCGTCCAGATTGCGCTGATGATGTTCCTCAGCCCGTTTCTTCTGTTCTTTCTGGTTGGGGGAGTGGCGAAGCATTACTTCTATCCCAGCGAAAATTGGACGCAGCTTGCGCAAGAGCCCATCGTGGCTCTGGCCGCAGAATTTTTCGCCTACATCATCGTTTTCTTCCTCATGGTGATGCTGATTGAGGGCAAATATCACACGCGCTTCAGCGAAGCCATCGAGTGGCGTTGGCCGCGAAGTCCGTATGCTTTGATTGCGCTGGGAGTATTGCTGCTCTTTGGGTTGCAGGGGATTGCGCACTTTCTTCCGATTCCTAAAGAAGTTCCGTTTGATCAATTCTTCAAACGCCCGATCGACGCGTGGCTGACTTCAATTTTTGCCGTTAGCTTCGGTCCACTGATGGAAGAGTTGTTCTTTCGCGGATTTCTCTATCCCGTGCTCGCCCGCCGCACTGGCGTCTCCATTGCGGTTTTCCTCACCGCAGTTTTGTTTGGCCTGCTGCACGCCACACAACTGGGTTTCGCCTGGGGACCGATTCTTATCATTTTTCTGGTAGGCGTGACTCTTACGGTTGTCCGGGTCGTGACGCGTTCAGTTGCTTCGAGTTTTCTTGTCCACGTTGCTTACAACGGAACTTTGACGGTGCTGACGTTGCTTGCGACTGGCGGCTTCCGCCATTTGGAGCGGCTGAGCCAATAATCGTTCCATGAGAATTTTCCAAGAATTGTTTTGAACGATTCGGGCTGTGACCCGGCATGGTATCTTCAAATTTGCTGAAAGTTTCATGACCACATCCAACGCAACTGCCGCTAAACAAGAACTTCTCCGACTGCTTGCGGCAAAATCTTTCCGCCTCGGTGAATTCAAATTGTCGTCGGGTGGTACGAGCGACTACTACATTGATTGCCGCTTGACCACGCTCGACGCGCGTGGGGCGCAGCTGACCGGGCAAGTCTTTCTCGATGAAATTGTTCAACGAGGATGGAAGCCCTCGGCCATCGGCGGCCTCACCATGGGCGCCGACCCGATCGTTGTGGCGGTTTCGGTCATCAGCGGTGAAATTAATGGCTTCCTCGTCCGCAAAGCCGAGAAACAGCACGGCATGGGGCAGCGCGTCGAAGGCTTTCGTGAAAAAGGGGCGCGGGTGGTGATTGTGGATGACGTCTGCACCACCGGCGCGTCCACGATTCAGGCCATTGAAACGGCGCGCGAATTTGGCTTCGAAGTCGTGGGTGTGATGTGCCTGGTCGAAAGGGAGGAGGCACGTGGGCGCCCTAATGTCGAAAAAGCTGCGCTGCCTGCGCCTTTTATTTCGATTTTTACCGCAAATGATGTTCGCCGCGAACATATCGCGCTTAATCCAAGCGATGTGCCGGCCTATAAAGCTGCTCCCGGTTGCGAAATCTGCGGAAAGCCAGCTGTGGTCAGCCATCCGCGGACCCGTTGCGCTGAGCATAAGGCGTAGCTACGATGAAAGTCTCTAACTTATTTCTTGCCATCGCGCTAGTCGCGATTTATGTGCAATATGGTGTTAGTAACGCTATGAGGCGCTTAATTTACAATCGTTCTGGAAGTCAATATCGACTGTCATCAATGAAATTAGTTCGCGAATATCGGAGTCAGTTCGGTAAGGACAGAAATTATTGAGCATATTGTTTTTCTATGTTAGCTCTTGGTTTGGGTGCTGCTGGTTTCGCTTTGCTCCCGAAATAGCTGTTGAATAATAATTCGGATTACTTTCCTCATATGATTGAAACCCTCGAATGGACTGACGCAGGTGTCCGCTTCATTGATCAGACGAAGCTGCCCACGGAAGAAACTTACGTTGTCTGCACGACGCATGGGCAGGTTGCGGATGTGATTCGCACCATGGTCGTGCGCGGGGCGCCAGCGATTGGCGTTTCAGCGGCTATGGGCATTGCGCTCGGCGTAAAGAACTCCGTTGCGGCCTCGGAAAGTGAACTTCGCCGCGAATTTGACGAGATCGCCCGCATCATCGGCGAGACCCGCCCCACGGCCGTAAATCTTTTTTGGGCGATCCAACGGATGAAAGCGAAGTTGGATTCGCTACGCGGAAAGTCTATCGTTGAAATTAAATCTGCACTCATCGAAGAATCCAAGCGGATGCACGCCGAAGATATCGCGGCGAATCAAGCGATGGGACGCCACGGTGCGACGCTGATGCCGTCGTCCGGCGGTGTTCTCACGCACTGCAACGCCGGCGCGTTGGCAACGGCTGGTTATGGCACTGCGCTGGGCGTGATTCGCGCGGCGGTTGAAGCAGGCAAGAAAATTCACGTCTATGCCGATGAGACCCGGCCATTCTTGCAAGGGTCGCGGTTGACCGCGTGGGAGTTGATGAAAGATGGCATCTCAACGACGGTCATCTCCGACAATATGGCCGGGGCGATGATGCGGCGGGGAAAGATTCAAGCGATTGTCGTTGGAGCCGACCGCATCGCCGCGAATGGGGACGTGGCCAATAAGATTGGAACCTACTCGGTGGCGGTTCTAGCGAAAGAGCACGGGATTCCGTTCTATGTGGCTGCGCCGATTTCGACGGTGGATCTGGCGACTCCTGACGGCAGCAAGATTCCCATCGAGCAGCGCAACGCCAAAGAAGTCACGCACATAGGCGGACGCCAGATGGTTCCAGACGGCGTAAGCGTGGAGAATCCGGCGTTTGATGTGACTCCAGCAAAGTATGTCGAGGCGATCATCACGGAGCGAGGAATCGCGAGGGCCCCGTATGGAGAATCGCTGCTGGCACTGGCGAACGAGGAAGTCGCCGCCGTCCGGTAGAGAACTTTTCCACTGTGGATTGCGTACCTCCAAATAACGGAGGTCTCCCATGATTGCATTGCTTTTGTGGTGCTTTCTTTTCGTGATGTGCTGGCCGATGGCGATTCTCGCGCTCGTGCTCTATCCGATCGTTTGGCTATTTCTGTTGCCCTTTCGCATTGTGGGAATTGCCGTCGAAGGCGTGCTCCAACTGATTTGGGCCGTAATTACATTCCCAGCGAGATTGCTGGCAGCGCCATTTCGAGTATGAGTGCCGCCCGGCGGGGCGTGATGGGCAGCTCCTTCCGGACCCACGGCTTGCACCGTGGGCTGCATTCTTCCGCCGCTTCGCGGCTCATACTGTTTAGCGCCTAGTGATTGCGAACAGCCTAACGCTCGCGCCTACATGCTCACTAGCGGTGTCCGGGGCATCCTGCTAACATTTTTGTCAGATGGCCTCTCGCAAGCGCACAGCCAAGTCCGCGCGGAAATCTGCGAATTCCTCCGCCAAATCCAAAGAGCATAGTAAAGAGAAATCCGCACCCCGCACGGGCGGCGAGCTGGTCATCATTACGGGCATGAGCGGATCGGGAAAAGCCTCGGTGCTCAAGGCGTTCGAAGATCTTGGCTACTACTGTGTGGACAATCTTCCGGTCGGCCTGATTCCACACTTTGCCGAATTGGTTGGAACATCTTCAGAAATCGAACGCAGCGCGTTGGTTGTGGATGTTCGCGAAGGCGCGCAGCTTGACTCACTTCCTTCAATTCTAAAGTCGGTCAAACAGTTGCTTCCCACGCAAGTGGTTTTTCTCGAAGCCGACGATGCGGTACTGCTTCGTCGCTACAGCGAAACACGAAGGCCGCACCCGTTGGGCACCGATTCGCCGGTGAAATCTTCTCTTGCCGCTGAACGCAAGCACTTGCGCAAAATTCGAGAGATGGCTGATCTGGTCATCGATACCTCGAAGTTTAATGTTCACGAACTGCGCGCGCACATCCTCGAACGTTTTGAGAAAAAGGAATCCGAAAAGAATATTCTGGTTTCCTGCGTCAGCTTCGGCTTCAAACACGGAGTTCCGGAAGACGCCGATCTCATGTTCGACGTGCGCTTTTTGCCCAATCCTCATTTCATTCCCGAATTTCGCCCGCTCACGGGGCGGGATCCGAAAGTCGCGCGTTACATTCGTTCATTTCCACAGACCAAGGAATTCATAAGCAAGATTTCCAAGCTGCTGATTTATCTATTGCCGCATTACATTCGTGAAGGAAAGAGCTATCTCACCATCGCTTTCGGATGCACCGGCGGACAGCATCGCTCGGTGATGATCTCGGAAGACGTCAGCAAGCTCTTGCGCAAAGCCGGATACCGCACAAAAGTCGTCCATCGCGACAGCCCGAAATAGGCGCATGGCCAAAGCTCCTTATCCCATCATTCCCGTAGCCGGAGAAAGAGACTGGCTCGACGAGCACCCGCACCGGCGCATTTTGATTGGCGCGATAATCGTCGTTGCCTTCGGGGTAATTTTTGTTCTCGGTATTCTGAGCTTGGTGGAATATTCCTTCCACCATCACACCGTTGCAGTGCAGGCCATCGAACGCGCCCAGTCGAACCCTCAGGTGATTCAGGCTTTGGGGCAGCCAATCAAGGTTGGCCTGGTTATTACAGGCAACATCCACATGAAGGACTCAAATGGATACGCCGATCTTAGAATCCCGATTGCGGGCCCAAATGGAAAAGGAATCATCGTCCTCTATGCCAAAGAGATTTCTCGCGCTTGGCAGTTCACGTTTCTAAGGGTTGAGATAGAGGGCGGCGCGGAACCCGTTGACCTCTTGTCGCCCCAAATCAAACAGCCGGAACTAAAGTAGAATGGCAGCGTGCAGCGCATTTTGATCCCATATGCGGCCAATCCCGCGGCGAGCCCTCAATGCGGCAACTGACCCGTTTGGTGCGGTATGTATTCCCCTACAGCATTCAACTCTTTGCTTCGGTCACGCTCATGGCGGGTGTGGGATTTCTGGAAGCGTTCCGCTTGATTTTGCTCCGTCCGATTCTCGACCGCGTGCTCAATCCCGCAAGCGGCTCCGATCACATTCAGCTCTTCACCATTCCCGGCACGAATCACATCATTTATTTGCAGAGTTTTGTTCCAGCACACTTTCATAATGCCTGGACCATCGTGGCCTACGCCTTGGTGGCGTCCACAGTTCTTAAAGGAATTTTCGATTACATCGGGACGTATCTGGTGAACTATGCGGGCTTTGGCATGATCACCGATCTGCGCAATGATCTCTATGATTCCATCTTGCGCCGCTCCGCCGCTTTCTTTCAAAAGCACACAACCGGAACGCTGGTCTCGACCATCGTAAATGACATCGAGCGTGTGCAATATGCCATGTCCAATGTGCTGGCGGAGTTTTTACAGCAATTTTTTACTTTTATTTTTACTGCAATCGCCGTAGTGGTACTCGGCCGCAAGCTCGCGTGGGTGCTTCTGCTCTTTGTTCCATTCATCGTGTATTCCGCGACCAAGATCGGGCGCCGCGTTCGCCACACCACACGCAAAGGGCAGGACCAACTCGCCGACATCCAAAATATTTTGCAGGAGACTATCACCGGCAACCGCATCGTGAAAGCCTTCAGCATGGAGAATTGGGAGGGCGACCGGTTTCACTCCGCCGCGAAAAAATTATTTCGCGCCAACATGCGTTCGGTGGCTGCTGCCGCCATCAGTTCGCCGTTGATGGATATCTTCGGCGCCATCGGCATCGCTTTGCTTCTTCTTCTTGGCCGCGGTCAGGTCATTCATGGTGACATGACGCTGGGAATTTTTGCCGCTTTTATCGCGTCGGTTTTCAGTCTCTACAATCCAGTGCGCAAATTCGCGCTTTTTAACAACAACTTCCAGCAGGCCATCGGCGCGTCTTCCGAATTGTTCAAATTTATGGACGTTCAGGATGAAATCCGCGAAAAACCGGACGCGAAACCGCTCAAGGTTTTTTTGCAAGATATCCGCTTTGAAAATGCGGGGTTCTCCTATGAGTCCGAAGACGTGGTGGCCCGCGAAATTCTCCGCGATATCAATCTTGAAGTCCGCGCCGGAGAAATTCTGGCCATTGTAGGCTCAAGCGGCGCGGGCAAGAGCACGCTGGTCAATCTAATCCCTCGTTTCTTTGATGTAACGCAGGGGCGCATTTCCATTGATGGCATGGACGTCCGTGACGCCACGCTGAACTCATTACGTTCGCTTATCGGGGTGGTTACTCAAGAGACCGTGCTCTTCAACGACACCTTGCGCAACAATATAGCGTACGGTCAGCCCCGCGTTTCCCAGCACCAGGTCGAAGCTGCGGCGAAAGCTGCGCTGGCCCATGACTTTATTATGGAGTTGCCCGCAGGCTACGATACGGTCATTGGAGAACGCGGTGTGCGACTCTCCGGCGGCGAGCGTCAGCGCATCGCGATTGCCCGCGCGCTCCTGAAAAACGCACCCATCCTGATTCTCGATGAGGCCACCTCCGCGCTCGATAGTGAATCGGAATCATTGGTTCAATCGGCATTGCAGAATCTCATGAGCGGACGTACGGTGTTTGTGATTGCGCACCGCCTGTCCACTGTTCGCCGAGCCGATCGCATCGTTGTAATTGACGGAGGCCGCATCGCTGAAATAGGAACACACGATGAACTGATGGCCTCCTTTGGCACGTATCGTCGTTTGCATGATTTGCAATTTTCTACCAACGCAGGAGATGACGCTCGAGTGAGCGCAGCTACGGTGAGACAATAAAATTATGCCCATCCGCTCCATGACGGGATTTGCCCAAGTCAAAGGACAGTTCGGCGCAGAAAACGGCGCTTCTTCTGCTGAATCCGGCTTCACACTTTCGCTGAAATCGGTCAATCATCGTTTTCTCGATTTGCACTTCCGGTTGCCCTCCAACGCCGATGGTCTTGAGATGAAGCTGCGCCGTCTGTTTAAAGAAAAATTAGCGCGCGGCCATGTGGAACTAGCCCTAAGCCACAATCGCGGGAGCAATACGAACTTTGCTTTGAACCGCGAACTAACGGGCGGATACGTAAAGGCCTTTCGCGCAGCTGCTGCGGAATTCGGATTGGCCTCCGAACCGGACTTGAATGCAATCCTGCGCCTTCCGGGAGCGTTGGATGGATCTGCCGAACCAGCCGATGATGCTTTGGAGGGGGCGATTTTAACCGGCGCTGAAGAAGCTCTGTCCCGGTTGAATCAGATGCGCGAGGAAGAAGGCGGCGGCATCGAGCGCGAATTGCGGGCCTTGATGAAGCACATCGCCGAATCCCGTGAAAGCGTCAGCAAGCTGCGCCAAAGCGTGCAGAAAGCCTATGCTGAGAAATTAAAAACACGTATGCAGGAATTGGTTGGCACGCAGGCCGACCCGGAGCGTGTTTTGCAGGAAGTTGCTCTTCTCGTGGACCGCAGCGACATTCAGGAAGAACTGGTTCGTCTGGAAAATCACGTGCAACATTTTTCAGGATTGCTCGACCAGGGCGGCGAAGTCGGTAAGAAGCTTGATTTTCTCTTGCAGGAAATGAATCGTGAGGCCAACACGCTGCTCTCAAAAACTTCCGGGCTTGCCGGCGACGCCCTCAAAATTACTGAAATGGGGCTGGCCATGAAATCTGACATTGAAAAAGCGCGCGAACAGGTGCAAAACGTCGAATGACGACTGTCTATATCATTTCGGCGCCGTCGGGTTCGGGCAAATCCACGCTGGTCAATGAGGTCCGCCAAATTGTTCCCGGCCTCGATTTCTCCGTTTCCTACACCACGCGCGAACATCGCGGCAGCGAGCAAAATGGCCGCGAATATTATTTCGTCTCGCGCCCGGAGTTCGAAGCGATGATCGCTGAAGATGAGTTTCTGGAATATGCCAGCGTCTTCGGAAACTACTACGGCACCGCGCGGCGCTTTCTGCGCGAGGCCGAACAGAATGGCCGCGATCTTTTGCTCGATATTGATGTGCAAGGCGCGGCGCAGATCAAAAGCAAACTTCCCGGCGCTGTCAGCATCTTCATTTTGCCGCCGGATCGCAAGACGTTGGAGAAAAGATTGCGAGGGCGAAGTTCGGATAGCGACCGTGTCATCGAAACCCGTTTGGCTACGGCCACCCGCGAGATTGAGAATTATGAGAAGTACGACTATATTTTAGTGAACGACCGCCTGGAGGAATCCGTGGAAACGTTGAAGGCGATTCTGCTCGTGGAACGCCAGCAGCGGACGGGAAGTTCCGAGGATGCCGCGATGTCGGCCAGAGTCGAGAGTTGCCGTTTACGCAATGTGCGGCAGCAGCTACAACCGATTCTAGCCTCGTTTCAGCCTGCGACGGCGCCAGGGGGGCGTTAGCCAGAGGGAGAATCGCCATGAAGCTGGTGGAAGGGTTCGACAGCAATTATCGTTACATCCTCGTAGCCGCAAGACGCGCCCGGCAGTTGCAGGGCGGGGCGCCTCCTGTGATTGAAACTCATTCCCGCAAACCCTGCCGCATCGCGCAGGATGAAATTCAGGCGGGCAAAGTGAAGTGGATCATTCCCGAAAACGGCGGCGCGCCGGTGGAAGTCGCCGGCGATGCGCTCGACCACGCGGTGGGTGAAGCTTAGAGCTTTGCCATCGTTTGAGTGCTGTTTTTCGCTTGCGTCCCCCGCGCTCGTGGAATCATCCAAACTACTATGAAGATCGCCCTCGGCGTCAGCGGCGGAATCGCAGCTTACAAAGCAGCCGAAGTCGTCCGTTTGCTGCGAGATCGCGGTATTCGCGTGCAGGTCGTCATGACTCGCGCGGCGCAGGAGTTTGTGAAGCCGCTTACTTTTGCCGCACTCTCCGGCGAAAAAGTCATCACCGATTTATTTGGGACCGAGGCCGAGCAGCCCAACATTGACGCTGCCGTCGAGCATATTGCTGTGGCCCAGGCGATTGACGCCCTTGTTGTCGTTCCCGCCACTGCTGACGTCATCGCGAAATTCGCCCAGGGCATCGCCAACGATTTCTTGAGCACGCTCTTTCTCGCAACCACTGCTCCGGTTGTGATTGCTCCGGCCATGAACGTTAATATGTGGAACAACGCAGCTACGCAGGCCAACCTAGCAATTCTGCGCAAACGTGGCGTGCACATCGTCGAACCGGGCACCGGATACCTCGCCTGCGGCATGACGGGCGCAGGCCGCCTTGCCGAAAATGAATCCATCGTTGCTGCCGTGATGGAAGC
Source organism: Terriglobia bacterium (assembly GCA_021325035.1). Classification (GTDB taxonomy): domain Bacteria; phylum Acidobacteriota; class Terriglobia; order Terriglobales; family Acidobacteriaceae; genus JAJPHW01. The sequence goes on from JAJPHW010000037.1 coordinate 11,558, forward strand.
GCTGGGCGCGTCGCAAGAGCTTGCCGGAGAAACCGTTCTCATCACCGCCGGCCCCACGCGCGAAAAGATTGATCCCGTTCGTTATCTCACGAATCGCTCTAGCGGGAAAATGGGCTACGCTCTCGCCGAAGCTGCACTACGTCGCGGTGCGCGTGTGTTGCTCGTGAGCGGGCCAACTTCGATTACTGCTCCCGGCGCGGCTGAACTCACACGTGTTGAAACCGCCGAAGAAATGCGCAATGCCGTGATGAAGCTTCTGCCTGAAGCCACTATCGTCATCAAAACTGCTGCTGTTTCGGATTACCGGCCAAAATCCCAGGCATCCCAGAAAATCAAACGCGGCGGGGCGCTGGCCCTCGAACTCGAACCCACTTCCGACATCGTTGCTGAAATCGCCAAGCGCAAAAAATCACAGCTCGTCATCGGTTTCGCTGCCGAAACTGAAAACGTCCTCGAAAATGCCCGCAAGAAGCTGACCGCGAAATCGCTCGATGCCATCGTCGTCAACGATGTCTCGCGCGACGGCATCGGCTTCGACTCTGACCGCAACGCCGTTACCATCATTTCTCACGACAATATCGTGGACGTCCCCGAAACCAGCAAATGGGAAGTCGCCCAGCGCGTGCTGGATGAAGTCATACGACTGCGTAAACGTATTACCGTCAAGCACTAACCCCCACCCCTTGTCATTCCGAACATTTGGAGCCGCAACGCGCGAAGCGCAAAGGACGAAGATGCGCGAGGAATCTGCATTTCCTGAAAACTTTGTCATTTGGAGTGACGCGGGAGCGCTAATGACCGCGGATCGAGAAACCTCGTGTTTGTACCCGGCAAGAATAATTCCAAATTCACCTGCGATGCCCTTATGTGCATACCACAATGTACATCTATTTCCCAAAATGAGAAACGCTAATACGGGCGTTTAGAGGCTTGTCAGGCGCATGGAAGCGCCACGAAGCCCTCATGGCCATCTCAGCTCAAGATCGTTCGTCCACGGCCCTCCTAATCGCAAAAACGGCCTACTCGTAACGCCACTCGACCCCGCTTTTCCGACATTAAAAACCGCTAATACGAATAATCAATCACTTGCACCACAATTCAATAACTTAGGTGGAAACAGGCATGCCGTGTAAAATCTTCCCTGCTGTAAATCGAAACTTTCCGGAAATGATGATCGGCCAAACCCTCGCGCATTACCAGATCACTGCCTCCATCGGAGCCGGCGGCATGGGCGAGGTGTACCGCGCCACTGACACGAAGCTGGGGCGCAACGTCGCGCTGAAAGTTCTGCCGGCAGAAATGGCTGGCGACTCCGACAGGCTCGCGCGTTTTCAGCGTGAGGCGCGCGCCGTGGCCGCGCTTAATCATCCCAATGTGGTCACGGTCTATTCGGTTGAAGAATCGGGCAATGTTCATTTCATAACGATGGAATTGATCGAGGGGCAGCCGCTTGATCGTCTGATTTCAGCGAACGGCTTGCAAACCGACCGGATCATCGAAATCGCCAGTGCGATTGCCGAGGCGCTCGCCGCCGCCCACGAGAAGGGTATTGTTCATCGCGACCTGAAACCCGCAAATGTGATGGTTACGAACGATGGCCGGGTCAAAGTGCTGGATTTTGGATTGGCGAAAGATATCGGCGGAGAGAAAGCCAGCGACGCCACCATGACCTCGGCTGGCCATACGCAGGTAGGCGTCGTTATGGGAACTCCGGCGTACATGTCGCCGGAGCAGGTCTCGGGTCGCCCACTCGACCACCGCTCCGACATTTTCTCGTTGGGAGTGGTTCTGCATGAAATGGCCATCGGGCATCGTCCCTTCGAAGGCAGCTCGTCAGCGGAATTGATTTCGGCCATCTTGCGCGATACGCCGCCACCGGTTAGTGACACGCGCCCGGAATTGCCTTCCGATCTTTGTCGCGTAATCCGCCGGTGCCTCGAAAAAGATCCACGCCACCGGATGCAGACAGCGCGCGATGTCAGTAACGAGTTCCGTGATTTGGCGCGCTCGGTCACGCGTTCAACGACTGTCTCGGCCACAACATCAAGGACCAATACCGCGCCCGATTCCGGCAGCGCTCGTGCTGACGAAGGTTTCTGGGTGGCCGTATTGCCCTTCAAATCGACGAGCGCTGATTCTGACCTCGTGGCCATCGCCGATGGATTGACCGACGACATCATCACCAACATGTCTAAGTTTTCTTACTTGCGCGTCATCGCACGCAGCTCCACAGCGCGTTATGCGCAACAGGCCGTGGATGTGCGCACCGCGGCAAAAGAACTTGGCGCGCGTTACGTGATGGAAGGCGGCGTCCGCCGGGCCGGCTCAAAAGTCCGCATTGCCGTGCAGCTGATAGACGCCAGCTCAGGCACGGGCCTCTGGGCAGAAACGTATGACCGCAATTTCACCCCGGAATCCGCGCTCGATCTCCTTGATGATGTCGTTCCGCGCATTGTTGCCACTGTCGGCGACACGCAAGGCATTCTCGCGCACAGTATGTCGGAGATTCTCCGCAACCGCGAGCCGGAATCGCTAACTCCATACGAAGCGCTGCTACGCAGCTTCGGCTTCCATCAACATGTCAGCGCAGAGGAGCATCTCGCCGGGGTTGCTGCTCTGGAGCGCGCGGTGAAGCTGGCTCCGGAGCGTGCCGACTGCTGGGCATCCCTTTCCTGGCTTTACCGCGCCGAATACTCGCACGGATACAACCAGCGCCCCAATGCCATGGAACGTGCCCTTTCAGCCGCCCGTCGAGCCGTGAATCTTGCTCCGTCCAACCAATTAGCACATGCTGCATTGGCTTCGGCGCATTTCTTCCGTGGAGAACTCGGGGCGTTTCGCGCCGCCGCCGCTCGCTCGCTCGAACTGAACTCCATGGAAGGCTATACCACAGCCTTTTTAGCCATGGAGTTCGCTTTCTCCGGGGAGTGGGACCGTGGGTGCGCGTTGGCGGAGCGGGTGACGCAGTTGAATCCCAACCACCCGGGATGGTACTGGGTCCCCATGGTTCTGAACGCCTACCGCAAGGGAGATGGCAAGCGAGTATTAGAGTATGCGCTCAAAATCAATATGCCCGGCCTGTGGACGGTGCAAGTCGCGTTGGCAGTCGTCCATTGTCAGTTGGGGCAGATGGAAGAAGCGCGCACCGCCGTGCGCCATCTTCTCGCCCTACGGCCTGAATTCGCGATAAGGGCGCGAGAGGAACTAGGTACGTGGTGGCAACCCGACATGGTCGAGCGGATGCTCGGCGACCTCCGCAAGGCGGGGTTGGAAATTGCGGACAAGCCGGAAGCGAGGCAAGCCGGATAGTCCCGTTGTTTTGTTACTCTCGCTGTCAGGGAGTTCCCCCGTGTCTGCGGATTCGTGCAGGGGTGCTTTGCTTGAATAATTTTTCCACACGCCATTCCTGATAACCTGTCTCTTCATGCCGCGCGTACTCGATGAGAAAACCAAACAAGCCCTGAAAGAACGAATTCGCTACTACAACGAACTCGGCATTTACGATTTTTACAGGCAAGAAATTACCGAATTACTTCAACCTGAAAGCGCCGAAACTTCAATCTCTGAGCCCATGACCCCACGCGCGAAAGCCACACTCACCATCGCTCCCGAAGAAAGCGACATGTTCTCCAACCCCAAACCCGAAGCCAACATCGCCGATCCTGCCGCCGCGTTGCGCGTCATCCGCGAAGACATCGGCGACTGCACCCGTTGCCGGCTGAGCAAACAAGGCCGCAAGCAGATTGTGTTTGGTGTGGGCAATCCGAAGGCGGACTTGATGTTCATCGGCGAAGCGCCGGGCGCGGACGAAGACGAGCAGGGCGAACCGTTCGTGGGCCGTTCCGGGCAGTTGCTCACGAATATGATCAAAGCGATGGGCATCACCCGCGAGGATGTCTATATCGCCAACATCATCAAGTGCCGACCGCCGGGAAATCGTCAGCCCGAGCGCGACGAGTGTGAGACGTGTTCGCCCTTTCTCATGCGGCAAATCGCTGTCATCAAGCCGAAAGCGATTGTGGCGCTGGGTGCGGTTGCAGCCAAGACACTGCTCGCCATCAACGCTCCCATGTCAGAGCTGCGCGGACGCTGGTTCGACTTCCGCGGCACCAAACTCGCCGTCACCTACCATCCGGCGTTTTTGCTGCGCGATCCCCGACAGAAGGGCGAGGCCTGGAAAGACTTGCAGATGGTAATGAAAGAGCTGGGCATGAAGCCGCCAGCGAAGAGTGGTGAGTGACTATTAAAAAGGGCACAGCATATCCCTGTGCCCTTTTGTTATTCAGCCGGAGCAATCTCTCGCACGAAACCGATTGCTCGCGTGCGCATCGGCTGATCTCGCGACTGGAAGGCGGTGCAGTAGAGCACATCGAGTTCTACTGGCCGCACGGCACCACCGAACAGGCAGAAGATCGCGCGCCGTGCATTCGCGCCATGCTGCACTTGCGCATAAGTACAACGCACGCACATCGGTTCTGCTTTGACCTCTCGCGCTTTCTGGCGAACTGCACGTGTTGCAGAAAGCACCAATCGGAACAGCACCAAAATGAAGAAAAACGGCATGCGACCTCCTTTCTTTGATTCATTACGCCGTTCAAGCCAGGACCTCTTCGGTCACTTCCGGGAGATCCCGGCTTGAGCCACTATCCAAAGCCAACAACAAGCCCTGGAACTCTGCCATCGTCGCGATGCCTTGCGACGATTCCACGAACTCTTGAGCTTCCGCCTCAGAGGCGTCGGGGAAAAACTTTCGATAGAGCTCAGTCTTCTGGCGGCTACTTGCCTCGCCGAGATAGAGCTTGTAATCGATTCGCCCTGGCCGTAAGAGTGCTGCGTCCAGCTTCTCGACGTGATTCGTCGTCATCACAAAGAGAACGCCGGTGGGGGCATGGAAGCCGTCCAGAACATTCAATAATCCGGAAAGCGTGACCCCGCTCTTGCCGGAGCTATTCTCTTCAGATTTAGTTACAAGATTGGAACTGCTTGACGCGGAGCGTGACTGGCTACCCCTCATCGCGTCAATATCTTCAAACAACAAAACCGAACCAGCAGGAACCCGATTGACTGCGCTCAGCAGACTGCGATCCGTGAAATTCGTGAGGTTGATCACGTATATCGACAGACTGAAGTGCGCCGCCAACGCTGACGCTAGCGAAGTCTTGCCAGTACCCGGTGGACCATAGAACAGATAGCCTCTGTGATACGGCACGCCCAGGTTTTCGTAACGTTCCTTCGACCCGCGGAACTGCGATACGTCTCGTAGCAGGTGTTCCTTCTCTCCTGGTTCAAGAACGACCGAGTTGAGAGAACGAGGCGAATATCCCGCCACGTAATCCCACCCGTCGTCGTAGGTGTACAGGTATGACTGAACGCCTTGCCTGCGAGCGTGACATTGCGCTACCTCATCCACGAAGGTCTGGAGCACTCTACGCTCTCGCCCCATAGTGCGGAATGAGAACATTTCGACTCGCCTGCCAGCGCGCTCCCGTGTACTCTGCGTACGCGAGAACCAGACCTCGAAAGGCCGTCCGCGATACCAAAACCAGTGTTTCCCCGGTGCTGGAATCATTGCGACGCGTTCGTTACGAAGCGTCGTGTCCAAGTCCACACGGCGGATTTTTCGTAGGAACTTTTGTTCCAGGAACCACTCTTTTACCCACACGAATGCCGCATCATCGTCCTTGACGGTGATCATCATCGTGGCTTGATCCAGGATCAAATACCATAACTTCTCCGGTATGGCGCGGAGATACACGCTCAAGCCTCCGATGATCATGAGCAGCAATCCGCCCGAAGCGAATTCGCTCCGGCCAGCCAGCATTTTTTTCAAGATTTCGAACATAGTCGTTTTCTAAACGGCAACAAGCCGGGATGGTTGAGCAAGCCCAAGCGCGGAATGCGAACTACGCAATTCACAAGCTTTACGGCGCACAGGCCTAAGTTTTAGTTTTTGCGGAGAATCGAGGGCGAGAGCCGGTTAATTCGACCGGAGCGATGCCCTAAAGCAACTCAGTCGCGTTATCGGCTGACGTTGCCCGCTAAACGTATAATTTGCGCGTTTTGCCAAGTTGGGCATCCTTTCGTTAGAAGAGTGTAGAGAATGCCATGCTTCCCAAATTTTTGCAACAGAAAAAATCTGAAATCCAATTTCGATTAGAGTCTCGCGGACGCTAGATACTCCATCCCCCATCAATCACAAACGTCTGGCCGGTGATGAAGGCGGATTCATCCGAAGCGAGATAGAGGGCCATGGCAGCGATTTCATTTGGCTGGCCGAGCCTTCCCATGGGTTGGCGCGCAACGAACCCAGCACGAACTTTATCGGGATCTCCCTGTGCCGCGATCCGGTCAGCGAGTGATGGAGTATCCACGGTGCCGGGGCAAATCGCGTTGCAGCGGATGTTGCTGCTGACGTAATCGGCGGCGATGGCTTTGGTCAGGCCGATGACCGCGCCTTTCGTGGCCCCGTAAGCCGCGCGGTTGGGCGTGCCCTTGATGCTCGACACGACGGATGCCATGTTGATGATGCAGCCTTTTTTCGCTTTCAGCATTGCGGGCAGGAAGGCGTGGCAGGTGCGGTACATCGAGCCAATATTCAGGTCAAAAGAAAAATCCCAATCTTTTTGCGAGCAGGAGAGAAGATCGCCTTGATGCACATATCCCGCGCAGTTGAAGAGAATGTCGAGCGCTCCGATTTCGTTGGCGAGCTTCTGAATGGTGACCGCGTTGCGCACATCAAGTGTGCGAGTTTTGATTTCTGGATGCGCGGATGCTAGTTCATCTAATGCGGATTGATTAATGTCCGTTGCCCAAACAGTTGCGCCAGATTGCGCAAATAAAATCGCCGAGGCACGGCCAATGCCTTGTCCAGCGGCGGTGATGAGTGCAGTTTTGCCTTTTAAACTGAAAGTCATTCTTAATCCTTGACAACGATTGCGAGCAACGGCGCAGTTTAATACGGATGCGGGCCATGCGCGCGGATTTTACCGCGCGGCCCGCCCCTATCCTTCGCTTTAAAAAACATTCGCTCAGGATGACAAGACTGCTTACGTCGAGGGAACGATAGTTTGCTTCTGTTTTCCCAAGCCTTCTACGCCCAGCCGAACTACATTTCCCGCCCGCAAATAAACCGGGGGATTTTGTCCCATCCCCACGCCCGGAGGCGTTCCCGTAGAAATAATATCGCCGGGCTGAAGGCTCATGAAGCAGCTAACATAGCTCACCAATTGCCGAACGCTGAAGACCATCGTCTTCGTGGATCCATTCTGATAGCGATGGCCATCCACTTCCAGCCAAAGTTTTAAATTTTGTGGATTCGGAATTTCGTCCGTAGTTACAAGCCACGGGCCGATGGGGCCAAAGGTGTCTGCGCTTTTTCCCTTTACCCATTGTCCCGTGCTTTCGAGCTGAAATGCGCGCTCAGAAACGTCGTGGACGACGCAATATCCCGCAACATATTCGAGCGCACTCTCTTCCGAAACATACTTTGCTTCTTTCCCGATGATGACGCCCAACTCTACTTCCCAATCGAGTTTGGTTGAGCCGCGTGGGATGATGACGTTGTCATTGGGCCCACAGATCGCCGAAGTCGCCTTCATAAAAACAATAGGCTCGCTTGGGAGCGTCATGCCAGTTTCGCTGGCGTGGTCGGAGTAATTCAAGCCAATGCAGACGAACTTACCGGCATCGCCAACACACGGCCCGATGCGGACATCCGAGGAAATGAGAGGGAGGTTTTCGGGATTCAACTTACGGAGCTTTTCTAATGATGAAGCGGAAAGCGCATCGCCAGCGAGGTCTGGAATGACTCCCGATAGATCGCGGATCTTTCCATTTGTATCCAACAGCCCCGGTTTTTCCTTGCCCGGATCTCCATAGCGCAGAAGCTTCATGCTTATTGTTTATCACGTATTGCGAAGCTTGAACTTTGCGCACGTATTTTTTAGGAAAATACCATCCTGTCGCAACAAGCACGACAAGAACGGGGCACCCGGTAACCTGTTCTGATGTTATTTGTGGCCGCCCCTGCATTGGCTTCATGCTCCGCTATTCGCGGATGAACAAAAAGGAAATTCGGGAAAGAATCCGGTTGCTGAGCGGAGTGTTTTGAGTCGGATTTATACCGAGAGTCCTTTTCGAATGCTAATGCGCCTTTGGCTCCCATAGTTCGATCTTTGTGCCGTCCGGATCCACGATCCACGCGAAGCGGCCGCTTGGGTCCTTGTCATCGCGCTTAAGAATGTCCACGCCCTTCGCTCGAAGCCGGGCTACGAATGCATCCATATCGTCCACTGCGAAATTGAACATGAAGTCCCTGGTCGAGGGCTCGAAATAGTCGGTTTTTGCGGAGAATGCATTCCAGACCACATGAGGCGGATGCTTGTCGGCGTCGTAGCGCAAGAGCGCACCACCCCACGGTTCAAGCTTGATTCCAAGAACGTCCTGATACCAGGCGCGAAGCGCTTTCGGGTTGGGACTCTTTATGAACACACCGCCCAGGCCGGTGATCTTACCTGGCTGTCCGGTCTGCGCGCTCACTAATGCGCTGGTCATCACCAAAGCTGAAAATAAAAGCGTGTTCGCAACTCGTACAAGACTTCTCATGCTCATCACCTCTTCTGTTGTGCACACACATGGCGCGTGCTCTGGACTCTAGTTGCTCATCTTACACGATAGCTCCATCATTCCTGCTGCGCTCTCTTCATTGACTTAGCTACTTTCACCACGTAACATTTTCGCCAATGATAGGCGAGACCATATCTCACTACCGCATCGTCGAAAAGCTGGGCGGCGGCGGGATGGGCGTCGTCTATAAGGCTGAAGACATTGAACTTGGGCGGTTCGTCGCCTTAAAATTTCTTCCTCCTGAATTGTCGCGCGATCCACAGGCGCTGGAGCGGTTTCGCCGCGAGGCGCGTGCGGCCTCTGCTTTGAACCATCCCAATATCTGCACCATCCACGAAATTGGCAAGCATGGCGAACAAACTTTCATCGCCATGGAGTTTCTGGATGGCGTGACGTTAAAGCATTTGATCAACGGCAAGCCGTTGGACAACGAAACTCTATTGTCTTTGGCGACGGAGATTGCGGATGGGCTCGACGGGGCGCACTCGCAGGGAATTGTTCACCGTGACATTAAACCAGCGAATATTTTTGTCACCAAGCGCGGCCACGCCAAGATTCTTGACTTTGGATTGGCGAAAGCCTCGCCCGCTTCGGCTTCTTCCTCGCATTTAGATGCAACGGTGGAGGAACAGCATCTCACCAGCCCCGGTTCGACGCTGGGAACGGTGGCTTATATGTCTCCGGAGCAAGCGCGGGCGAAAGAAATGGATGCGCGCAGTGACTTGTTTTCGTTCGGAGTGGTTTTGTACGAAATGGCGACGGGAGTTTTACCATTTCGTGGCAATAGCACGGCTGAAATCTTCAAAGCGATCCTCGATGGACATCCAGCGCCCGCACAGAGAATGAATCCGGATTTGCCGGTAGATTTGGATCGCATTATTGGCAAGGCATTGGAGAAAGACCGCAATCTTCGCTACCAAAGTGCAGCGGACATGCGGACCGATCTCGCGCGCTGCAAGCGCGACATCGATTCGGGGCGGTCGGGGAGTGTGGCCGCCTTCTCGAGTGAAATGTCGCACGCAAGTTCGGCATCGTCTAGTGGAATTAAGCCCGCTGGGTCGAGAGCGCCGTGGATTGCGGGAATCGCTGCACTGGTTCTAATGGCCGCGGCCGCGGGCTATTACTTGGTGCGAGGAAAGACACAAACGGGCAAAGTAAGTTCGATGGCAGTACTACCCTTTGTGAACTCGACGGGCGATGCGTCCAACGATTATTTGAGCGATGGCCTGACAGAGAGCCTTATCAGCAGCCTCTCCCAGTTACCTAATCTCAAAGTCATGGCGAGGAGCACGGTCTTTAAATACAAGGGCAAAGAGGACGATCCCGAAAGCATTGGCAAAGCGTTAAATGTAGGCGCGCTTTTGATAGGAAGTTTGACGCAACATGGCGACCAAGTCGGAGTGCAAGCGGATTTGGTGAACGCAGCCGACGGCAGTGAGCTTTGGGGATCGCACTATGACCGCAAACTGGCCGACATCACGCAAGTGCAGGGAGACATCACGCGCGATATTTCGGAGAAGTTGAAAATACAACTAAGCGGAGCACAAGAGCAGCGCGTAAGTAATGCGGGAACGGCCAATCCGGATGCCTATCGCCTTTATCTTGAAGGGCGGCAACTCTGGTATGGGCGGACTCCAGAGGGCTTGCAAAAAAGTGTTGACCTGTTTCAGCTGGCGATCCGCGCCGACCCGAATTATTCGCTGGCGTACGCGGGGCTGGCCGACACGTACAACGTGATTGCCGGCTATTCGAATACCATCAGTTCGAAACAGGCGACGGCGCTGGCGGATGAGGCATCGGCCAAGGCAGTCGCCCTGGATGGAAACAGCTCGGAGGCCCATGCCGCGAGAGGGTTCGCATTGTCACAAGAGCTCCGGTTCCAGGAGGCTGAATCTGACTTGAGGAGTGCGATCTCGCTCAATCCAAACAATGCGCAGGCACGATACTTTTATGCGATGGGAGTTCTGATGCCCCTCAATCGACTCGAGGAAGCGGCGCGAGAATTTCGTACCGCAGTTTCGCTCGACCCGCTTTCCTCGATTGTAAACACAAACTACGCGCTGATTCTGATGGATCAGCGGCATTACGCCGAGTCCGAGAGCCAGTTCAAGAAAGTCCTGGAGCGCGAGCCTAACTTTACCCCCGCGCACTTCAAACTCTCGTTACTGTATGCCACGCTCGGACGCTTCCCTGAGGCGGTCGAGGAGATGGAGAAATCGCACCTGCCAACGGGAACCGCGCCGAGCAGAGATGCAAGAGGTTACTTTGAGCTCTGCAAGACCATCGAGGGTGAGGGAGGAAGCGCGATCTTTGCCGTTGCGGCGGCGCTTTTAGGGGAAAAAGACGAAGCCTTCCGCGCCCTCGAAAAGTCTCGCGCTGCGGGCGATAGCGAGTTGTTGTTTGCCATCCGTTATCCGGCGCTCGATTCGCTCCGGTCGGACCCGCGTTATGCGGAATTGATGAAGAAGCTGGGGCTGCCGTTGTAGTTTCTCTTCTGATTTATCCGCAGGCTATTCTCTGATTTATTCTCGATAAGACATGCCTGAATTTTGTGACGTGGCGCTGGCGGTGCCGCTCGATATGGTATTCACTTACCGCGTTCCGGAAGGAATGGAGCCTGTGGTAGGCGTGCGTGTGCTGGTGCCGTTCCGCGCACAGCGTATGTCGGGCATTGTGACGGAATTGCATGATCGCAAGCCGTCTGTTGCGACGAAAAATGTAATTCAGGTTTTGGATGCGGCTCCGGTTATGGATGAGCAGTTGATTCGCCTGGGTAAATGGATCGCAGATTACTACCTCGCGCCGATTGGCGAAGTTTTTCGCACAATGCTGCCACTGAATGCGGAATTCAAACGGACGATTGCGTACCGCATTGCGGATGCGGGACAGGAAGCATTGCATAACGCCGGAACGACGGGATCGTCAGGCCGATCGAAGAAAAGCCACGAAGATCAGGTCACAGAGATTCGAGTGCTCGAGCATTTGCTGGATCGGGAGGGTGTGCGCGAAGGCAGTTTGCGGTCGGCGACGGGGGCGTCGCGAGCGTTGGTGGCGGGGATGGTGCGGAAGAAGTGGATTTTCCGAGAAGATTTGTCGGAAGCGAGAGATGCGGCAAGGGTGGTGAAGATTGCCGTGCTGAGAACATTTGCCGCAGAAAGCGCGGAGGAACGCCGAGAAAACGCAAAGCAAACCACGAAGGACACGAGGGAACACGAAGGAAAAACCAATAAGCTTAATGCGAACCAGAAAATGTTGATGGATGCGCTGGCTGCGGCAGGCGGCAGGGTTGCGGTTGAAACGTTGCATGAGATTGATGTACCCCGGACAACACTGAGCACACTGGTGAAGCGTGGGCTGGTGGAAATCATCGAAGAACCAGCCGAGCTATCGCGATCAAAAATCAAAGCGCGGCCGTCGCCGCTTAATTTTCAGTTTTATCCTGCACAGGAAGAAGCGCTCGCGAAGATTAAAAGTGGAATAGCGGAGCACAAATATTCGGGCATACTTCTTCACGGAGTAACCGGGTCAGGAAAAACGGCCGTGTACCTAGCGGCCATGCGTTCGGTGCTTGATGCCGGACGATCGGCGATTTTGCTGGTTCCTGAAATTGGGCTTACTCCCGCGGTTGCAGCGGATTTGCATCAAGTTTTTGGGGACGAAGTTGCAATCCTGCATTCGGCTTTGTCTGACGACGAGCGCGCTGGACAGTGGCATGGCATCAAACGCGGCGAGGCGAGAATGGTGGTTGGCACACGCTCGGCGGTGTTCGCTCCGGTGAGCGATTTGGCGCTGATCATCGTGGATGAAGAGCAGGATTCTTCTTACAAACAGGAAGAAACGCCACGGTATCACGCGCGCGACGTGGCGGTGATGCGGGCAAACATGGCGAAGGCGGTCGTGGTACTCGGTTCGGCGACGCCGTCGCTCGAGTCATATTTCAATGCGAAGAAACATAAATATGCGCTCGTGGAGTTGCGCGACCGGGTGGAGCAGCGTCCGCTGCCGGAAGTCGAGATCGTTGACATGCGGCAGGAATTTCAGGAAACGGGCGCGGAGCAAGTGATTTCGCGCAAGCTAGCCGGTGAAATCAAGGACCGCCTGGAGAGAAAAGAGCAAGTCATGGTGCTGCTTAACCGCCGCGGCTATTCTCCGGTGGCGCTATGCCGGGCGTGCGGCAAGAAACTGGAATGCAACAACTGCGCCATTGCGTTGACCCACCACAAGCGCGAGCACCGCATGGAATGCCATTACTGCGGATTTACTGCGAAAGTTCCGAAAGTGTGCGCGCACTGTGGGAGCGAATACGTCTATTTCATCGGCACCGGCTCAGAAAAATTAGAAGAGTTGTTGCACGGTATGTTTCCTCAAGCGCGCATCGGGCGGCTTGACCGGGATACAGTCCGCGGGCATGAAGATTTTGAACGCGCTTTGAATGCTCTGAACGAAGGCGAACTCGATATCCTCACTGGCACACAGATGATCGCCAAAGGACATGACATTCATGGCGTGACGCTGGTGGGTGTTGTCGGCGCCGACGCTGCGCTGGGCATGCCTGACTTTCGTGCCGCCGAGCGCACGTTTCAACTGCTCACGCAGGTCGCGGGCCGCGCCGGGCGCGGGCAGACTCCGGGCAAGGTTGTGCTGCAAACTTATTTTCAGGACCACTATGCGGTTCAGTATGCGGCGCAACATGATTTTGTTGGTTTCTATGAAAAAGAGCTGCGCTTTCGCAGCTGGATGCACTATCCGCCCTATAGTGCTCTGGCCAACGTGTTGATTCGCAGCGACAAATTAGACGAAGCTTTACGCTGGTCGGGCATTTTGGGCAAGTGGTTTGAGAAGACGCGGCATGAAGGCATTCGGGTGCTCGGCCCAGCCGCCGCGCCCATCATGCGACTAAAACGCGACTATCGCTACCACTTTGTGCTGAAGTCCGCCAGCCGCGAGAAGCTGAACGCAACTTTGCGGGCGATGTTGGCATATGCGGCACAACAGAAGATTCCGCGCACGCAAGCGATTGTGGATGTGGATGCGGTGTGGCTGATGTAAAGAAACTCTAGCTTTTGTATGCCGAGTCTGGCAATCCCGTGATACGGATTCCAGCGTGACCCTTGTCGCGGAGGGAAAATCCGATGAGCAAGGCGGTGATTTGTTCCAGGATGCGGGCGTTTTCCAGTTTGCCGCCGTCGAGCCCACGGACGCCTGGAATTTTGGCCGCGAGTTGACGGACAGTCTTCGTCGCGGCAGGATCGTCGCTGCAAACGATGACGTCGCAATCGACTTTCTCGCCATCGGCAATAAGCAACTCCGAGCCAACATGATGAAAAGCTGCCGCGACGTGAATTTCTTTGCCAAGGATTTCTGCGGCTTGTTGTGCAGCTGAACCTTGCCACACGCCGAGGGTGCGGGTGGCCCGTCCACCGACGCTGGCGGCGAGAGGAACGGTCGTGTCAACGACGATGCTGCCGGGGCGAATGGCCGGTTTGAGTTGCTTCAGCGTTGCGGCGTGTACTTCGAAAGGAATTGTCAGCACGATCAAGTCTGAAGCAGCCACGGCCGCGGAGTTTTCCATGGCTGAAACATTTGCATCAGGCACGCGTTGCTTGATTTTGTCGGCAGCTTGCTGGGCGCGAGCGGCATCGCGCGAGCCGATGATGACAGTCTCTCCCGCCTGGGCCCAGCGAAGGGCGAGGCCGAAGCCTTCATTGCCTGCGCCGCCAATAATCGCAACAGGGCGCCCCACTCAGGCGAACTCCGGGATAAAACATTCTTCGCTGGTAAATTCCTGGGACGCAACTTTGATCTTGATGCGCGTGTAAGTCGTATTACGCTCGGCGGGGATGCGTCCGGCTTCGAGAATCAGCGATTGGAAATCTTCAGGGCTGGTGTATTGCCCGGCAGTGGCGCCGGCTTCGCGCGAAATATTTTCTTCCATCAGCGTGCCGCCGTAATCATTGGCCCCGGCGTGCAGGCAAAGCTGCGACAACTTACGATTCAACTTCACCCACGAAACTTGGATGTTGTTGATGGCGCCGGCGAGAAGAATGCGCGCGAGCGCGTGAATTTTGAGATGCTCGGCCAGCGTGGGACCACTGCGTGCGAGTCCCTGATGGAAGAGCAAAGTGTTTTGATGGACGAAGCCGAGAGGAACAAACTCGGTGAAACCGCCGGTCTCGCGCTGGATTTCACGGAGCAGCAATATCTGATTTACCCAATGCGCAGGCGTTTCGATGTGCCCGTACATCAACGTTGAAGTCGTGCGAATGCCGCAGCGGTGCGCGGCGCGAATGACGCCAACCCATTGCGCGGTTGTCAGCTTATTGCGCGAGAGGACGTGGCGGACTTGATCGTCGAGAATTTCAGCGGCGGTGCCGGGTAGGGTGTCGAGTCCGTTGTCGCGCAGCATGGAAAGATAATCGGGCAGCGACATGCCGGTGAGTTCGATGCCGTACATGATCTCCATGGGCGAGAAGGCGTGAATGTGCATCGACGGGACTGCACGCTTCACAGCACGCAAAATGTCGCGGTAATAAAATGGCGGCAGGCCGTGGGGAAGTCCACCCTGGATGCAGACTTCGTTTGCGCCGAGTGCAGCAGCTTCGACGGCTTTCTGTGCCACTTGCTCTGCGCTCAGAAAATAAGTGTCAGCCTCGCGCGGGCCACGGCTGAAGGCGCAGAATTTACATCCGACAAAACAAATATTGGTGAAATTAATGTTGCGATTAACAACGTAAGTGACGAGGTTCCCGGCGAGTTCGCGGCGGAGATCGTTGGCGGCCACAAGTAATCCGAGCAAATCATCGCCCTCGGCGTTCGCCAAAAGCAGACATTCTTCGCGGGTGAGTGCGTTGCCGTCTTGCGACTCAAGCATTTTTTCCAGAGCGACTCGGGTGGCCGGCGCGAGCTTGGGCGCGATGACATTCCATTCGAGCGATGGGAAGTTTTCCAGTTCGAATTGGGCCAGATTTCGACTCACAAGAAAACGATATCACCGAAATAGGTCTGTTGCAGCCGAACGAATTAAATCCTGCGCGGTGCCTTTTCCCGGTTGATAGCGAAATCCGCGAATGATGCAGGCGGGTGTGCGCGCGAGCTTGCCGCAGACCAGTCCGGCGGCACAGGCGAGTTCGTCGGCGACCGCTTCGAGGCTTACACGCAGTGGATAACCGTGAGGATCGCGCTTGCCGCGAAAATCATGAATCGCTTTCATTCCGGCCACACCGATGGCGACTTCGGTAAGTCCCTCGAGCCAGGGACGGCCGAAGGTGTCGGTGATGATAACTGGAATGTCTAACTTCAACTGCTTTTTGAGAGCACGTCGAATTTGTGCAGCAGAGCGGTCCGGGTCTTCAGGGAGCAAGAGAGCGCGCTCGCCGCCATCAACATTCGAAACATCCACCCCGCTGTTCGCGCAGACAAAGCCATGCTTGGTTTCAGTAATCAGCACGCCGTTTTTTCGGCGAACGATGCGCTTACTCTGCGCCAGCGCGAGTTCAACGATGCGGGCATCGAGTTTGTATTTTTGTGCCCAATTTTTTGATTCGGTGGACGGGCGAATGCCGTCGAGCGCGACGAATTGGCCTTCTGCTTTAGAAATAATTTTGTGTTTGACGACAACGATGTCCCCGGATTTTAGCTTCAGCCTATTCAGCTTCAGGGCGCCGATCAATTTCTCTGCAACCGAATCGCCGGGATGAATTTCATCGGTGAAACGAATGGGCATGATTCGCAATTCGCCGGTTTTCGGGGAAGAAGGCATTATTCGCTGGCGGCGTGCGGCAAATCTTCGAGGTGCCACTTCTGAATCAACTGCTGGGAGCGGGTTTCACCGGGTGCTGTCGCGAGATCGCGCAGATCGGAGAGATTGTCCACGTCGAGCGCGATGCCGGGGAGGTTTAGAGTCGCGACGGGAAAACCCGTGGCGCGGGCGGCTTCCAAATGGGGTTTGAAGCTGTCGTTGCCAAAACTCAGAGGGAATAAATCGGCAGGCCGGCGCAGGACGGCGTTGGTGCCTCGGCCGTCCGCAGCAGGAACCAGCACTGAACCCTCAGTGGGCGCCGCCGCGACAATTTGCTCGAGTTCGAAGACTGTCATGAGGGGAATGTCCGCGGGAATCACGAGCGTGCTCTCCGCTCCGCGAGCGACACATACACGTGTGGCGCGGGCGATGGCCTCCGTTTCGCCGGGATTGTCGTGATCTGTCATAACTTCAAAACGAAATTGCCGCGCGAGATCCAATGCATACGGGTCGCTCGTCACCAGGCTCACCGGCATAAGATCGCGCACTTGCGCAACGGTTTCGCACACATCCAGCAGCATGGTTTGCGCAAGCAGCGTGCGAGTTTCCTGGTCAAACCAGGCGGCGAGGCGTTGCTTGGCGCGGGCAAGATGCTTGACGGGAATGAGAATCATCGTTGTTTGATGGTTGCAGCGTGTTTCGACTCGCAGGCCGCCAACACGGTGCGAGCGAGTTCGATTTTATCCTCGCGGGTTTTCATGATGGTGTTGGTGCAGTGAACGCGGAGTCCAGAACTTTGCAGCTTTTGAGCGGCGGCAGCATCGCGGTCGTCCGCAATGAGTACATCGAGAATATCTTCGTAGGCTTTCGTAACTCCGGCGATGGAAACTGGCAAGCCTTGCGCGGCCATCATGATTCCTGCCGGACCAGAAACGGCCTTGCCGCCAATAATGGGACTGACGGCGGCGATGGTTGCATTGCTCTCTACCAGTGCCTCGCGGATGCCGGGCACGGCGAGAATTGGGCCGATGCTGCTGATGGGGTTGCTGGGAGCAAGAATGATCGTGCTTGCTTGTTGAATCGCTTCGAGAACACCAGGCGCGGGCTCGGCCTCGGTTGCACCGGCGAAGCGAACAGACTTCACGGGATCTTGATACCAGCGTTGCACGAAATATTCCTGAAAGCTGAGTTCGCCGCTGGGCGTATCCACGCG
Source organism: Terriglobia bacterium (assembly GCA_021325035.1). Classification (GTDB taxonomy): domain Bacteria; phylum Acidobacteriota; class Terriglobia; order Terriglobales; family Acidobacteriaceae; genus JAJPHW01. The sequence continues at coordinate 29,134 of JAJPHW010000037.1, forward strand.
AGTCTCGACACGCGAATTGCTCATCGGAAGAACGCGCGAACGAATGCCGAATTTTGCCGCGATTTCTGCGGCAACGGTGGTGACGGTCTTACCTTCGGCCAATAATTTTGAACGCAGCAGATGAACAGCGAGATCGCGGTCGCCGACATGAAACCAGATTGGCTCGTCGAGGGCCTTCATGGTTTCGAGGCAAAAAAATGTATCTCCCTTCACTCCCCAGCCACGCTCTTTGCTCAAGCGTCCAGCGAGCGCATAAATGATGGAGTCAACGTCGGGGGAAACGTAGAGCCCCCACCATTCAAGGTCGTCGCCGGTGTTGACGATGAAAGTGAGTTCTTCCGGTGCAACGACGTGACGCAGGCCTTCTACAAATTTTGCACCGCCGGTGCCGCCGGTAAGGACGACGATCATGCGGCGCTCCGGGCCAGACAAGCGGCACCAATGGCTATGGCTAATTTTTCTGAGAGCAGTCCCTTACGCTCGGTGAGCGCAGGCACGAATTCAGGATAGACGGGCAATCGTTGTCGCAAAATATTTCCCTTGGCTTCGGTGCGTAATTGTAACTGATTAAGGTGCGGCCAGGGCTTTTCAGGATTGATGAAGTCCGGCGTAAGGGGCGAAATGCCGCCCCAGTCGTTGATTCCAGCATCGAGAAAGTCGTCGTAGTTAGGCAGGGAGAGATTGGGCGGAGCTTGAATGTTCATCTCCGGCATGAGCAGGCGGGCGACGGCGATAGTGCGCAGCATGTCGCCATGTGAAGGCTCGGCATGATCGCGCATAAGGATCTCTGGCTTGGCGCGGAAGTTCTGGATGATGATTTCCTGAATATGGCCGTAACGCTCGTGAAGATCGCGGATAGAAAGCAGTGTGTCCACGCGATCTTTCAGAGTCTCACCGATGCCAATCAATAGGCCGGTAGTAAAAGGAACTTTCTGTTTGCCGGCTTCCTCGATGGTTCGCAGACGTTTTGCTGGAATCTTGTCGGGAGCGTCGTCGTGGCACGCGAGGTGCTTCGTACTTTCAAGCATCAGGCCCATGCTCGGCGAAACGCGCGCGAGGCGTGCGATCCATTCAGTGCTAAGCAATCCGGGATTTGGATGCGGCAAAAGTAAAGTCTCGCGCAGCACTAATTCGCACATCGCTTCGAGATAATGAAGCGTTGAGTTGTAGCCCACGTGGCGCAAAGCATCGCGCATTTCGGGAAAAATCAGTTCGGGTTTGTCACCAAGACTAAAAAGGGCTTCCGTGCAGCCGAGTTTTTCTCCGGCACGAGCGACGGCGAGAACTTCATCTGGAGTCATCGTGTGTGCGCCGGGTTGCCCGGGGTCGCGCCGGAAGGTGCAATATCCGCAATAGTCACGGCAGAGATTCGTGAGGGGGATAAAGACTTTGCGCGAGTAAGTAATTAAATTCGATTTAAATTTGCGCTTGGTGGCGAGCGCCGCTGCGAGTAATTCAGGCAATTGTTGATCGTTAACGCGAATCAAACGATAGGCAACTTCTCTTGAGATTGGGTCGCCGATCTGTACATCGGGAAAAACCGTTTCTAGATTGAAAACGCTCGTAGCCACGACTCGATTCTCCTCAAAATTGGCCCAACTATCAAATCGAAAATGAATTCGAAAATTGCATAAGATCAACTTGAAGAGTCCTGTTACCAAGACTAGGCGTAAAGAATCGATCACTTTGGAAAAACACTCTGAGCTTAGGCCTGAGGTATGGCCAAGTCTGGCATGGGTCTGCCGGCAAAAAGATGACGGCAAGGGACCGCCATCCAGCGGGTCCAACGTCCTGACCAAGTTACGCGGGCGCTATCAGTCGCGATGCCGGTATCGGCGTACATGTGTCGGTAAATGCGGGAGATGAGCAGGAACGCCAGGCGGCCTTTGCTGGACTTGATAAAACTGGAACGCTTCCAAATTGAGCCCCAACTGTAGAAGGCGTCCCACACGCCTTGCGTTCGCGAGCGAATTTCTTCTGACGACATCACCGGATGGTCCCAATATAACTTCGGGCGCAAAGCCTGCGGTATGAGCCAGCGGCGAGTGAGGGGGACACCAGCGATCATGGGCGGCGTGGGTCCGAGCGACTTCTCCCAACGAGTGAAATCCACAGTTCCGGGATACGGGCTTAGCATTACGAATTGCGCGAAGGTTAGTTCCGCATCAATTGCCGCAAGCGCGGTTGCTGCGAAAGTATCCGCACGGTCGCTGGGCAATCCAAAGATAAAAGAGCCGAGCACATGCACGCCGTGCCGGCGAAACGTCTTAAGACGCTCAATCAGACTTGCGCCATCTTTGTTGAAATCTTTATAGACATCCTTAAGCCCGGCTGGAGTGATGGATTCGACACCGACCAGCGCGCCCTTGATGCGCGCCGCCTTCATCGCATCCAGGAAAACCGCATCTTCGGCTGCTTCCATGGTGATTTGTGTGAAAAAGACCATATCGTCGGGCAGCTTGGCAAGCCGCGACATCAGTTCGAAACGTTCGGCACGAATGCTCTTCAATTCTTCAACGCGATGTGTATTTTTCTGCGCTTCCGCGAGTTCAATATCGGTGAACGTGACCGGATAGAAATTGTCGTCAGCTAATGCGATAAAGCGGAAGCCAAGACGCCGTAGCTGGACGATTTCTTCAATCACCACATCGGCGGCGCGTTGGCGCGGACGTTGGCCATCGGTCCGCCATACCGAACAGAACGAGCAATGCTTGGGACATCCACGAACGGTCTGCACCGACGCCCACATATAACGATTGCGGGGCACTAAATCCCAGCGAGCTGGAGCGAAATCGCGAGCTTCAATCTGACCGCCAATGTAAAGCGGCAGCGGCTTACCGGTAACGCAATCGGCTAACGCTCGAGCCCAGGCGATATCGCCGTCTCCCTTGACCACTGCATGTGCCCCGCCGAGTTCCCGCGCTTCGTCGGGAAATAGCGTTGCATGAATACCACCGAAAATTACGTATGCGCCACGTTCTCTGGCAATTCTTCCGATTTCGTATCCGCGCAGTGCATTTGCCGTGTGAATGCCGATACCGACAACGTCGCCTTTTTTGATCGTCTGGGGATCGATTTGCGAGAGAGTTTCGTCAACGAGAGTTGGGTCGCCGAAGCTCAACGGTGTTGCCGCTGCCAGCACATACTGCCAACGAGGCGTGATCACGGCGGTACCGAACGAGACACTACTGGGATTGACCAGATGAACCTTCACGGGGCAACTCCTTTCGGATTCTGCAACTGCCTTAGATCGTCGACCGATGTGACCGCCGACACGTCCAGGACACAGAGTTCCACGTCTCGATTCACTCTGAAGCTGATGGTCTTGAGAACAGGGTGGAAGGATTACAAACGCTCTGTGAGGGTAGGCTTAAATAAAGCCACTGTCAAGCAGTCCTCGTGAAATGACACTTCAGAAGTCGCTATTCGAGGACGCTGTCGTCCGTCTTTTTGCGGCCCCAGTCGGCCACTGCTTGCGCGAAAGCGAGCACCAGAGGATGAGGATTTTTGGCAGTGGATGATAACTGAGGCTGAAACAGGGTTGCGATGTAAAAGCGGTGTGTCGGCGATTCAATGGCCCGAATTTCGTTTTGAGCGCCGCGCGCGACGACAGGGAAGCCAGCTTCCATCGCCGCCCATTCGTAGTCTGGGTTGACTTCGAAGTTGCAGAAAAACTCTTCTGTGACTACGTCTTTCCCGTAAAACGACTGCAAGTATGAGCCGGGCCTAATGCGGATTTCCGGGACCATGCCGGAAAGTTTAGGCGCATTTTTATCTTTACTCGGAACCGCGCACGCCACGGGATAGATGATGATGTTCTTAGAGCCGGAGTTGTTTTCGGCGGAATCCGCGTCTTTGATACCGACGACATTACGCGCGCACTCAATCAGCGCGTACTGAAAGCCGCCACACGTGCCGAGAAAAGGCCAGTCGCGGCGGCGGGCAAACTCGATGCCCCTCAACATTCCATCGAAGCTTTTGTAGGGGCTGCCGGCAGATGCCCAGATTCCATCGAAGCTTTCGAGCCGTTTTTCCATGCCAGGGTCGAGTAGAGACGGGGTGGGAATCCACTCGGATTGAATGGGGATGCCTATTTTCGCTGCAGCGTGCTGAATGGCATCGTTGGTCGCTTGATGCGAGCGAAACTCGGGATTGAAGTCTCCCAGAATGCCGATGCGGGTGGCGTCGCTCACGCTGTCATTCTAATTGAGCGGATTGGAAACTCCGAGTTACGGGTGTTGAGGTGGTAACAAGTGACTTGGGTGCAGGAACCTCACAATGGCCCATTAGGTCGCACACAAAGGATCCCTTCAGCTTCGCGCAGGGCAGGCTCTTGCCCCGCTGATGAAAGCACGGGGTTTAGTAATGACAATTCGCCAGTTTTCGAGCTATTGTGCGCTTGCGCCAAACGCCATGGGCACGTCGGCTTTGTCGGCGTCTTCTACTTTAAACAGCGGGAATGCGGTCAATCCCATAAAGCTGGCCACAAATGTATCCGGGAATTGCTGGATGCGCGTGTTCAGCGTATTGACCGAATCGTTATAGAACTCGCGGCGGTCGGCGATCTGGCTTTCCAGTTCGGTGATACGCTTCTGCAATTGCATGAAATTGTTGTTGGCCTTGAGGTCGGGATAATTTTCTGCGACGGCAAACAGCCCGCGCAAGGCTGAAGTCATGCTCTGGTCGGCCTGAGCTTTTTGGTCCACAGTCGAAGCCTGCTGATACATGCTGCGAGCCTGTGTGATTTTCACGAGCGTATCACCCTCAAACCCCTTATAGCCTTTGCAAACTTCCAGCAACTTGGTCAGTTCGTCGTGGCGCTGCTTGAGCATGATGTCAATATTCGACCAGGCCTTGGCGATTTCATTTTTCACCGCGACGAGGCCGTTGAAGATCGTGACGGCATAGGCAGCCGCGCCAACCATGGCGAAAATAAATCCGAGCAAAATGATGATGGTCATATGTCCTCTTTTTCCAAATACTCGTAATCACAAGAATTCGTAATCATTAGAGCCAGCCAAACTCCGCGGCCAGTAGGTAAATGCAAAACAGGGTGAGTGCCGGGCCACCCCAAATCATTGCAGCCGATTTCCATCCCAGCGACTTGATAACTTCGCGCTGCGATTGCCATGAAATGAAGAACGCCGGATTATGCGTGCCCTTCTTCAGCACCGCTGACGGGTGTAGGTCGAATGTCTCTTGCGGTGCGGCGTTTTTTGCCGGTGCGACTGCCGCAGCCGCTCCGCCGGCGGTCATGATGGCTGCAGTCGTGCGAATGCCCGCAGCGGCCCAGGCCGCAGGATTGGTAATGCCGGCTTTCATCAAGGCAGCGGTGACTTTTTCCTGCTGCGCAGTGTCTAAAGGAGGTTTGGCGATTGTCGTGGCCGGAATAGTTTGACCGGATGTTCCAACCGAAAAAGAAGCGCTACTGGTATTTGACTTGGAAAATGAAAACCTCCACCCTGTGCTCGGCGTGCCCGTCGATTGCGTGATGG
>JAJPHW010000105.1 GCA_021325035.1 Terriglobia bacterium
GCGGCCACCAACGAACAATCGCATGGCTCGTCGCAGATTGCCCGTGCCACTGCCCGTCTGAACGAAATTACACACGAAATCAATTCCGCCGTGGAAGAACAAGCGGCGGGCGCCCAAGCCGTGGTGAAAGCCATGGAGCAAATGCGCGGTCTCGTGCAGCAGACGACTTCCGGCTCCACGCAGTTGGCAGCGTCGGCAGAGCAGATGTCGAAAATGTCCGGCGACTTGCTCGATTCCATGGACCGTTTCGCTCTCGAGCAGAACGAGCGGCCGAAGGCAACCGATGTGGCAGGCGTAAAGCAAAGCCGCCGTGCGGCAGCGGGACGCGCATAACGCGGAGCGTGAGCATCGCATGAATCAAGAGCTCCATATCGTCGGCTTCCGCGTAGGTCGCGAGACCTACGGTGTACCCATCACCTCTCTGCACGAGATCGTGCGTGTGCCGGAAATCACCGCCGTTCCCGATGCGCCGGATTACATGGAAGGCGTCATCAACTTGCGTGGAAAGATTGTTTCCGTCATCGATTTACGCAAACGTCTCGGCGAAAAACAGGTCTCGGCCAGCAATCGCAGCCGCATTCTCGTCGTCGAACATAAAGGACGCCTCTGCGGATTGATTGTGGATTCTGCATCGGAAGTCATCAAAATTCCCGTTTCTGACATTGAGCCTCCACCTGCCGTTTTTCAGGAAGGCGCTCTGCACTGCGTCACAGGCATGGGCAAATATCAGGGACGGCTGATTGTTCTGCTCGACACCAACAAGTTGCTCGCCCATGAAAATTTGCAGTCCAAGGGCGACATCCAGGAAACGCGAGGAGCGGCCGCCGGCCAATGAATATCACCGCAGCCGCCAATGGAAAATAACGAATGAGCTCACCAGCCCTGGCCGTCCAGATCAGTGAAGCGGAACTTAAGCTGTTGCAGGCGCTCGTTTATCAGGAGTGCGGCATGCATTTCGATGCCCGCCGTACGCACTTTCTTCAGGACCGCCTCCTGCGCCGTTTGCGCGACTGCCAGATGGATTCGTTCTACAGCTATTACCGCCTGCTCATCAGCGCGCAGGGCCGGGACGAACTTTCGCGGTTGGTGGAAAACCTCACGGTCAACGAAACCAGTTTTTTTCGCAACAAAGCACAGCTTGATCTTTTCCAAAAGCATGTTTTGGATGAACTAATTCTGCAAAAAATTCAGCGGCGGGATTTCTCCATTCGTATATGGAGCGCAGGTTGCTCCACCGGGCAGGAACCTTACACGCTGGTGATGCTGATTGCCGATTCGCTTGCTTATCATCACCTGCGCACGCTGCCGCCTTCGACCAGCGCTGCGATTTCCATGGCTCCAAAACCGTTGATTCCTGAGCCCTGGAAAGTAGAAATCCTCGCCAGCGACATCAATTACTCCGTCCTTCGTTACGCGCAGGAAGGCACTTACACCGAAAACCAGATGGGCTCGGTGGATTATAGCTACCGCCTACGTTATTTCGACAAAGTCGGCGAACGCTACGTCATTAAGAACGCAGTAAAAGACCGCGTGCACTTCGACTTTCACAATTTGAAAACGGAATTCTTGCCGCAGCGTCACGACATGATCTTTTGCCGTAACGTCATGATGTACTTCGACGAAGCCGAGCAAAAGCGTCTAGTCAACAAGTTTGCGCGCTGCCTGGTTCCCGGTGGCTACATTTTTGTGGGACATGCCGAAAGCCTTCTTGGCCTGACCGAAAAGTTCACCATGGTTTACCGCAATAGCGGCACCGCCTACCGGCACGTTGAAGGAGCGCCATGAGCGATTTCCTCGACGAACATGGCGAGATGCAAGACTTGTTTTTTGAGACTGCGGGCGAACTCCTGCAATCCCTCAATGACTGCGCCCTCAAGCTGGAGAAACACCCCGGCGAGACGGAAACCGTCCGCGAAATGCGCCGCATCGTGCATACCCTGAAAGGGGACGCTGCCGCATGCGGTTTGCGGGAGCTCAGTGAACTCGCGCACACACTCGAAGACGCGCTCGCGTTTGAAGCGCTCGACCAATCTTCGCTTGCGGAAGTGGCCTTCACGGCGGCCGATGTCTTCAGCTCGATGTTGAACGCGTACCACCGGAAAAGCAAAGTACCCACCGGCAATGCGCTCCATAAGCTGATAAAGGAACTCACGCCCGTGGCGGCCGAAGTTAAGGCAAGCAAAAAGAAATCGAAATCCAAGGCAAAAGTTTCAGCTACGGCCGTCTGGACGGAATACGAAACTCTGGCGCAGCAAAATGCGCTCAAGCTGGGCAAGAAGGTCTATCACGTCACCGCGACCATTGATCGCCTCTGCGCCATGCCGATCGCGGCGCGCCAGCTCTTGATTACTGCGCTCAATTCTTCCGGCGAAATCATCGGCACACGACCGGAAAAGAATTCCGTGCAAGCCTCTCCAATCATGGAGTTACTCATTGCGACGGAAAAGTCCGCCGAGCAGATCAGTGCCAAAGCAAAAATTCCAACGGTAATTGCCAACGTCGAGATTCACCCGCTGGGCGTCGCTGAAAAGAGCAAGAAAAAACGAGCCGTCGCTCCCGAAGTGGAAATTAACCCGGTAGTCGAGGCCGTTGCCGCCCCGACGCCAGCAACAGTGGAACCGGAAATAAAATCGGTTGCTGCTCCCGAAGCCAAGGCGCAGGAATCCGTACAACCAAGTTCCACGGCTTCAGAAAATACTTTGCGTGTGGATGCGGAGCGCATTGATAACGTTCTCAACCTCGTTGGTGAGCTCATCATTGGCAAATCAATGTTGCAGCAGGCGCTCAATGAGTTCGCTCGCGAAAACCCCAAAGACGCGATGCGCGGCAAGTTCGCCGATGCCATGGCATTTCAGGCCCGCGTACTCAATGACCTGCAACGTTCGGTCATGAAAGTCCGCATGGTCCCGGTCGAACAACTTTTTCGGCGTTTCCCGCGGATGGTTCGCGACGTGGCCAAGCACTGCGGCAAGCAAGTGGATCTGCTCATGAGCGGGCAGGACACCGATCTCGACAAGAGCCTGCTCGACGCTATCGCCGAGCCGCTGACCCACATGGTACGGAACTCCGTCAGCCACGGCATTGAATCTCCAGAGGAACGCGCGAAATTGGGCAAAGCGCCGCGTGGCACCATTCATTTGCGCTCACATCATCAGGGCAATCAGGTGGTGGTCGAAATCAGCGATGACGGCCGTGGCATTGATGCGCAGCGGGTCAGGGCCAAAGCCGTCCAGCAGAACCTCATCAGCGCCGACGACGTAACTCGCCTCACAGAAAACGAAGCTCTCGAATTTATTTTCCGCCCCGGCTTCAGCACGGCCGATGAAATTACAGAAATCTCTGGCCGCGGCGTCGGCCTCGACGTTGTGCGCAGCGTCTTGCAGCGGTTGAAGGGCTCCGTTGAAGTGGAAAACCGCCCCGGTCAGGGCACAACTTTCCGCCTGAAGCTTCCACTCACGCTTGCCATCATCAAAGCGCTCTTGTTCCGCGTGGACCAGCGGCTCTATGCCATCCCGCTCAACGCGGTCGCGGAAATTTCCCGCGCGCGCGAAGCCGACTTGCATCGTGTGGACCACTACGAAGTTTTGCAGTTGCGCAATCAGGTGTTGCCGCTGATTCGCTTAGGGCATCGTCCGCTGGAACAACCTTTCAGTAAAGGCTCTGCCGTTTCACAGCGCATTTTCATTCTGGTCATCCAGATGGGTGAGCGCAAGCTTGGCCTTATCGTGGATGCGCTCGAAGGCGAAGAAGAGTTGGTCATCAAAGCTCTCGACGATCAGACCGTCGCAACCGATCTGGTCAGCGGGGCTTCCATCCTTGGGGATGGGCGAGTAGTTCTCATTATGAATCTTGCAGCCATCATGGAACGTTTCAACAAGTCGCGCCCCGTGCGGACCGACGGCTCAATCGGTCTGTTGCTCTCGCAATCCGAGCAGGCCCGTCTGGCAGCGCAGGCAGGAGGCCGGTCATGAGCGATACCGTGCGCGTGCTGGTCGTGGACGATTCCGCGCTGATGCGGAAGTTGATCCCGCAAATCCTCGAGACTGACAGTTCCATTCAGGTTGTGGGCACAGCCATGGACGGCAACTTCGGCCTTCGCAAGATTGAAGAACTTAAGCCGCAGGTTGTGACGCTGGATCTGGAAATGCCCGGCATGGGCGGCCTTCAGATGCTCAAAGAAATCATGCGCCGTCACCGCTTGCCGGTGATCGTCGTCAGCTCTCACAGCACCAACGGCGCTTCTGTGACATTAAAAGCATTGGCGCTCGGCGCATTCGATTTTGTGGCTAAGCCGGCAGACGTGTCCGCACGCATGCCCGAAATCGCGCGTGAACTCATTGCCAAAATCAAGGCCGCCGCCAATAGCCGCCGTATTCGCGTAACCCCGGTGGATGAATTGCTTCGCATGCCGGAAAAAATTCCGGCGAACACACGCAAGCCGGCGCGCGTAATTGCCATCGGCGTTTCCACGGGAGGCCCGCAGTCTCTGCAACACATGCTCTCTCGATTGCCGGCGGAGTTTCCCGGCTCCATCGTTGTGGTCCAACACATGCCGGAAAACTTTACCGAAATGTTTGCCCGCCGCCTCGATGAAGTCTGCTCTCTGCGCGTGAAAGAAGCGCAATCGGGCGACATGCTGGTTTCGGGCCGCGTGCTTATTTGCCCCGGCAATCGTCACATCCGGGTTAAGCGCATGCCGCTGGGTGATGTCGCCGTGTTGAGCGATGAACCGCGCGTCAATGGCCACCGCCCATCCGTGGATATTTTGTTTCAGAGCGCTGCTCAGGAATTTGGTTCCGACGCTCTTGCCCTGATTATGACCGGCATGGGAGAAGACGGCGCTGAAGGCATGGGCGCTGTCCGTGCCGCCGGAGGCGTCACCATCGCGCAGAGCGAAGATTCCTGCGTGGTGTATGGAATGCCCAAAGCCGCGATTGAACGTGGCTATGCCACGCACGTGGTGCCGCTCGACTCGCTCGCGGAGACTCTGATGGCGCAATGCACGCCCGTACAGAAATCCGCTAGGGCAGGTGGGCGATAAAAAATTTCTTCCGGTCAGCAATGGCCGGGGATGAACAACGCGTTTGTGTTTGAAAGAGGAGGTAGTTATGGAACAATTTGCGCCAGTACGACGCAGCAAGGACGGACAGCCGGTCCGTTACTTGATCGTGGACGATTCCGTTTTCGCCCGCAAAAACTTGGCCCGCATGGTGGAAACCTTCGGCGGCCAGGTCGCAGGCGAAGCCGGAGACGGACTTAACGCCATCACCGAATATGACCGCTTGCATCCTGACATCGTGCTCATGGATATCACCATGCCGCAGATGGAAGGAATCGAAGCCGCCGAGAAGATCGTGCAGCAGCACCCTGATGCGCGTATCGTCATGGTGTCTTCAGTCGGCTACCAGGAAAACATCGTCGCCGCTTTGCAGCGCGGGGCCCGTCATTTTGTGCAGAAACCGGTCAAGGCCGAAGTTCTGTATGAAGTGATCAAGTACGTCCTGGGTGATGAAGAGTCGGCGGCCCACGCAGCAGGAGCGGGAGCTGGAGTCTAAGCGGTCGGGAGTCTGACAATGAAAATGGAACTGATTCAGCCCTTCATCAACGCGGCCGACGCCGTGCTTGCTCAGGGACTGCAATGTCCCATGACCGTGCAAAATCTGGCCATGGAACAAGAAGCCTATCGCCGCAAGGGCGTCGCCGCCCTCGTGTGGCTCAGTGGCGAAATCGAAGGCCGCATCATCTTCGATCTCGAGCCCAAAACCGCCGTCCGCGTCGCCAGCAAATTCGCCGGCTGCGAATTGCCGGAGTCGGACAACCTCGTGCGCGAAGCCGTCTGTGAACTGGCCAACCAGATCACCGGCAATGCCGTCGCGCGCCTCAACGATCAGGGCTTTCACTTCCGCGTGCACCCGCCTGTGCTCCACACCTCCGAGCATGGCTCGCAAAGCACCGAGGATACCGAAGCCCTCGAACTATGTTTCGACACCACCAGCGGCAACGTCTTTATGAATATTGCCCTGCGCTACAACGTCGCCCGTGCTGCCGCGTCCGGGGAGTAACCGGCCGGCACCATCCCCTTACAACTTCTCTCCTGACAGCCGGGTGCCCCGTCCAAGCTCTGCTTGGGCGGGAAAAATTAGCGCGTGGATTCAAATGCGCGATTGACATGTGCTTCACATGAAACTATGCTTTAAGCATGTCAAAGACAAAGATGATCCAGCTCCGCAACGTCCCCGACTCTCTCCATCGAGGCCTGAAGTCGCGCGCTGCCCTGGCGGGCATGTCGCTTTCGGACTATCTATTGGCGGAAATTAAAGAGATTGCCGAAAAACCGACGCTCGACGAGATGCGGGCCCGCCTACAAAAAAGAGAGCCGGTTTCCTCGCCCATCCACACTGCACGCATGGTTCGAGAAGAGCGGGATGCGCGTTGATCGTTCTGGATGCGTCAGCAGCCATCGAGTGGCTTCTCCAGACGCCGGACGGGCAGCGAATCGAGCGCCGAATTTACGCCCACAATGAAACTTTGCACGCACCCCATCTTCTTGACCTTGAAGTCGCCCAGGTCCTGAGACGCATGGTCAGGCAGGATTTGGTGTCATCGCATCGCGCAGCCGAAGCCATCCGCGACCTTCAGGACCTTCGCCTGAACCGGTATGCTCACGCGATATTCCTGTCCCGCATCTGGCAGATGCGGGACAATCTTTCCGCCTATGACGCCGTCTATATCGCGCTCGCCGAAACTCTGCAAGCTCCTTTGATTACGAGGGACAGCCGTCTCGCTTCGATACCGGGCCTTTCAGCATCGGTCGAAGTTTTCTAAGCTCTGCGGTTGTCAGAAGGCTGACGTACGGGCGGACGCCTCGTCCGCCCAAGATTTTTGTCCCCGGACGCGGCGTCCGGGGCTACGTGACCCAACTTCAGGCAGCGCGTTTCATTTCACTCACAGCGCTGTGACTAATCCGCCGCGCGGCCATGCTGATCATCAACCGTGTCGTTCCGGTCATAATCATGCTGATACCGACGAGCGTCCCAATCACAAACGCGGAACTCGATGGCCAGTGTTTCCACACCAGCGCGCCCAGAAATATCGTGATGATTCCATCCAGCAGGATCCAGGCCGAGCCCTGCGCGCTCCGGTTTTGAAAGTAGGCGACGATGTCGAGCACGCCTTCAATCAAAAAGAAGTACGCCAGCGCCAGCGTGAACCCGGCCAGCCCCATCAAAGGATGCGTCAGGAAATACAGCCCCACCACCAGATACAGCACCGACACCAGTAGCTTCCAGGCAATGCTGCCCGCGCCCTTTGATTGAAATGCATGGATAAACTGAAAGCCCCCGCTCAACACAATCAACCAGGCCAAAACAATCACCACGCCCAGCGAAGTCCCCAGCGGAAGCGCGATAGCCAGAAAGCCAAAGACGATGAGCAGCAACGCCCACGCAATCGAACCTCCCGACCCTAGAGAAGCAATTCTATCTGTCATATAGGCAGCGTCCTTTCCTTGTGTTAAAAAATCGCCGCCATTTTACACCCGCAGCTTCCTTCTGCAACTCGTTTTTGAAGAAGCATAGGGGGCCTATTTATTCGCGGGTTTTGCGAATGATTGGGGCCATGAGGAACCCATCCTAACCATTGGCCGTTTTATACTGCGAGATATTCTTTGTCTGAGTTATTTGGTCCGCAGTCTTGCTTAGACATCGGGCGAGAGAGTAGATGGACGCAAGTTGGGTGGGTAGTTCGCTCATGCGTTCGCTTCCGGAAGAAAATCTGTTGATCACGCTTCGTGCATATCTCGACAGTAGCGGCAAGCTACAGAACAAGTGGATAACTCTGGCAGCTGCTGCAGCCCCGGAGAGTATCTGGAAAGATTTTGAAACCGATTGGAAGCAAATACTGGATACGCATACCCCCAAGGCCTCATATATTCACATGAAAGAAGTGTTTCGACTCGAAAAGGGTTTCGATTCCAATCTTGGATGGACACACGAAAGTGCATTTGGTGTCGTTAATCAGTGTGTGTCATATGTATCTACGCGTGCAAAAGATCGATTCCGCGTCTTTTATTGTTCGGTTGATTTGGAGGCATGGCAGAAGTTGCGTAGCGAAACATATCAGATGCCTGACCCCATAGATTTATGCAACCAGTTTTGTTCCGAGGCTATTCTTATGTGGTACGGATTTTTATACCCGCAGGTAATTGATCCAAATGCAGACAGCGTTTATTACTTCTTCGATAGGAATGAGTATTTCTTTCGTCCGTTCCATGATAAATGGGAGCGCGAACGTGTATTATCTGGTGCGACTGGACGCTGGAGTCTCTGGAACGCAATCGAGGAAGTTGCACCTGTGGACATGAAAAAGACTCCTGGCATTCAAATGGCCGATATTATCGCTTGGACGCGCAATCGTGAGACCTTTACAAAGGATGGGGATATCGCTCACTATCTGCCCAACATACTTAAGCAGGTTATTCCTACCACCTATGTAGTTTGGGATGAAGCGAAATTGAGACAACAATACAAGCCATTGATCTATCTACCGTGAAAATACAGAGTTCGATGAATTTGAAATCCTTCTCCGCCACTACCCTTCACCACCCCCCCTCCCCAACCTGCTAAACTCCCTCGATGGTCACGTTATACAACCGCATCGCCGGACAAAGCGTCGAGCGCCTCGCCGCCCTCAGTGACGGCATCTTCTCCGTCGGCATGACCCTGCTGGTGCTCGATCTGCATACTCCTATCCGCGAAGCCATTCACAGCGAACATGATCTCTGCCGCGCTCTCACCGCTTTAGCTCCCAAGCTGCTCATGTACATGATGAGCTTTCTTACCCTGGGTATTTTCTGGGTCGGCCAGCAAACCCAGCTCAATCATCTGGAGCGCTCCGAGCGCAGCCTCACCTGGATTCATCTTGCCTTCCTCTTCGCCGTGACCCTTACGCCCTTCTCTACCATGCTGCTCGCCGAGTTCATCGAGTACCGCCTCGCCCTCGTCATCTACTGGCTCAATATTCTTCTATTGGGCAGCATGCTTTATCTCACCTGGGTATGCGCCGAACAGTTGGGTGTAGTAAAAAGCGATATCCAGGCCGACGTGGCCCGCGCCATCAAGCGCCGCATCGTCGTCGCGCAGGCGTTGTATGCCTTTGGTGCGCTGCTCTGCGTCTTCAGCCCTTACTGGAGCATCGCTTTCATCGTATTGGTGCAGTTGAACTACGCCATCGCGCCCCGCCTGCCCCGGTCCTCGCACAAGGCAGCCTGATTCGCGCACGAAAGTACAGTCACAGAGGGACATCCTCTGCTAATTGACTTCACTTCCCCGCCCCGTTAGCGTACTTCTGTAGCGTCACTCATCCCGGTGCAGGAGACTATTTCGTGTTCTTGAAATCGCTCTACTCAGTCATGTTGTTGGGCATGTTCACCACTGCCGTTTTCGCCCAGGATCCCCTCAAAGTCGAACCCACGCACTACCGTCTGGCCTTTGAGAATGAACACGTTCAGGTGGTCGAAGTGATTTATGGCCCGCATGAAAAATCTGCCCTGCATGAACACGGCGGCGGCGTCGGCGTGAGCCTCACCGAAGCTCACTTGCGCTTCACCGATGAGAATGGCAAAGTTCGCGAAATTTACTCGCACCCCGGCGAAGCCCGCTGGTATCCGCCCTTCAAGCACCGCGTGGAAAATCTTGGCGACACGACTTATCGCGCGCTCTATATCGGGGTAAAAGGGGTCAACAAGGCGGAGCTGAAGTCTCCCGCGGAAATGAACGATGCCGACCGCGCCGAAGTCGAAGCCATTAAAGGCGCCTACCTCGCGGCATTGAATCAGAAGCCGATAAAGTGACGAACTCAGTCTTAAGTTGAGTGTGCACTTCAAGCGACTTGGGATTGCGTTTCAGAACTTGATGAGTAGATTTTCGTTCAGCCCCGACGACCACATGTTGGCGCCGTCGAAGGCCATGGCAATCGTGTTCGTTTTCGGCGGATTTAGCTTCATGATTTCTTTGCCGTCGCTAGCGCGCAAAACAAAAACCTCCGGTGCGCCTGCAACCCAGATGTTAACGCCGTCGAAAGCAAGCCCATAGGGGGAATTGGTCACATCGAACGTCCCAAGCACGGTCCCGTCGCTGGCCCTCAACTTCGCAACGGTGCTTGCGCCGCGGTTCGCGACCCAGATGTTCGCGCCATCGAAACAGATTCCGAGTGGAGATCCGTTATCAGGGAAGGTTCCAAGAACCGTGCCGTCGCCGCCCAACTTAACGATTGAGCTTCCCCCAGTCACCCAAACCGCATGCCCATCAAACGCGGAAGCTATGGGGCTCACACTTAACGCATAACTCCCTAAGGTCTTTCCGTTGATGACACTAAGTTTCTTTATCTCCCCGCTGTTGGTGCTGATTCCTACCGGCACCCAGATATTTTCGCCGTCAAACGTCATCCAGCCGGGAATACCGCCCATGGCGAAATCACCCAGGTTCTTCCCGTCACTCGCCCGCAGCTTGGTCACCTTGTTTTCGGCAATGTCCGACACCCAAATATTGGCTCCATCAAAAGTCACGCCGTAGGGCTGTGTACCCGTACGGAAAGTTCCTAGCACCGCGCCGTCGCTGGTGCGGACCTTGCTCACCGTCCCGTCGCCAAAATTCGCCGACCACATGTTGGAGCCATCAAACGCCAGCCCGTAAGGCTGCGAGCCAACGGTAAAAGTCGTGGGCGCTGTGTTTGCTAAATACCAGTGCAGCAGAGCGATCTTATTGGGATTCAGACGTGCGCCCTGGTCAAGAATCGGCGGAGATTGGCTGTCTGCATTCTGGGCCAAACTCGAAACACATAAGGCAAGGAGTAAAACAGGCAAAATCGGAAAACTCAATGGTGCGGCGAAAATCTTCATGCGATTCCTTAATCTACTACAAGCAATAGCACTATATGAGCGAAGTGCCCGATGGTCAATCAATAAAACGGCAAATGGGGGTAACTCCGGCCGTTAAGCGGGGAAGTTGGGGAATGTTCTAGGTCAGCTGGGCACAGCCTACGGTCCGGCCACTACAAACACAGGATTTTGCGGCGGCGGTGTGCCGCCATTACCCGGTGACTGCGCGCTGAGCGGCGCGTTCATATTCATCACCAATGTATCTTCCGCCGAACCATTACCGGGCGATCCATTAGCCACCGTCGCGATAATCGCCGTGCTGCCTGCATCGCAGTTGCCCACATAGACGCGCGTGCTGTCGCCCGAAGCGGCAATCGAAAGCTCGAACGGAGTATTCACAAAGGCAGCACACGCCTGCGTCACCGTAGTGATGGGAATTGTCTTCTCAACCGTTAAACTCGACGAATCAATCACTGTCGCGGATGAACTTACATTCGTGCCATTAACCGTAGCCGCTGCAACATAAAAGCGGCTTCCATCGGGCAGCGCGGCTACCGAGTCCGCTCCGGCCACCGGAATCGCCGCCAGTTGCGAGATCGTACCCGCCGCCGAGTCCGATCCATCCAGCGCATACACTATTCCGCTCACCGGGTTCGTCACATACACCCGCGAGTGCGTCGAATCGTAAATCATGTACTCCGCGCCCACGCCCACCGGCACGCTCGCCATCACCACATCCGTCGTGCCCGAAGTATTGATCTCCGTCACTGTGCCTGCGCCTTTATCCAGAACAAATATCCGCTGATTGTCTGGACGAGCCACAACCCACGCCGGCGAAACCCAGGTCACACCCGCCAGTGGAGGGTTCACGCTGAAATCCACGGTATTAAAGCTGGTCAGCGAGCCGCCCGCGCCGCCGGTTCCTGCATTAGCGACGTAAACGCGGGTTCCGTTGGGCAACTCTGCCATCGCCACCGGATCTGCTCCAACCGCGACCGTGTTGGTCACGGCATTCGTGACCGTGCTGATGACAGAAACCGTATTGTTTCCTGAATTGGCGACATAAACTGCGGCGGATTGTGTGGTGGCCACAAAAGAAGGACTCGCCCCCGTCGGCAAGCTAATCGTTGTCGGCGTCGCGGTGCTGGTCGGAGAGAATGTCGAAACCGTATCTTCGCCCCGGTTCGCTACATAAACGACTGTGCCGTTGGCCGCCAATGTGACATACGCCGGACTCGTCCCGGTTTTGCTCTCGCTGACGGCCGTATCGCCCGAAACGTCAATTGTCGTGGCTGCGCCGGGGTTATTGCCGCCATTGCTGCTAAGCACCACAGCAATATGCGAAAAACCGGGGTTCGGAGGATTCGGCGCCTGCGGCGTCGCCACCGGACGGTAGTTCTCCCCGCAACTCAAGCAAATCAGAAATAGCGCATTAAGACCCGCTAAGCGGGCCACGTGGCGAACAGTCATCGGCACCCCAGACGAAAGCGTCATCAATTTTTGATATTCAAGAAATCCGCAGATTTTTCATTCTAACGGCTTTAGCCTTAGATGCGCCAGCGGCAGGGTTACGCAACGGTTCGTGTAAAACTTTGATGGCACGGAAAACTAAGCCTTTCTTTTTGTGTTTTTATGCTTTTTTGCTTAAGGGCGCCTTTTTTGCAGTTCGATTTGGAAGTGAAATAGAGTTGGTTCGCTCTAACTCATTGACTTTTCGTGCAAGTGATTGATTCTACGTACGGACGGTTTTGCAGTTGATTTTCGGGCTGGCAATTGCCCTTTCAATCCTCTCTTAAAACCACGTTTGCTGCGCATTAGGGGCGCTCTGGCAGCCTCCGACGTTGCCGGACGGGGAAAACCTGTCCACCGACCAAATCGCGCCCTAAATCGCGCGGAAATGCCTGCCTGTACGTTTCCCAAAATGGGACGGAAATAGGCCTCACAATTGTATGTACAGGAAAGTTTCCGGATGACTATCCGCGCCCTTTGGGGGTAGCCCATTCTTGCGCGTTCTTTGCACAAGAGTGGGAACCACCGGATTCTACGACAAACGTCTCGTCAGCGTTGTCATGGAAAATGGAACCGAAATCATCTTTGAGTTTGTGCGCGGGATGCGTGGACACACGTGAAGTTTACTCCTCTGGCCAACAAAAAGCTGTAAAGAACGGCCTTGCACCCCACCTTTACAGAGAACGTAAAGGCGGGCCACCCCGCCCTCTCTGAAAGATCCTGCAGCGTCTGTAGGGTGACGTTAAGGTGGCCAGCCCTTTTAACGCGCCTGTTTCAACCACCAATTTTTCCAAGCGGTTATATACTTAATCTCATTTTCGCTGAATAGCTGCAGCGACGGTGCTAGATCCCAATTCTTCTCGAGAGTGGCCAAGGCTAGTACAGCATCGTATCTAACCGGCTGCAAGGGGTCATCGAGTGCAGCAACAAATGTTGGAATAGCGTCAGTGGCACTCATTTCGCGTAAAGCATGAACGGCTGATTCCCTCAACTGATCTGTAGAGGATCGCGAAAACGTAATGAGTGTCGGTGAGGTTTGGAGCTCGCGGATCGCAGCGATCTGAGCACAAAGCTGCTGCTGTAGCAGGGATACCTGTGGGTCGTGGGTCGTGGTCTCTATAAACGCACCCGATTCACTAAGTCGCGAGTAATCACCTAGCCGGAATAACGAGACGTAAATTGCTCCCTGCGTTATCGGTGAACTTTTTCCACCCCCATGAGCTAGCGCGGCTCGAAGCGGCTCCGTGGACGAGACGTGCCCAAGCGAACCGAATAACTCTACTGTCGTTACCAGACGCTTGGGATCGTTTTCGTTAAGGCCCGCAACTAGATCTGCTTCAATGCCGGCGAGACCCATCACCTGAGTGGCGGCATGTAACCGAGACAAGGGAAATTTTCCATACTGTGGATTCAGCAAGCGATATTCGGTCCCAATTTTTTCAAGGAAAAAGAGGTAGTACTCCCCGGGGCTTATCTTTTCGCAGTCCGATACAAAGCAAGATTTGCCGCGCGGATTCTCATAGACGATCCTGATCGACCTCACATCAGATTGCCCCTTATAGATGCGATTGATGGCCACCGCCGCCACAAAGACCCTAGACGGCGCATAATCCTTGGTCGATCCCACTGGAGTGATCGGCACTTCTTCGACCGAAACCACATCGCCGGTTAGCACCATGGCCGACTGGCTCATAAGCGCGGGCAAGGACTCGGCTCCGGCCGGTGAGATCACTTCCGCTGCGACCGGGAACCACGGCGGAGCGGTCATCGACATAATAACGAGCAAATGGAAGAAAACTCGCATATGAATTTGATTTCTCCTACGGCACCGTGACATCGCCAGTGGCGGGCGGGTGGCCCATTCCTGCGCGTTCGCAGCGCAAGAGTGGGAACCACTGGATTCTACGACAAACGTCTCGTCAGCGTTGTCATGGAAAAGGGAACCGGAATCATCTTTGAATCTGCGCGCGGGATGCGTGGACACACGCGAAGTTTACTTCTCAGCGCCAGCAAAAAACTGTGACGAACGGCCTCGTACTCCCACCTTTACAAAGGGTGCAATGGCGAACCGCCCGCCGCCCGATCCATGGCTCAAACGATCATTTAACCGGCCAATTCAGTGATATGACATTCTCTCCACATCGGGATTCTTTGTACAGCCACACCGCGTGACCCGCCGCAATCTTATTGAGCGCGTCCAGCACCGTCGTGTCGCTCAGCGTGACAGTGTCTTGTGGCGTGCCTGGACGATGCATCTGCGCGAAGCCTAGTTCCGGGCCATATGCCTTAAGCTGAAGCTCTTTGATCTTGGCGCTCGCTTCAGGGGTGTCCAAGAGATCTGATGTGGCCTTAGAAAGCGGCTCGTTGCGCGAGAAGCGAAATTCATGCACCACCACTTTCAACAGCGACGGTGGAGACTTAGTGTTATTAACAACCAGGTTGTCACCCGCTTGAAGCCAATGCACTTGGTGGCCCATGGTCGCGAGTTTTTCAAATGCGCCCTTCACGTTGCCATTAAATTCTGGAAATTGGTCAGATGCGTCCTCGCACCGATCATTTATGACCGCTATCCCCCCGGACAGGTGCCCGCTCTTGAAGATCGCAAGGAGGTATTCGGCGAGAGAGCCGTTTTGTAACGAAACCGAAACGGGTCGGTTTAGAGGTGGGACGGGCGCGTCTGCGCCCAAGCTTGTCAGGCTCAGGGCTCCGCCAACTATGGTCGTCATCGCTAGTTTAAGCGTTTTTGCAAGCATTTGCGGCTCCTAGGGAGTAGAAATCGTCACATTCACAGTTGCGGTTCCGGAATAATAGCCGCGATCTACTACATTTACCATTGTCAAACCGTAGCTATGGGAGCTATCGAGCTGCACTGTGAACTCTTGGTCAAAGCTCTCGTGGTCGTTCGATCCAGGACATCCCGATGAGGCCTTTCTACCGAAGAACTGGGTGTCTCCTAGCATGGTTTGCGCATATTCAATTGGATTGTCTTGTGTAGGGGGCACGGTGAGACCCACAACGTCGGTGGTGTAGTTGCTGAAGTTTTCAACCAGCGTGTAGTTGCCTTGGATCGTTTGCGCAGGTACCTCTTGGTCTACGAGAAAATAAGCGATATTCCTATAAACACCGCACTCACCACTCAATAGAATATTTCCGTAGATGTCCAAAACATTCCCATTCGTAATGCTGATAAGCGACCCCAAGCCGCCGGTACCATAACCTGTGTCCCTTATTAAAGTCTTCGGTATTTGGACGTAGAAGGACGAAGCGTTGCTGGTTTCTCCCGCTGCGGTGACGGTGACACTGCGATTTCCTCCGCTTGCGCTCGACGTAATGGCAAATGTTGCCTGGATTTGTGTGTCAGTGTGACTAGTGATCGTTGCGGTGATGCCTGACCCTGCCGATACAGATGGAGTCGAGGCGCTAAATCCGGTTCCATTAATGGTTACACTTACGCTGTTTCCGACCAATCCGCGCGGGGGACTAATGCTCGTGATCTCCGGCTGCACCGTGACCGCTGCGTCCCGGGCATGTCCACCTGCTGGCAGGTATCCACATTGGCCTGGTACTCAATCGTGTTCTTCGCCGAAGTGCTGGCGCCGCCCACTCCCACCGTGTGCAGCATCAAGGAAACCGGCAGCGTTGCCACGCCGGTGTTGCTGCTGTAGGGGCTGAAGGCGACGTCGAAACTATCCCAGCGCGAGTCGCAAACATTGTAGGCCTGATATTCGTCCTGATTGTCGAGGTTCGGCGGCCCACTGAATGGCGTCTGCGCCAGCTGAGCCCGGCTGTACCCGCAACAATGCGTACAGCCGTAAGAGGCGTGCCCGTAAGTCTTGTCCACAATCAGCTTGCCTTCATAGAGCAATCCCAGAATCGGATGGCCCAGATCGCGAAGTTCGTACGAACCCAACATTACATCCGGCGGAATCGTCTTGCCGTCGGCGTCGGGTATCTGATTATGAATCGCGTCGCCCACGTTTAACCAGAGCTGCTCGCCCGGAGACAACAATTTTTCCATCCGGTACCTGTCCCGGCCTCCATTGTAGAACAGCGTCACCTGCGCCTTGGTCGGTTCACCGCCGCCGTTGCCTGCGGTGATGAGCGTGTTATGGGTCCCATCCACGTGCCACATCGTGCCCTGAAGCAGGTGGTTCAGGCCCTCGCTGAACGGCGTCTGCAACCCGTAGCGGTTTGTCTTGTCGTAGCTCGTCGCAACCGCAACCAGGTCCCCGCTTCGTCCCGTGAAGCCGAGCGTGACCGTAGCCCACATCGCATCTTCAGGTATTTGCCCGGATTTCTGAAAGTCAGCCAGGCTCAGAAGGGTCATCTGCTCCGGCCGGAGCCTAATGCGAGGCAGCGGCATGCTTCCCGATTGATTGTCATTGTGCCAGTTGACGATCGGCGAAACTTCGGCTGCTGCCGGCCCCGCATTACGCAGAAAAATCCTGGGTTCGAGCACGGTCCCGCTGGGAAATCCCAGGCTGCTGTCAGGACGGCCCAAAGCCATCATCGGCGCTCGCAATACACGGCCCTCAACTTTGTCGAATTCGGCTATCTGCTGGCGGTTGAACAGTTTCAGCATTGTCGCCAGTCCACTCACTTCGTCGAATACAATCTCGGTGGCCGACAAACTTCCCCCTTTTTCTGTAGACAAGCTCAGGCCGCCAAAAGTTCCACTCGCGGGATTGCCCAACTCTTCGCGCACGTTCATGCGGATGCTCTGCCCCGGCCCTACTGGGACCGTGAGCTGTTTTATGGCCGCGCCGGAAGCATCAGAGAAGAATAGCTTTCCGGTGACCGGAGCGCGGCTGGGATTGCTGAGAATCAAGTAGGAGGTGGCACTCTCGACCGGCAGCCACCACATGCCCTCAAACTGTTTGGAGCCGCCGCCTTCCGCGTCGAAGTGAAAGTCGATCGGGCGTCCTTCACGGCGCACCACTGCCGCGGCAAACCCGTTTGCCGCGCCGGTTCCCTCGAACCGGATTGTCACCGAGCCAAACGCACCCATCTTTCCCGCAAGTTCCGGCCTGAGGGAAGAAACAGCCTCGCGGAGATTGATCGAAGCAATCTCCTCAGGCTTCAACTCGACCGGCGTCAGCGCGACTTCCGTCCCATCCGACGTACGCAACACCGGCGTCATGCGCAGCTCATGCCACGGAATGTTATTTCGCATTTCGAGCTCTGTGTTCCAACCGGGCTCAAGCGTCCAGTAAGGCGCGAAGAGTTCCTGTGGGCCAGCCGAGCTCCAATCGGGATGCGAAGCGGTGATATGCGGTAAGCGTTGCGCCGGTTTAGCTTGCGCATTGAGTGACAACGGGAATGTTAGAAAGAAACTGACTGCTACCATCGCGGAGATAACAAGATTTGTTCTTGCGGATGCTCTCATGCATTCCTCTCAAAATATTCAGTTGTCCCTGGGGTATGCTGCGTAAAAGAAAGAAAAGCTAGCGCAGATTATCTTGTCAATAACGGCGTGTCAAATAAATTTTGGTGGAACTTTCTATGGCAGTTCTATCCGGGGGCTGGCCCAACCAAACGCTGGAATTTTCTTTGCATGCATCTTTATCACTGCGGCTGCCCCATGCTTCGCGGTTTTCGAAGCGCGGCAACCACGGCCCTCGAACCAATCATTTCCGGAAGTATAAATCGCGGAGCCTCGTTGGAAGACTAAACCGACGTCATCGGGGGCTATCGTACCCGCCCTTTGAACCCGCGAAGGGTGGGGCATCCCTTTGTGACGGTTCAAACAGAAGCGAAGACAAAGACGGGCGAGAAGTGCCCGCCCCTTGGCAACGTGCGCCAGGGAACGGGGCACCCGAGCTATTTCTTGGTTACTATCCCCGCCCTTTGGCTTTTTTGCCGGAGGAAGCTTCGGCGGCTTTGGCTGCGGGCTTCTTCTTGCCTTCCATTTCGGCGAGGCTGGCCTTCAACGCGGACATGAGATCCACGACGGGCGCGAGCTTCTTGGGCTTCTCGACTTCCTGAATCTCTCCGCCTTCGAGTTTGGTCTCGATCAGCTTTTTCAGATTTTCCTGGAAGTCGTCGTGATACTTTTCAGGGTCCCAATCGGCGGCGAGGGCTTCTATAAGTTGATGAGCGACTTTCACTTCTGCGTCTTTTAATTCAACATCGGGCGCGCCGAAGCCTTCGACTTTTTTGACCTCTTCTTCGTAATACATGGTGTGGAGCATCATGCCGCCTTCATGCGGCCGCAAAAACACCGTGTACTCGCGGTTGTGCATGGTGAGCTTGGCGATGGCAACGTATTCGCTTTCTTCCAGCGCTTTGGTCAACAGCGCGTAAGGACGGCGGCCGGCTTCTTCAGGAAGCATGTAATAGGAAGACTCGAAATAGACGGGATCTACGTCGCTGGCTTTGACGAACTCGAGGATCTCCATGGTTTTGGCGGTGCGGGGCTCGATTTTCTTGATCTCTTCCGGCTCGATGACGACGTATTCGTCTTTGCGGAACTCGAATCCCTTCACGATGTCGGCGCGGTCCACAACATCGCCGTCTTTCAGGCAGACATATTGCTGCTTGAGACGCGACATGTCTTTGCGGTGCAGCATGTTGAAGGAGATGCCCGAACTGCGCGCGCCGGAATGAAGGCGCACCGGCATGGAGATTAAGCCAAACGTCAGATATCCCGACCAAACAGAAGCCATAGAGTCACTCCGCGGGTTTCGTTTTTATTGAGATGCCCGCAAGCCACACTTCGCAAACGAGTTTAGACTACCAAGAACGCCGCCGGACGGAAATATCCGCCCCGAACCCAAAGTTCAAGCACGATGGCGTGGGTTGGCAGTTAGACGGCCACAATAGCAAGTAGTTACAAGCTGGGTTCGTGGAAAGCTGCTGCGTTACCGCAGAGCACGCAGAGAACGCAGATTTTTAAGTTCATTGATTCCATCGGCACAATTCGGAAATCCGTGGGCAGCGTTAGCGGTCACGCTAATCTTTACCGCGTTGGCCAAGTTCACACGCGGGGTGACGAATTCTGGAGCGGTCGCGGGTTTTGCCGTTTGTTTTCTTATCTATACAGGGGCTGGGCCCATGGCCATTCTGGCCCTGCTCAGCGTATTTGTCTTGACCTGGCTGGCCACGCGCTTTGGATACCAGCGCAAACAGAGATTAGGCACTGCGGAAAAGCGGGAGGGGCGGCAGGCGTCACAAGTGCTGGCAAATCTTGCCACGGCGACGATTTGTGCCCTGTTTTACCGCTTTTTCCATGCAAATCCGGTCTGGTTGGTGGCCATGGCAGCGGCATTGGCGGAGGCCGCGGCCGATACAGTTTCGAGTGAATTGGGCCAGACCAGCCAAAGAGAGCCCCGGCTCATCACCACCTGGGACCATGTTCCGGCGGGGACCGATGGCGGCATCAGCCGGCGCGGTACGGCGGGTGGAGTCATGGCAGCAGCCATCGTGGGTGCGGTGTGCGTGTTGTCGGGGATTGTTCCGGCACGCCAATTCACCGTGGTTTGGGCGGCAGCCGTGATCGGCATGATGACCGACAGCCTGCTCGGCGCTTCGCTCGAACGCAGCAGGATACTCAACAACGACGCTGTGAACTTTGCCAGCACCGTGGTTGCAGCCGGCGTTGCGATTCTTCTGGCTTGAGATTTCTGTTTGCGCTTTCGCGCTAAATTCTGCCCAATCCCCGCCGGACATGTCCCGAGGTTCCTTGCCTCAGTGGTTACCCCATCGGAAAATCGAAGCTCACGCGAATTGCATCAAAAAGAAAGATCAAAACTTGAACGCATGAAGTTCCGTACTTTCATCATTGGTTATGTTCTGGTGTTGGCGGTGTTCTTGTTCGCCAAGCGCCATTCGGACCCGTCGCCGCAGTCATCTGACTTCAGCAACGTGGTTGATCTCACGCGCCCAGGTATGGGGACGGTTGACCAGATCCCCGCGGGCAGGCTGACGGCGCCGTTGGTTGTGCTCGATGTGCGATCCAATGCGAAAAACAATCCTGGCTATCAGATTTCGGTGGAAGATATTGCGGATTGGGAACAGATCCACGGCGAAATTCCGCCGCATGCTGTTGTGATCGCAGAAACCGGATTGCGAACTAATTCCAATTCCTCAGGGTATTCGCTGGATGCGGCCCGGTTTCTCGTGGAAGGCCGCGGCGTTATTGGACTCGGAATCGATGCTCCCAGTATTGAGTCGAGTGCAAGTTCAGCTGCGGATAAATACATGCAGTCGCACGGCGTCTATTATCTCGAAAACGTGGCAAATCTTGATGCAGTGCCCACCAGTGGATCAGCCGTGGTGATTGCGTCCGCAAAATTACACAACGCAAAACCGCGCCAATAAAAATGTTGGCGATGGTCAGATAGACAACCGGACTATTTTGAAAATTCCACCAATAGTTGCTTGGAAATGGCCACAATCTGCTCTAGCAATTCATCCGTTACACTGAAAGTACCATTCGCATCGACACCCGCTATCCGAAACAGCGGTTTAAGTTCTGCAAGTCCGGAACTGTTAGAACAATAAAGAAGATTCAGTTGGCGATAACACACGTAAGTTTCAACCTTCTGTTCAACGATTGCGACCAATATATTCTTGGCTCTTTCTATATCTCGAGCCCTTCGTATTTGTGATTTCCTCAACGGCATCATGCTGCTCTTTCGGAGACTATATAGAGAGAAGTTTAAGCTTCAGCCAAGTCGGCTGCCAATCCCCAATTTGAAGCATGGGCCAATTCAGGGCGGTAAATGTGCCATCTTCAATTGATCTGCCCAGTTCGTTGCTTGCCCATACATTAAGATCTAGGCGCATACTTTCCGCGTGTGATTGAGGGTGGTCATGGCGAGCGGAGAGACTGGAACTCCACGATCAAAAGATGACGGCGTGCAGTGGGCAACGACGATTGCATCGTTAATCGTTGGGACTGCGTTCTTTGCGCTGTGGTTCTGGTTGCTGCCGCAATGGCTTGGCTTCCGCGTGGAGGCGGCGCGCACGGCCTCGTGGCGATGGATTGCGGCCCTGCCCTCGGTGTTTGGGTTCGCAGTCGCATCGCGGTGCATATGGGACTTTGGCCACACCGGACGCGGAACACCCGCGCCATTTGCCCCGCCGCAACGGCTGGTGGTTGTGGGGTTCTACCGCTACGTGCGGAATCCGATGTACGTCGGCTTCTTTGTGGGATGGATCGGCTTGTGGGAGGTGTTCGGGCGGGCGAACTGGGCCATGATCGGCGCGGCGGCTACGGTAATGATCGGAATCAATCTGTTTGTGCGACTGTATGAGGAGCCGACACTGCGCGGGATGTTCGGTGCGGAATATGAAGAATATTGCCGCAACGTACAGCGGTGGGTTCCACGAATGAGGGCGTGGGAAAAACGCAATTGAGACTTTTCCTCGCCGATAGTAATTGGAATCGCAAATCCTTTTTTATTGCAGCTTTCCGCCGGGCATTTTCATCTGATTTTCAGTAATTCTCTTGGAGGCAATAATGTCTGACCCACGCTATCCCATCGGCAAATTTGTGTATGACGGCCCGCCCACGCAGGCCCAACGCAGCGACTTGATTTCCAGCATTGAGCAAACGCCGGCGGCGCTGCGGGCGGCGGTAAAAGGACTCACGCCGCAGCAGCTCGATACGCCTTACCGCGAGGGCGGATGGACGGTGCGGCAAGTCGTCCACCATGTGCCGGAGAGCCACATGAACGCCTACATTCGCTTCAAGCTGGCGCTCAC
>JAJPHW010000120.1 GCA_021325035.1 Terriglobia bacterium
CCGCGTGGTTCCTGCTTCTTCTACACGGCGGACCAAAATCCGGTCATGCAGTGGGGTAAACTTGGTAGCCATAGTTGATGCTCCTTTCAGTTGTTCTTCTCAGTTAAGATTCTTGGTTTGAGAGCCTAATATTCCTCGACGATTTTGTGTTAGCAATGTACGTTGTCGAGTGCTAACAGTCTATCAAATGTGAGTGGAGATTTGTCAAGATGCAGGCATTAATCTTTTAAGTAATTGATTAGAAGATACTTATATTTATGAATATCGCCGCAGTCAGCGAGAAAAAACCGGTTTCTCTTGCCGAATTGGCTTTCGTCTTTCTAAAACTAGGAACCATCGCCTTTGGTGGGCCCGCCGCCCACATTGCCATGATGGAAGAGGAATTCGTGGCCAGGCGTGGCTGGCTGACACAAGAAGAATTTCTGGATCGATTGGCTACGGCGAACCTAATACCCGGGCCGAGTTCGACCGAACTTGCGATTTTTATTGGCTATGGCCAGCGTGGGTGGCCCGGCCTGATCGTGGCGGGATGTTGTTTCATCATTCCCGCGGCGATTCTAGTCTCACTGTTGGCCTCTGTTTACGTGCGCTATGGGGCATTGCCGCAAATAGCTGGAATCTTATATGCGATTAAGCCGGTGGTGATTGCCATCATTTTGCAGGCCCTGTCGAAACTGGCGCGTACTGCGGTGAAAACGAGACTGCTGGCGGGAGTTGCCGCAATTGCGTTCCTGTTGAATCTGTTTGGATTGAATCCGCTGTTCGTGCTCGTTATCTCGGGAATTCTTGCGGGAATTGTGGGATTGAAAAAGCAGGGAAGCGTTGCATCTGGATTTTTTACCGTGACGAAAAGCAAATGGATTCCAGCTAGCATAGTTGCCGCCACTGCGACCGCGATTGCGGTTCCTGTGAGCCTCTCGCGCCTGTTCTTGTCATTTCTTAAAATTGGCTCGGTGGTGTTTGGTAGCGGTTACGTCTTGCTGGCGTTTCTGCGCGCAGAGTTCATCACAAAATTACACTGGCTGAGCGAAAAGCAACTGATTGATGCGGTTGCCGTCGGCCAGTTCACACCTGGGCCGGTTTTTACGACGGCTACATTCATCGGATATCTGGTTGCAGGTATTCCCGGTGCTTTGGTCGCTACGCTCGGCATATTTTTGCCAGGGTTTTTACTTGTTGCGGTGTGCGGCCCGGTGATTCCCAAGTTGCGGAGTTCGCGATTCGCCAGTTCTGTGATGGATGGCGTCGTTGCCGGATCGTTCGCACTGATCGCGGTGGTTTGCCTTCAACTCGCCCGCTCGGCCATCGTGGATCGTCTGACGACGGCTATTTTTATCGTCGGCGCAATCGCTTTGTTACGTTTTCGGATCAACTCCGCATGGCTTATCGCCGGCGCCGCGTTGCTCGGCTGGTTTATTAAAGCTTAAAGGCTCGGTGCCACAGCCGCGGCTTTTTCCGCAGTTAGGGCTGGAATATGACGCTGCAATGCAGCGCTCACTTCGGAGCGGCTGATTGGCTTTGAGACATAATCATCCATGCCAGCGCGGAGACACTGCTCTCGGTCTCCCTGCATGACGCTCGCGGTCATGGCCACAATGGGTACGCGTTTTCCGCCAGATTCACTCCGCCGAATTTCCGCAGTCGCTTCGTAACCGTCCATGATGGGCATATGGCAATCCATGAAAACGAGGTCGTACGCCTGCATTTTGACCATCTCCACGGCCTTCGCCCCATCCTCGGCCGATTCAACGATGCACCCCATATTTTCAAGTGTTCGTGAAGCTACACGAAGATTAACACCGTTGTCTTCTACGACTAGAATACGAGGCCGGAACGAATTTGTTGATATTTGAGCGGGCACGCTTCGTGCAGCGACAAGATTCTCCTCGGGCAAAACTTCGTTTGCGGCGACGTGCAGCGGCAGAGTGAACCAGAAAGTCGAGCCTTTGCCTTCGCGGCTACTCACGCCGATTTCGCCGCCCATCAGTCTGACCAAGCGCGCGCAGATCGAAAGACCTAACCCCGTGCCGCCGAAACGGCGAGTGGTGGAGGCGTCCGCCTGAGTGAATTTTTCGAATACGGAGTCCAGTTTGTCCTCGCGAATTCCGATGCCGCTGTCATCGACAGAAAAACGAAGCATGGGTGCGCCGGCCGCCTGACTAAAATCTTCCACCTTGAGCTGCACATGGCCGTGGGATGTGAACTTAACCGCGTTTCCCAGCAGATTGATAAGGATCTGGCGTATGCGTCCGGCATCGCCCACTAGCTTCTTGTGCAGCGATGGAGAGTACGTCACAGTAAATTCCAAACCCTTATCGCGCATTTTGGGGCGCAGCAGTGCAGCTATTTCCTCGATTGTCCCTGCCAGATCGAACGCAATCGGTTCGATTGACATCTTGCCCGCTTCAATTTTTGAGAAATCAAGAATGTCATTGATGATGGTCAAGAGCGCTTCGCCTGAGTGACGAAGCGTTTGCACGTATTCATGTTGTTCTGCGTTTAGCGGCGTATCCAATAACAAGTCAGCCATGCCGAGCACACCATTCATGGGCGTGCGAATTTCGTGGCTCATATTGGCGAGAAATTCGCTCTTCGCGGAGCTCGCGGCTTCAGCCGCTTCTTTCGCTTTTTTCAGCTCGGATTCGATTGCCTTTCTCTCCGTAATATCAAGAAACATGGCCTCTACAACGGGTGCATGGGTAACTGGATCTTCCGACAAGTTGGCATTTTCGAGGATCCACACACTGCGGCCGTTCTTACCGCGGAGGCGGACCTCAAAATTAGTGACGCTGCCCTGAAAGCGGAGCGTATCAATAAATGCATCGCGGCTGGGTTCGAGGAAAACCACTCGGGCTCCGGTAGCAAATAATTCGGCCCGGGACTCGCACCCCAAAATGCGAGCATAGGAATCGTTGCAGTCCAGTACTTGACCGCTCAACGAACACCGGCCGATGGCAGCAGGAGAACGTTCGAAAAGAAGACGATACCGCTGCTCGCTGGCTTGGAGCGCCAGGTTTTGCGCCGATAGCCTGCGATCCATGAGTGCGGCCAATGTTCCGACTGCGAGAACGACTAATGCAACGACAGTGATGCCAATGGCGCCAAGAGAGGAGACTTCGATCGCATGAGTGGAATTTTCCGAGGTGGCAGAGGGCAAGAAAGAAACGGCTGCCATGCCGGTGTAGTGCATGCAGGCGACGGCAAAACCCATGACAACTGCGCTTGCAGATTTGCCGCGATTAAAACCGACCAGGCGAAAATGGAACGTCAGCAGCAACGCGACCATGGAAACGGCAACCGCAATAACAATTGAGGCCGTCACCATCCACGGATTGTACTGGCATATTGCCGGCAAACGCATGGCAGCCATTCCGATGTAATGCATGGCGGAAATGCCCGCGCCCATGAACAGGCTCGCGGTAGCTAAGCGAAAGATCGCTAGTCTTTGTTGACTCACGACTTGAAGGGCAATGCCCGATGCCAATATCGCTGCAAGCAATGAAAGAAGCACGGTCGGGAGATCGTAAAGCACCGGGACGGGAAGGCTGAGGGCGAGCATCCCAATGTAGTGCATGGACCAAATGCCCAGCCCCATGACTGAAGCGCCGCCGAAAAGCCAAACCAGGTGGGCGCGTCCATGTGAAGAAGAAGTACGGCCGGCGAGATCGAGAGCGGCATAGGCCGCACAAATCGCAATGACGATAGAGAGCGCGACGAAGGCTGGGTCGTACCTCTGTGGCAATGCCAAAAGATGGGATGACATGGTCGTGGGTGTTTGCAGGACAGAGTTGTACATCGCGCCTGCTTAATAGCATTCTTCGGCCTGCGCTGAAGCTACGTTAGAGAACTTCAAAGCATTTCATTTTGAAGAGATTCCCGATTCCGGAAACACCATCTGGACCTATACGCCAAACTGGCGAAAGTGATGATCAATGTGAAGATAGGCCCAGCGCATGCGCTCGTCGCGGGTCATCTGGCCAAACATGGGATGCGGCGCAAAGTCTTGCTTGGTCGTACAGAATCGGTCGAATAGCTTCCGGAAGTCGGCGACGTCATTGGGGAATTCGCAAGGAACGGTCCCGCCGAGCTCTTGGTCCATCTCAGGGCGAGTTTTTACTCCGTGCGGCCAGGGAAAGGGCATGTAAAGAGCGATCCACTTATAGATCGATCGCTTGAACCAGTTTGTGTTGGGGCTAGCGTACTTTTCGCCGAAAGCCGAGCGAAAAGAATCATTCAAATGGCAAATCATCTGCCCGGCAAGCATTTTGCCCCAATGGCGGGGACTATCCACCTGAAGGTTTGAAACTCGGCGAAGAATTTCTTCGCGGTCGGTGGGGTTGAGCAGGGTCTTCATGCGAGAGGCGCGCCTATTTTTGTGAGGTGTATGAGTACACCAAGCCGCACGCTCCATATAGCTCGCAACTGCGATCCACACCCCCGCCAGCTGCCCCATATATTGATTTATCGAATAGAGTCAATCCTCCGACCAAATTCGTACCATCGGGCATTGGAAGGTTAGTAAGCGTCCAGGCACCACCATTTATTTGGGGAGGTGACAATTCATATACGCCCGAGTAGCTATTGCACGCGTTGTTAGCGGAAATGACCACACCGTACAAATTCCCAGAGGGATCACTTACAACTCCCGAGTTAAAAGCCAAACAAAAATCGGGATATGTGGAAAGTACCGTCTCGGTGGGAACACCGTCTTGGACAGAAAGTTGGAAGATCACCGGTCCTTTTAGTCCGTTGTAGGTTGTTCCATAAATTGCATCTCGCTGAATTGTCAACGTACTGCGCGGGTTCAAGCCCCCCGTCCCAATATAGTTGTTGAAACGGAGCAATACCTCCTCGCCCCAATTGTCGCCTTGCCGGGTAGGCGGCTGCATTGAGAAAACGGCGCCGCACCCTTCGAAAATTCTGCACATCGCACTTTGGCCCCCGTAGGCGGTAGTGCCATAGAGTCGCCCTTGGGCGTCAAAGGTAAGCCCGGCGTAAGGGTTCGCACCATCTATGCCGCCCTGGAAGAAGTGCAGCACGGTTTCTGTCCAATTCCCCGCTGGCGATGATGGAGGAGAGAGCTCAAAAACGAGGCCGCAGCCGGGAAGGATAACATTGCACTGGGGATTGCCTCCCGCCTGGGTCATTCCGTAAAGGTTTCCGGCCTTATCTAAGATCAAATATCCGTTGGGATTTTGTCCGTCGGTTGGGCCGCCTCCGAAGCTGTACAGCGTAGTTTTTGTCCATAGTCCTCCGATCTCAGAAGGGCGCGACAATTCGAAGACTGTTCCACATCCCAGATTGCAATTTGTCGATGTGCCTCCGCTCGAAGTCGTGCCATAGACGTTGCCCGAAGAATCCGTGGTCAGAGCGCCGGGGCCGGCGGCGTCGCCATCGGCTCCGCCCTGGAATGTGTAAATTGTTGTATATGTCCAAGGGGCGCCCTCCTGTGATGGCGGCGAGAGTTGATAGATCCTTCCATATACCCCAAGGTCATCGAAAAGGGAGCCATATAGATTTCCCGAGTTATCGGCCACCAGCCCGGTGGTCGGAATTTCGTAAGTCGTAGTCGTCGCCTGGAACTCGTAAACGACGTTTTCTACCACTGGTGGGGCCGTTTGCCCGAACCCTGACGCGGCACAGGTCAGAACTAAGAAAAGAATTCGTTCGAATTTCATAACGGATTCGTGCAATCACTGCCATCCTATCAACGTATCTGAGCGTTGCATAGAGGCGAACTGCCTACATTATTTTGCCTTCCCAAACCACTCATCGAACCACTCGAGCGTGCGGAGAACATAGTCGCGGGCATCTTCCGCCTTTTTGAACAAATGGCCTTCGTTGGGATAGACGACGAGTTTTGTAGGCACGTGCATCGCGTCGAGCGCGTGCCACCATTCGACCGATTGCTCCATGGGACATTCGCCATCGCGATCACCAACCAAGATCAACGTCGGCGTTTTCACTTCTTTCACAAAGTGCATGGGATCACTTTTCGCATAGGTCACCGGGTCGTCGTAAATGGACGCGCCGAAGAAGGGAACCATCCACTCGTCAATATCATTTAGCCCGTAGTAGCTGAGCCAGTCGGAAAGGCCGGCTCCGGCGACCGCTGCGGCGAAGCGCGTCGTTTGCGTTTCCGCCCACATGGTCATGTAGCCGCCGTAGCTGTGACCGCGAATGCCGAGGCGCTTTGCATCAATCGGGTAATTCTTCGCAAGGGCGAAAACTCCCGTCATAATGTCGGTAAAGTCGCCGCCGCCGAAATCCTGCACATTTCCCTGCGTGAACTTCTCTCCCTGGCCATAACTCCCGCGAGGATTGGGGCAAAGTACCAACCACCCCATGGCAGATTGCGCCGCAACCGGCTCAATCATGCCCTGATCCCAAATGGATGTGCACGCCCACGATGGCCCACCATGCACATTCACGACCAGCGGATATGTCTTGCTTGGGTCGTAATCTTTGGGAAACATGAGCCATCCTTGTACACGCGTGTCGCCATTCATCCAGTGAACGTTTTTCATTTCGCCCCATGCTGGCTTGATTCCGGCGTTGAGATGCGTAATTTGCTTCCAGTTGCCGATTTGTCCGGCCCAAACTTCAGGGGGCGCCGTAGCGGATTGACGAATGACGGCAGTCGTCATCGCGTCGCGCGCGAAAGAAGCATTTGGTACCCAGGCGTCGGTGTATTTTCCAGTAAGTTCTTCGCCCGCCCAGAGATTGCGGGGCTTACTGTTGGGAGCGATAACGCCAAAGCCTGAGTTGCCGTCAATATTTTGGGCAAAGATGATGCTATCGTCGCGCCATGCAACGGCCGAGGGAGACGCCTCGATTCCCGGCGTCAGATTTTTCGCGGAACCGCCTTCGACAGGAACAACATAAACCTCGCCGCCGGTCAGGCCAGCGTCGCTCATGAGACCTTCAATAAACGCGACTTGTTTGCCATCCGGCGAAACCTGCGGATCGGCAATTTGTAGTTTGGGTTTGTATAACTCACGCATCTTGCCGGTATCTGCCGAAACGGAGTAGATACGCGCCACCCACCACTCGGCATCGCCGTTTCCTCGCGCAGCGATGGCTGCCCACGATTTGCTATCGGGCATCCAGTCATATTCATAGATGTACATATCGACCGGGCTAATCTGCTTCACTTGATTAGTTTTCAAGTCAACCGTGGCAAGGCGTTCTTCGTAAACAGCCTTGGAGATTTCGCCCACGAGGGGCGTCATCGGCTCAAGTGGCCCGGCCATACGCGGCATGTTTTCGATGAAGAGAATCGCCAGCGTCGAACCGTCGGGCGAGAATTGTGGCGACTGCACGAATCCTTTTAGGTCGGCATGTTTGGCGAGCTGGGAGCCGTCGCTGTTGACCGTCCAAAGCTGGGCCGCGGGGACTTCGCCAGGCAAGTCGGCAATTACTACAAGTTGCTTGCTGTCGCGCGACCATGCGGGCTCGCGAAGGGGGAACTTATTCTCCAGCGCAATCGTATGCGAATCGCCGGATGCGATTGTCGTGACAGTCAATGCGTCATTCACGATGTAGGCGACGCTGGCGCCATCCGGAGAAATCGCGACTTGATCAATTATTTTGGTATGCGGCAGGGAATCGAGAACCGCGGCGGCACGGGAAGCCGCGTAAGTAAAGTGCGAGATGAAAAGTACGGCAATAAAAACGCCCAGTTTTTTCATGGGCGAGAGTATAACAGTGCAGGGCGGACAGGAATGTCAGCCGATGCAGCGGCTATCACTTCAAGATCAAGCTCTTGGCGATAATGAAGATGTACTTACGGACCATAAACCCACGCGGCTCCG